>CAZPFL010000025.1:11017-33946 GCA_964585785.1 uncultured Rhodospirillaceae bacterium
CGGGCGGCCAAGGCAGCCCGACCCGGTGATGATCGGGCACGCGTCTCCGCAGTCCTTCTTGCGGCTGCTCCGACGGGACGTGCCGGTGCCGGGATTGCGCCCTTTGGTCCCTCTCAAACGAACAGGAACCAGAGACCCAGCGCTAGGGACGCGATGACAGTGGCGGCGCCCACCGTCACCGCCAAGCCGTTCGTCAACTTGCCGCCGGGAATCCTTCTTGCCGTGAAGAACGATCCCAGCAGGACAAAAACGATCACGTCCGCCAAGGCGTGGGTCCGCCAATGATGGCCGGTCAGCGAAGCCATAACGCTATTGAGCGCCGGCCAGGAATCCTTGACGAAGGCGAGCACGACGTTGAACACCACCGTGATCGCCGCCGATAACCCCCACGCCGCGGCGGTGTTTTCTTTCTCGGCATCCACCGACGGGCCGTGCGTGTTTGGTGTCGGAGCCATCATCGCACCTTTTTCTCAACGTTCGCGGGGCTCGTCATCGTCTGCGCCGTCTGGGCCAACGCAGTCTTCGCGCCCCAATTGATGATGGCGCCTGCCCCTTCGAGCGCCAGCCCCTCCAGGACGATCAGCGCACTAACCACGAGAACCATGAGACGCGCGGGCTTGTTGGCCGACAGCCGCAGGCGCGCGACGAAGGGCAGATAGAGCGCCAGGATGAACGGGATGAAAAACAGATGCTCCTTCGTCTCCATAAAGAAGCTGTGCGCCCAGGGCACCGGGCCCTTGAGAATGATCTGCTGGTCCCCGCCATGATAGTAGACGGTGTAGAACCAGCCCGCGAAAAAGCAGGTCAGGATAAAAAGGCCGGCTACCGTCAAGCTGGCAATCCAGATGCGTCGCTGGTTGGCGTCGGTCGCGTTCAGCGCTTCGACAAAAACCCAGACGGCCGCGAGGGTGCCGAGCACGCCGAAGGTCGGATGCAAGAATAGGAGCACAACCTTGAAAGGCATGTCAGGTCCTCCTCCATGCCGGTTTCGGATTCAGCAACCGCCCCCGGTTAATCGGGGCACTTCAAGAAGCGTTTGTGCAGGTATTGCTGAACGTCCAGAAGGTCCTGGTCGCTCAGATCCGGGTTAGCGCCCTTCGGCGGCATGGCCATCGGAGCGCCGGGCGCCTGGAAGCCGTTCCGGATGTGCGACCGCAAAAGAGCTTCCGGCTTCAACAGGGGGCTGTCCTTCGCCGTGAAATCCGGCGCGCCGGGGATGGCGCCGCGGCCGTCCTCGCCGTGACAGGTCACGCAGGTCTCGTGGAAGATCTTGTCGCCATGGGCTGCGTCGCCGCCCTTGTCGCCGCAGTCGGCCATGGCGCCTGCGCTTGCGGCGAGCACCAGCACGGCTGAAACGGCAACGGCCCCCGCGGTCTTTTTCACAACTCCGTAAGTCAATCGCATTTCATATGCCTTTCCGAATTTGATGGTTCCGAGAAGCGGCGCTCGATTGGCGTCAACGCGTCGTCCCCAAGCGTCGCCTGCCGACACCACGGAGTCCGCTTCACATCGACTCACCCCCCTTGGCCCCCTTGATCCGGCCGAGACCGAAGTGTGTTCGGTTCGGCCGGATCTTGGATGGACATCAGACTTTCGAATGTATCTTGTTCTTCGAGTGCAGCTCGCGTGGCCTCAAAGGGTCAGCGTCGCCAGAAGGAACAGCGTGTCGTTGTCGGACGCGCTCCGTCCGGCCCCGTCGACGTTGCTCGAGCTGCCGTCGAACTGGAAGTAATGGGTGTATTGCGCGGTGAGTCTCGGATTGAACCAGGGATAGACCGACCACGGGCTCTTGTTGAGCGGCAGCCAGTCGCCCTGCACCGTCAAGGCGGTGCTGTCGGGCGAGCCGGTCGGCGTGCCGTAGAAGGTGGCATCCTTGCTTCCCCAGGTATGCGCGATCCCGAGCGTGCCGGAATACGTCTTGTCCCAGGTAAAGCTGCTGCTCGCGTTGATCTTGTGCAGCTGGTTCGAGTTATTGTCGGCCGAGCCGATCGCGACGCTGCCGCCCAAATCCTGGAATTCCTGGATGAAGCTGACCCGCGTCGTGGAGCTGTAGCGCTCGCCGAAATACTGGTATTGCGAGTCAAAGCCGATATCCGTGTAGGAGTCCGACTTCGAGGTCTGGTTGGCATCCGGGTACAGCGCGGCATGAATGCCGAAAGTTCCCAGGGAAAGGCTGTTCTTTCCGACATCGGGCGTGTAGACGAAGCGCCAGTAGGGCGCGAGGCCATCCGACTTCACCGTGTCCTGTGAATCCGCCAACAGGTCATTCGCGCCCGACGACAGGGTGTGATAGGCGCCGACCTCGGCGTAGTAGCGGTTATTCCACATACCGTAGACGCTGGCGCCCGCCGAGATCTGACCGAGCGTTCCCTCCATGAATGGGGCCGCTGCCGGTGCGGGCGCGAGGCCCGAGCTGTCGAACGGGAAGGACCAGGCCGGCATCGTGTTATAGACGTCCTGGACGCCCGGATTGTTGTTCAGGCTGACGCCGAACAGCAGCTTGTTGCCGTTGATCGTGGTGTCGTGGGCGTAGCGGACATCCATATTGTCCCAGGTCCACACCCGGCCGATGCCGTCATAGGTGCCCTGCAGGAAGGCGCCGATGTCGCCGACGAGCCGGCCGCCATAGAACAGGCTCGCGTCGTCGAAGGTGAAGTTGTTGTTCGTCGCGAAATGCTCGGCGGGCGGATCCGTCTGATCCTTGTTCGTCCGGTCAAAGGAGCCTTGCAGCCAGGCGCCAAGCTTTTCGTAGATCGGCACGCTCTTGCCCATCTTGTAGCCGTTCAGCTTGAACTGGCGGCCGAAGGGCGTCAGCTGCGGGTAGACGGTATGGCATACATTGCAGTTCAGCCCCGTCTGGCGCGCGAACGGCGGGATGGCGTAAGCCGACTTAAGCGGCACGAGGCTGCAGAACAGGCCGAGCAGGACAAGAAGGCCTGCAAAGCTGCTGGCCCGCAGCCCATGAGAAACTCCGATTTGCGATTTGGCATTGGGATATCGTTCGGTGACCGACATCGTCGTCCCCCCCTCGCGCATAGCGCGCACAACGTTTTTTCCCAACGCGGGAATCATGCCACAAAATTCTCAAAAAAAAATGATCGAAATCAATGAGAGCGGGACAGTGTGACAATTTTGTACACACTCGCAGGGCGGGCTCAAAGAGCCAGATGCTACCTTATTGACCGGGCTTGGATTTTGGCAGCCTTGCTGACCATTCCTGGGCCCGCCGCTCGGCCTCGGCGACCTCGGCCGGCGTCATGGTACCGGCGAGGCGCTTGCGGAACGCGGCCGCGGTCGCGAATCCGCCCGACGCGGCCAGATCGAACCACATATGCGCCGTTACCGCATTCCGGCGCACGCCGGTGCCCGACGCATACATCACGCCGAGGTAATACTGCGCGAGCGGATCGGCCTGCGCCGCGGCTTTCTCGTACCATTTCGCCGCTTCGGCATCGTCCCGCGGAACGCCCTCGCCGAGGTAATAAAGGTTACCGAGATAGAATTGCGCGTTGGCGTTTCCCTTGTCGGCGGCCCTACGGAGGTACCGCACCGACTTCTTATAGTCGGCGAGCACCCCCTCGGCCATCAGGTACATACGCCCCAGGTAATAGTCCGCGCGCGCGTCGCCGGTCTTGGCCGCGGCCTCGAATGCCCGCAGCGCCGCCGGGTAGTCCTTGCGCTGCAGCGCGCTGACGCCGTCCTGGACGCCGGCAAAGGCGGCGCCCGATGCCGTCACCGTCAGCAGCAATGCCAGAATCAGCCGCCGTCCCGCGCCCAATCGAACCCTCCGAACAGCCTGACAAGGAAGTATCGGCATCTGTTATTATCGCAATCTAGGAAGGGCGTATAGCGGCGGGCGGCGGCAGGCATGACGTGGATGGCTCGGATCAGGCAAATTGGCGTACCGATCGCCTTCGGCGCCGCCGGATTGCTGGCGGCGGCCGCCCATGGTGCGGAGAAGCCGCAGCTCGGGTGGATCGAGCTCGTGCGCTTCCTTCCCGAAAATCTCATCGTGACCGCGAAGCTCGACACCGGCGCGGATACCAGCTCGGTCGACGCGAAAGACCTGACGGAATTCGAGCGCGGCGGCCGCCCCTGGGTCCGCTTTTCCGTCTCCAACCACAAAGGAGACACGGCGGTGTTCGAACGGCCCGTTGTCCGCGTCGTCCGGATCAAGCGCAGCGAGACCAAGACCACGACGCGGCCGGTGGTGATGCTCGCCATCTGCCTCGGCGGAAAATTCCGAGAAGAGCCGGTCACCCTCACCGACCGCTCGCATCTCAGCTATCGCGTGCTGATCGGCCGCTCCGTCATGGCCGGCCGCTTCCTCGAGAACCCCGCCCTCAAATTCACGACGCGGCCCAACTGCCTTAGCCGCTAACGCATCCGCTTTCGTCGGCCGATGCGCGTATGCGGCGATCGGCACTTCGTATAAGCTGGGCGTTATCCGCGCCGATGCGTCGCAACGTACCGTCGGGCGTTGACGACGGACCGCGTGGGACAACCCTGCAACGGGGGCAGCATCATGCCGATTATTCATCTCGAAGACGCCCATCGGGAAGCATTCGAGTCAGGCCGGACCTATCAGACGCTGGTCGGCGACGACGCCGGCTCGACGCCGATCCGCGTCGGCATCCAGACTTCGCCGCCGGGCTATTCCACCGGCACGCACGCGCATCCCTACATGGAGGTCGTCACGGTGATCGAGGGCACGGGCGAAGCCTGGATCGGCGACGAGGCGAACGCGACGCCCATCAAGCCGGGCTCGACGATCGCCGCGCCGGCGAACACCCCGCACGGCTTCCGCAACACGGGGACGACGCCGATGCGCACCTACGGCGTGCACGCCTCGCCGGTCCGAATCGTCCATCGCGACGAATAGCCCAGGACGGCCGCCGCGAAACCGCGCATTTCCCCCTTGCCCGCGCCGACAACCGCCGGTTTGCGTGCGGGCGCGCAAAGCGACTAGGCTGGTTGCCGGAACCGAGGCGCATCTGGTGACTGTCGGGCGAACCAAACGCTTTGCATGAGGGCAGGAAATGATCACGAAATTCGACAGCCTTTTCGCCGGCCACATCGACCTGGAAGACGTCGGCTACGGCGGCATTCCCGTCAACGACCGCCTGTTTCCGAACGAGAAGCTCGCCACCGTCTTCGACAAGGCGCAGGGGATGGCCCAGCTCATGGACCGCCTCGGCTACAACACCTTCTGGATGGCCGAGCACCATTTCCAGCGCGAAGGCTACGAGTGCATCCCGAACGTCCTGATGATGGCGCTGCATCTCACCCATCTGACGAAGCGGCTCCGCATCGGCTGCGGCTTCAACATCACGCCGATGTGGCACCCGCTGCGGCTGGCCGAGGATTACGCGATGGCGGACATCCTGTCGGGCGGACGCATCACCTTCGGCGTCGGCCGCGGCTACCACACGCGCGAGGTCGAAACCTTCGGCTCGCCGCTGCTCGACCAGGCGGCCAACCGCGAGCTGTTCGAAGAGCAGGTCGACATCATCTTCAAGGCGTTCAACAACGAATCCTTCTCGCATGAGGGCAAGCACTACACGATTCCGGCGCGGGTGCCCTATCGCGGCTACGACCTCAAGGACCTCACCGTCGTGCCGCGGCCGTTCCGCCTGCCGGTCGAGTGCTGGCAGCCGGTGCAGAGCGCGTCCGACCGGGCGCTCGACTTCATGGCGAAGCACGGCATCCAGGGCATGGTCGGCGGCGGCTCGGCCGAGGGCGGCGCGATGCACAACGTCGTGCTCAAATGGCAGGAAGCGCACGCCAAGAAGGGCATGGATCTGAAGCTCGGCGAGCGGCTATGCTTCGGCTTCCATTTCTTCATCGCCGACAGCAAGGAAGAAGGCATCCGCCAGGCCGGGAAATACTACGAAGAGAACATGAAGATGTTCGGCGAGCTGCGGCTGGTGCGCGCGCTCACCGAAGAGCAGATCGAGATCATGCGCGACCCGGCCAAGGCGCCGACCGCCAAGCTGCCGCGCATCGACGACGCGATCAAGGCCGGCGGCGTGTTGTGCGGCACGCCGGGCGAGATCATCGATCACCTCAAGAAGGTGGAGAAGGCCTATCCCGGCCTCGACCGTGTCTCGATCAGCCTCTCGGTCGGGGTGCCCAAGGCGCTCTGCCTCGAGCAGCTCGAGCGCTTTGCCAAGGAGGTCATGCCGGCTTTCGTGTGAGCGAGGGAGTCGGCGCGCGCCGGGCGCCCGGTTAGTCGGCGAGCATGGTCAAGGCGGCCCGGCGGTCGCCCGGCTTCAGCTTGAGAAACAGGCTGCGGGCCTTCTTGATGTCCTTCTCGGCGCCGCTTTCGGCCGCCGTCTTGAGGGCAAGCGTGGTCGGGTGATCCGGCCCGCAGACGAACGCCAGCGCCTTGGCCAGTCGCCCCATCGCCGCACGGTCGATCTTCGCCTCATCCATTCGGAAATCCCTCAAGTCTCGGAGCGCCTTGCCGCGCCGTCTCGCGGCGGGCTGTCAGCGCTAACATAGCACAGTCCGGCGGCACGGCCGCATCATGCAGTCCGGTGATCTGAGTCAAGGCGGGACCGCGGCAACCGCCTATCGTGTCGGTTGATCATCGTCTCCAAAGCCGAGCGCGAGATGGCCATCGTTGCCGCCGAGAATCTGACCAAGACCTACCGGGCCGGTGACGTCGACGTTCAGGCCGTCCGCGGCGTGACCTTCGACATCGAGGCGGGCTCCTTCGTTTCCTTCGTCGGGCCGTCGGGCAGCGGCAAGAGCACGCTCCTCAATATGATCGGCTGCCTCGACCGGCCAACGAGCGGCAGGCTGACGGTGCTCGGGACCGATGTGAGCACGCTTGGCCGGAAGGAAAGCGCGCATTTTCGCGGTCAGAACATCGGCTTCATTTTCCAGGACTTCAACCTGATCCCCGTTCTCTCGGTTTATGAGAACGTCGAATATCCGCTCATCATGGTCCAGTCCTGGCCGGAGCATAAGCGGCGAGACCGCGTGATGGACCTGCTCGCCGCGGTCGGAATGGCCGACCAGGCGCACAAGCGGCCGGACCAGATCTCCGGCGGACAAAAACAGCGCGTCGCCGTCGCGCGCGCCCTGGCGCCCGAGACCAAGCTCGTGCTCGCGGACGAGCCGACAGCCAATCTCGATTCCGCGACGGCCCACCGCGTCATCGACCTGATGCGTCATCTCAAGAACGAGCTCGGCGTGACCTTCGCGTTTTCGACCCACGACCCCAAGGTCATGGCGGAGGCGGAGATCATCTATCACCTGGAGGACGGCAGGGTGTCCGACGTCGAACAGGCGCGGGAGGCGGCGCATGCGTAACCTCGTCAAGATCGCGATCCGCAACCTCGTCCGTAACTGGCGTCGCACCTTCCTGACGGCCGGACTCATCACGGTCGGCGTCGTCGCCGTGCTGCTGTTCACATCGCTTGCCGGCTCGTTCAAAACCCTGATGATCGGCCAATTCACCGATTCGATCATGGGCGACCTCGAGATCCACGCGAAGGGCTATGTGGCATCGATCGACAATCTGCCGCTGACGCTGGACATGACGCCGACGATGACGGCCCGCGCCGAGACCGCGCTCAAAGCCACGCCCGGCGTTGTCGCCTACTCACCGCGCGTCAAGTTCGCCGCGATGTTCAGTACCTTCGTCGAAACGACGGGTGTCCGCGTGAACGGCGTCGACCCGGCAAAAGAGGACGCGACGCTGCCCCTGCTGAGAAGCCGCATCATCGCCGGCAACGCAAACGACTTGCTCAAGCCCGGCCAAATCCTGATCCCGGACCTTCTCGCCAACGGCATGCATGTCAAGGTCGGCGACACGGTCGTCTTGATCGCCACAAACAAGGATGGATCAGTCAACGGACAACGATTCGTCGTTCACGGCATCCTCTCGGGATTGAACGGCCCAGGCGGTCGTGACAGCTACATTGATATCAATGATGCGCGCCACATCCTTCGCATGCCGGCGGGCGAGACGAACGAAATCGTTGTCCGCCTCAAACAGATCGGCGACGTGCCGCAAGTCGTTGCGCATTTGAAAGCGGCGTTCGCCGCTGATCGCGCGCCCAACGGCGTGCCGTTGTTCGAAGTCCATAGCTGGGACCAGCTTTCGCCATTCGCGACCATTGCGCGCATGATCGATCTGCTCACGTTGTTCATCAAAGTCATCCTCGTCTCGATCGTTCTGATCAGCGTCATGAACGTGATGGTGATGGCGGTCTACGAGCGCATACGCGAGATCGGCACGATCGCGGCGATCGGCACCCCGCCGCGTCGCATCATGGGTCTGTTCCTGGTGGAAGGACTGTTTCTGGGGCTATTCGGAACGGCCATCGGCGTCGCCTTGAGTCTGGGAGCCATCCTCCTGCTCAATCTTCACAAAGTCCATTTCGCCTTTGGCCAGCAAAGCGACATCGTGCTCGCGCCGACCATCGGCGCCCTCGAAATCGTTACGGCCTGCCTGGTGGTCATCGTCGTGGCGTCCCTGGCCAGCCTGCAGCCCGCCTGGAAGGCGGCGCGCATGGACCCGATCGCGGCGTTGCGCCATGTCTGAGGGGTGGAGAGCGCGAATGGTGAAAGCGGTTCTGATCGCCCTGTTCATGGTCCTGGCGGCCGCGCCCGCCTACGCCCTGGACGGCGCCGCCATCCTGAAGAAAGTCGACCGCAACCTCGAACCTGAATCCTACGAATCCTACCGCAAGCTCATCAACATCGAGCCCGACGGCAGCGAGAAGGACTACATCCTTTTCACGGTGAAGAAAGGCCGCGATAAGCTCCTGGCGCTATTCACCTCGCCGGCGAGCGAAAACGGGCGCAGCACGTTACGGCTCGGCGACAACATGTGGCTTTACGTCCCGGAAGTAGGCAAGCCGATCCGTATCAACAGCCTTCAGTCCGTGATCGGCGGCGTCTTCAACAACGCGGACATCCTGCGGCTCGATTACAGCGTCGAGTACAAGGTCGAAAGTGCAGAGGAAACGTCGAACGACCAGTATCTCCTATCCCTGAAGGCGGCCAGCGACGCCGTCGCGTACGACCGCTTGAAGATGTGGGTCGACAAGTCGAAGCTCTTGCCGACGAAAATCGAGGCCTATGCGGCGAGCGGACTGCTCATCAAGACGTTGACGTTCAGCCAGATCAAGGATTTCGGCGGCGGCATCGTGCGGCCGGCCATGGTGACGACCGATAGCCCCCTCTACAAAGGCTACAAATCGGTGATGCTTTATGCCGGCGTGAAGGCGCGCGCGCTTCCCGACGAGGTGTTTACGCTGGACTTCATGCCGCGCGCGGGCAGCCTTCAACCGCGGTGATGGCCGATGCGTCGACTCGCCGGGCTTGTTGCTCTCGCCGTCATGAGCGCTGGTACGGCATACGGCGAGCAAGCGACGCCAACCCAGTCGCCCTATACCTTCGAGCCCTCGGAATATAAGCAGAAAGAACTCGAATTCGGCGGCTACCTCGAAGGCAAGCTGGAAGGCTTCGACCTCAACCGAGGCAGCGCGTTCTACGAGCTCAACAAGCCGGCCGGCCATCGTCCAGAGCTTAACGAGCGAAGCACCGGGACGGTGGAGCTCACCGGGAAACTCCACAAGGGCATAGTGACGCTGAATTTTACGGCGCATGCCGACGCCGATCAGGATGCCGTCTTCGGCAAGGATCAAGATGCCGAGCTTTACGAAGGCGGCCTGAATCTTCAGCCGACGACAGGCCTTTCCTTCTATCTCGGCAAGAAAACCCTTTTATGGGGCAAGGGATATGCCTGGAACCCGGTCGGTTTTCTCCAGCGCCCGAAGGATCCGACCGATCCGAACCTGTCGCGGGAGGGGTTCTGGATGGCGACCGCGAATTACACGCGGAGCCTTGGGGAAGGTCCGGTCCGGACCGTCGGCCTCACCACCGCCTTCATTCCCACGACGCCCGATCTCAACAGCGATTTCGGCCAAGCCTACAACTATGACGTCGCAGGCAAGCTCTACATGCTGGTCGGGCATACGGATATCGACTTCATGGGGCTGAGCGGGGGCGCCAAGGGCGAGCGGTTCGGTGCCGACTTCTCCTCGGCCGTTACATCGGCGCTCGAGGTCCATGGCGAGGTGGCGCGGATCAACGACAGCATGAGGACGGTGCTCAATTCCGCGGGGCAGCCGACTCAGATCGTCAGCGACGTCACCAGCTATCTGTTGGGGCTGAACTATCTCACCGAGACGGATACGACCTACATCGTCGAATACTATCACAATGGCGAAGGGTTCCGGAATTCAGAGGCGGACTCCTTCTATTCCCTTGCGCATGACGCCTTCGCGCAATTTCGCTCAACCGGCAACACGGCGCTCCTGCAAAAGGCCGACATGATCAGCAACGCTTATATGCGGCCGAATCCGATGCGCGATTACGTGAATTTCAAGGTAAGCCAGAAAGAGCCCTTCAATATTCTTTATTTCACGCCGTCGCTCACGATCCAGGCGAACCTGACGGACCACAGTTGTACGATCTTGCCCGAGCTGCTGTACACGGGGTTCAAGAACATCGAGTTAAGGGGCCGGGCGCAGGCCAATATCGGCCCGTACCAAACGGAGTTTGGCGAAAAGCAGGCCGACGCGAGAGTCGAGTTTCGCGTCCGGTACTTCTTCTGACACGCGGCTGGCAGCGGCCGTATATTTTTTCTCCGACCTTCAACCCCTCCCTCCGACGTCCTTCGTTCTCATGTCCAAGCGCATGGGCCGAGCGCCAGCCCGCCCCGAGAGATGGATTCGCGCCGGCATGCGCCCCCACTTCTCCCGCGCAACCCGAGGACGGAGGACGTACCCATGGACCAGACAACCGAGATCCGGCGCAGCGACAGCGGCGCGATCGACACCGAGTTCTATGCCCGGAACGCCCGCGCGCTCCGCAGCGAAGCCATTCGCGGCGCCGCGTCCAGCTTCGCGCGTTTCATCGAGCGCCGCTCCAAGGCCTGGAAATTCTGGCGGATGCCCGCACCGGAATTCCCGACGCATTTCGCCGGCCCTGCCGAGTAATCCCGCGAACGGCCCGACCGGCGCCCGCGCGCGTCAGCCGAGCATGCTGTAGGCGGCCAGGGCGACGCCCACGAGGCTCTCCCCGGCGACGAGGCCGGCGGCCAGCGCCATGAGCCGCCGCTGCGTCCAGTCCGGCGCGGCGCGTGCCACCGCGGCCGCGCCGGCTGCGCCCAAGAAGAGCGAGAGCGAGTTCCACGCCGGGATGACGAAGGCGAGGCCCATCGCCGGCGCGCTCGGCAGGAAGCGCGTCACATAGTGCGGCAACAACCGCTCGGCCAGCGCCAAGGCGAACCCGAGGACCGCCGCGATGGCCATCGCCGGGACAGCACCCGGCGGCACCGCCTGCAGCCCCTGCGCCAGGACCTCGGCGACCGCCTTCCACACCGCGACCGCCGGCGCCGGCCATTCAGGCGTGATCAGCATCGTCTGCGGATGCGGAATGAGCAGGAGATAGACGAGGCTGCCGACGAGGCTGCCGGTCAGCACGCCGAAGCATTGCGCCACCACCTGGAAGCGCGGCGTCGCGCCGATGATCTCCCCCGTCCGCAGGTCGTGCAGCAGGTCCGCGCACTGCCCGGCCGCGCCGCCGGTGACGTTGGCGCTCATCAGGTTGGCCGTCACGTTGCCCGGGGTGACGATGCTGTAGGTGAGCTGCGTGATCTTGCCCATCGCGCCGATCGGCGTGATCCCGGTCTCGCCCGACACCCGCGCCGCCACCACGGCGAGCACGAAGCTCAGCAGCACCGCGAGCACCGCTTCCCACGGACCGATGCCGAACAGGCCGACCTGGGCGGCGCTCGCCATCGCGAGTGTCGCGATCAGGGCCGTGAAGAAGACGCGCCGCGACAGCGTCGGCGGGGCCGGATCGGCGACGCGGGTTCGGCGGCGCCAGGAAAGGCGCAGCAGCGAGAGCGCAAAGGCGGTCAGCGCCGAGACGACCATCATCGTCACGCCGGGCCATAGCAGCCATTCGACCAGCGACGCGAACCAGGATGCGCCGGGATCGGCCGGGCCCGTCTGCGCCCAGCCCTGCGCCAGGATAACCGGCGCGAGCACGCCCCAGGCGGCGACCGCGCCGACCAGCAGCGACAGCCCGGCGCGCAGCCCGATGATCGCGCCGAAGCCGAGCATGAGTAGCGACGGATCGAGCACGAAGCCGAGATTGGCCGCGGTGACGCTCGGAACCGCGCCGGCCTTGAGCGCGCCGATCGGCAGCGCCAGGCGCGGCAGCGTCGCGGCCGCGTCGAGCAGCTTGAGCGCACCCGACGCGACGGCGCCGCCCGCCAACACGCGCAGCCGGCGCGCCGCTTCCTTGCCGTGCGCGTGGATCTCGCGGATCGTCTCCGCCGTGGCCACGCCGGCCGGAAAGCGCAGGCGCTCGCGCAGCAGCATCTGGTTGCGCAGCCCCGCCGCGACGACGACGCCGAGCATGCTGACGACGAACACCCAGACCACCAGCAGCGGCCAGGGCAGGATCTGCCCCGTGAGCATGGCGAGCGCCGGGATCGGCGCGACCAGCCCGCCCGAGATGATCGAGGCGGCGGAGGACGCCGCGGTCTGGTTTATGTTGTTCTCGTAAATGCTCCACGGCGCCGACCCGACGGCCCACTCGCCGAGCCGCCAGAGGCCGAAACCCATCAGCCCGGCCGCGATCGACATGTTGAAGGACCAGCCGATCTTGAGCCCGCTGTAGACGTTACACGGCGTGAGCAGCGCGCCGATGAGCATCCCCGTCAGGACGGCGCGAAGGGTCAGCTCGGGTCGCGGCGCGGCGTCCGTCACGGGCGCCGCGCGCGCGTCGTTGAAGGTCGGAAAAGCATCGCCCCGTGATAACGGATAACGGCCGCCGGCTAAAGGCCGGCAATCGCACGCTGCGGTTGCTTAGGGCGCTCGTAGAGGTCGGCCCGATCGGCTAACGTGGTTCCAAGATGGGCCAATTTGGGGAATGTCAGTTACGGGAGCCGACGATGCCGATTGACGAAAGTTCGCCGAGCTTGGCGATCTTGATCGACGCCGATAACACCAGCGCGCGCTACGCGCGTGCGATCTTCGAGGAAATCGCCAAGCTAGGCGAGGCGAATGTCCGGCGGGTTTACGGGGATTTCGCCGGCGATCGGCTAAAGGGCTGGCGCGACGTCATTCAGCCGCTGGCCATCGTGCCGCAGCAGCAGTTCAACTACACCACGGGCAAGAACGCCGCTGACATTACCCTCGTTATCGATGCCATGGACCTGATGCATCGCGGCGGGATCGACGGGTTCTGCCTGGTCAGCTCCGACAGCGACTTTACGCGACTCGCCCAGCGACTGCGCGAGAATGGCGCCTTTGTTTACGGGTTCGGCGCCAAGAAGACGCCGGAAGCCTTTCGCAATGCCTGTTCCCGCTTCATTTATATCGAGAATCTTCTGGAACCAACGGACGGGAAGACGACCGAACCCGGACAGCGTACGGGCGCAAAGAAGGAGTCCCCCTCGAAAGCCGTTCCGCTGATCCGCAAGGCGATGGAAGAGGCATGGGACGATGAAGACTGGGTCGATCTGGCGATAGTGGGCCACCGCCTCAATAATCTGGCGCCCGACTTCGATCCCCGGACCTATGATTGCAACAAACTGGTTACCGTCGTCGAAAAGACGGGCAAGTTCCTGATCGAGCGCCCGCCGGGACGGAGCGTGCGCATCAAGCGGCGCTGAGACGGCAAAGCTATCGAAAAACACCGTCTCGTCGGCTCGCCGCTGGACCGTTCCTGCAAACGCTCAGTAGAACACGCCCGGGATCGATCCGCCGTCGACGCTGATCGCCTGGCCGGTGATGGCGCTGGCCTGCGGCGAGGCCAGGAACAGCACGACGGGCGCGATGTCCGCCGCCTCGACGATGCGGCCGATCGGGAAGTCGGCGACGAAGGTCTTCTCCGCCTCCTCCAGGCTGACGCCGAGCTGCTTCGCGCGCGCTTCCAGCCGCGCCGGGTAGCGGTCGGTCTTGGTGAAGGGCGGGTGCACCACGTTGATCGTCATGTTCTCCGGCGCGATGTCGTCGCTGAAATGGCGCGCGAAGTTGGTAACCGCCGAATTGCCGAGCCCGCTCGGCAGCGAGGTCTTCGCGGCCTTGCGCGCCGCGCCGCCGCCGATGCAGATGAAGCGCCCGCCGCCGGCCTTGCGGAACCAGGGCAGCGCGGCGCGGCAGCAGCGCATGTAAGCGAGCGTCTTGCCGATCAGCCGCTCCATGAGCTGGTCGTCGGTCAGCGTCTCGAGCCCCCCGCTGACCGAGGTCGAGGCGTTGTTGACCAGCACGTCGAGCCCACCCAGCGCTTCCGCCGACTCGTCGATGGCGCGCTTGCAGCCTTCCGCGGTGAACAGGTCGGCGGAGATGGCGTGCGCCTTGACGCCTTTCGCCTCGATCTCGGCCTTCGCCTTGGCGAGCGCTTCCTTGTTGCGCGCGACGATCGAGACGTTCGCGCCTTCGCCGGCGAAAGCCAGCGCGATCGCCAGCCCAATGCCGCGGTTGCCGCCCGTGACCGCGACGGATTTACCCTTCAGCGCCAAGTCCATGTGTGCCTCCCTGGAGCGCGTTAATTTCGCGAGAGTATAGCGCGCGCCGCGAACGCCACAAACGCGGGCGGAGGCCTACGCCGCTTGCGCGGCGATCCAGCGGGCGATCTGCGGCCAATGCTCGGTCAGGGTGCGCGCGCCCATGAACAGGCCGATATGGCCGCCGGGCACGGTCTTCTTGACGATCTGATGCTTCGGGGTGCCGATCAGCTTGGCGGCGTCGAGCACCTGCTCCGGCGTCGTGATGTCGTCCGCCGCGCCGGCCAGGAGATAGGTCGGACAGGTGATGGCATGCAAGTCGAGCTTGCGGCCAAGGCCGATGAACGTGCCCTTCGCCAGCCGGTTCTCGCGAAACAGCTGCTTGATCGCCTGCAGGTACCAGCGACCCGGCAGGTCGATCGGGTTCTCGTACCAGCTCTCGAAAGTCTCCTCCTTGGCGAGGTAGGCCGGGTCGTCGATATGCTCGTAGAGGTCGACATGGTCCTGAACGTAGTGCTGCTCGGGATGCATGTTCTTCCAGCCCTGTAGCATGAACTTGCCCAGCATCAGCCCGCCGCCAAGCTCCACCAGCTCCTCGTAAAAGGAAAGGGGATGCTCGTGCACCATGCGCTTGATCGGCCCGTGGCCGGCGTCCGTGTCGATCGGCGAGCCGGCGAGCACCAGCGAATTCACCTTGTCGGGGAAGCGCGCGGCGATCATGGCCGAGACCCAACCGCCCTGGCACAGCCCGACCAGGTTGACGCGGCCGCCGAGATCGTCGATCGCGACGACCACCTCGGCGAGATAGTTGTCGATCTCCAGGTCCTTCATGTCGATCGTGGCAGGCTTCCAGTCTGTCAGCGCGACATGACCGACGCCGTTGGCGAGCAAGGTCTGCACCAGGCTCTGCCCTTTGTGGTAGTCGGCGATCATCGCGGTGTGGCCGGCATGCGGCGCGTCGACCAACGTCGGGATGCCGCCCGGCTTGCCGTAGTCGCGCAGCTTCATGGTCCTGAGGTCGAGCCGCACCGTGTTCGGCGTCGCCAGATTGGGCCGCAGCTCGTCGTGGATCTTGATCTCCTCCTCGACGAAATTGAGGTTCTTGGCGTAGAGCTCGGCGCCCTCCTCGATCATCGCAGTGGCCATCGCCATCGGCCAGAAGGCCGGCACGCTGGTCAGCGCGAGCTCAGAGGATTTGACGGAAGATTTCCGCTTCATAAGTGTTCCTTTCACATCTCACAGTTCGGGACGACCGGCCCGTGTTGTCGACAGACGATCCGCTCATACGAGGCGTTGGCCGAGCTCATGCGGCTACATGACCCTCGACGCGTTTGAGATGGCGCACATGCGATGGAACGAGATGCCCGAGGAGCCGATAGGTCCCGACTTTCACCGCGCTCGCCACAAAGAAGGAGATGATCGTATAACCCCAGACGAACCCTGCCACCCACCACCCGATGGGCGCCATGGCGATGCCGTAGACGACGATCAACGTGCCGAAGAGCTGCGTGATCTCGCAGGGCACGACCAGCTTCCAACTTGGCCAGGGCCGCTGCCAAACCCATCCGGTGTTCCGGGTCAGGTAGATGGTCATGTGGCCCGAGACGAGCAGCTTGAGAAAGATGGTCGCTTGGAGGGTCGCGGCGGACAAGCCGAGGTAGTCGCGCGCCAGCCAATACAGGACGAAGCTCTCGAGCACGCCATAGACACCGAGGGCCGACGCGACGGTCAGCACGCGGTGCATGTCCCATTTCACCGGACGGAGCGCGAATGGCGCGTTGTCATACGCGATCATCATGATCGGGATGTCGTTGAGGAGCGCCAACAGCACCACCATGATCGCGGTGACCGGGTAGAAATTGAAGATCAGGATGGCCGCCGTCATGAACAGCAGCAGCCGCATCGTCTCGGCGATGCGGTAGATCGCATAGCCTGTCATCCGCTCGAAGATGCGGCGTGCCTCCTCGATTGCCGTGGTGATGACCGAAAGACCGGGCGCGGTCAGCACCAGCGCCGCGGCGGCGCGCGCCGCGTCGGTGGCGCCGCTGACGGCGATGCCGACATCGGCCTGCCGCAGCGCCGGCGCGTCGTTGACGCCGTCGCCGGTCATGCCGACGATGCGGCCGGACCCTTGCAGCGCCTTGACGATCTCGAATTTGTGCTCCGGGAAAACGCGGGCAAATCCATCGGCCGATAAGATTTTCGCCAATTTGTCGCCGGGTCTGCCATCGCCGAATACCGAGTCCGCGACGACGATGTTGCGCCCGAGATCGAGCTGACCGGCGATCTCGCGCGCAATGGCCTCGTGGTCGCCCGTGACCATCTTGATGTCGACCCCCATTTTGCGGGTGGCCTTGATGGTTGCGGCGCAATCGTCGCGTGGCGGATCGAATAGAGGCAGCAGCCCGAGGAAACGCCATTTGTCGCCGCCATCGGCGCGCGCGACGCCGAGCGTGCGAAACCCTTTGGCGCCAGCACGCTCGACCGACGCCGCAATCGTCTTGCGCGTCGCATCGTCGGGCGCGCAGAGATCGACAATCACCTGCGGCGCGCCCTTTGCGACCTTGAAGGTCTTGCCGCCCTGTTCGATTTCCGCTTCCGCGCGCTTCGCCACCGGATCGAAGGGATGGAAAGCGCTGACCTTGTAGCCTTCCAGCGCCTTCTCCGACGGCGCGCCGGCCAGGATTGCCGCGTCGATCGCATCGGGCGCCTCGCGCTGCGAGGCCAAAGCCGCCGCGAGAATCAAATCCTCGCGCGACACGCCGGACGCGGGCTCCAGTTCGCCCAAAGTCAACTCGTTCTTGGTCAACGTGCCCGTCTTGTCCGAGCACAGGGTGTCCATCCCGGCCATCTCCTCGATCGACACCAGACGGGAAACGATGGCCTTCAATCGCGCCAAGCGCTCGGCGCCAACCGCCATCGTCACCGACAGCACCGCCGGCAGCGCCACCGGGATCGACGCAACGGCCAGGATCAGCGCGAATTGCACCATTTCGAGTACCGGGTTATGCCGGAACAAGCCGGCTACCACGATGGTCAGGACGAGACCGCCGGTGGTGAAGATAAGAAAATTGCCGATGCGCAGCACCGCGCGCTGAAAGTGTGAGACCGTCCCGGCCTGCTCGACCAGACGGGCCGTCTTGCCGAAATAGGTCTTCATGCCGGTTGCCGTGACGAGGCCGTCCATCTCGCCCTGCTTGGCGATCGAGCCTGAATAGGCCTCGTCGCCGGCCTTTTTGTCGACCGGCAGCGATTCCCCGGTCAGCGCCGACTGGTCGACGCTGAGATAGGCGCCGTCGATCAGCTTCAGATCGGCGGGAACGATATTGCCGAGCTTCACGTGCACGACATCGCCCGGCACGAGAAGCCGCGCCTCGATATCCTTCCACGTGCCGTCCCGCTTGACCCGCGCATTGAGCGCCAATCGCTGCTTGAGCAGGGCAATGGCGTTATCGGCCTTGAATTCCTGCCAGAAGCCGACGCCGGCATTGATGAACAACATCAAGAGGATGATCGCGAGGTCGCCCCAATGCCCGAGCACGGCCGAGAGGATCGCCGCTATCTCGATCATCCAGGGAATGGGCCCCCAGAAGAAGCGCGCGAGCCGCTCGAGCGCGCTCACATGCTGCTCGGCGAGCGCGTTCTCGCCATACTGCGCCAGCCGCCGCGCCGCCTCCGCTTCCGTCAGGCCGCCGGCTTCGGCCTGGGTCGAGGCCGGGGTCGGGGGCGCGGCCTTCTTTTTTGCGGGTTCGGGTTCTTTCAGCTGCTGCGGTGCCATGACGGTCTCCTCGCGGTTCCATAGCGGCGCGCCAGGCCGGAATGCCGGCCCGCCACGCAAGCATCCCCTCCCCGGTCTTGTTACTTCGTGGCCGCCTTCAAGTAGGCAATAAGCCGTTGCCGCGCGCTTGCGTCAGTGATCCCCGCGAACGGCATGATGTTGCCGGGAACGACGCGCTGCGGCGCCGCAATGAACCGGTCGAGCGTCTGCTCGTCCCAGACGATGCCGGAATTGCGCATTGCGGGCGAATAGTTGTAGCCCGGCTCGCTGCCGGCCTTGCGGCCGAACAGGGCGTGCAGGCTTGGCCCGGGCATGCTCGACGGGCCGGGCACGAGGGTGTGGCACTGCGCGCACTGGCCCTGGAAGATCGCCGCGCCGCCGGCGTCGGGCGGCGGCTGCTGGCCCTGCATCATGCCCGGCCCCATGCCGCCCCGGCCCATCATGCCCTGGCCCATCATACCCTGAGCGACCTGCTCCTGCGCCCGCGCGGCGAAGACCGCCGTCGGCCCGGTCGCGCCGAGCGCGAACGCGATCACAACGGCATATGATTTCCAGCTCTTGTTCATGGCAACCTTGCTTTGTTATCCCGACCGTGCCGCGCCAGCCTGTCCTTGCAGCAGGCGCCAGCTGTGCCGCGCAATCATAAGGTCCTCATTCGTCGGAATCACCCAGGCCGATGTGCCGCCGTCCGCGCGCGCGATCCGCGGACCGCCGGCCGTATTCGCCGTGTCATCGAATTCAATGCCGAGCCAGGCAGCGTCCCTGCACACGCGCCGCCGGACCTCGGCCGCATGCTCGCCGATCCCGGCGGTGAAGACCAGCGCGTCGAGCCCGCCCAGCGCCGCGGCGAGCGAGCCCAGCTCGCGCCCGATGCGGTAAACGAAAAGGTCGACCGCCTCCTTCGCCGCCGGATCGTCGCTCGCCAGCAGGCTCCGCATGTCGTCGCTGATGCCGGAGACGCCGTAGAGGCCGCAGTCGTGATAGAGCAGGTCGCCGACCTGATCGGCCGTCATGCCCTTCGCCTGCATCAGATAAAGCACGACGCCGGGATCGAGCGCGCCGCAGCGCCGCCCCATCATCAGGCCGTCGAGCGCGGTGAAACCCATGGTCGTCGCGACGCTGCGGCGCCGGTGCATCGCGCACATGCTGGCGCCGCTGCCGAGATGGGCGACGACGACGCGGCCCTCGGCGGCGTCCGGCCCGAGCACCTCCGGCAGGACGCTCGCGATGTATTCGTAGGAGAGGCCGTGGAAGCCGTAGCGCCGGATGCCTTCCTCGCTCAGCCGGCGCGGCAGCGCGAAGGCGGCGGCGACTTCGGGCTGGGTGTGGTGGAAGGCGGTGTCGAAGCAGGCAATCTGCGGCAGGGTCGGATGCAGCTTGGACAGCGCATCGATCGCGGCCAGGTGATGCGGCTGGTGCAGCGGCGCCAGCGGAATCAGGCGGCGCAGTTCGGCGGTCACCGCGGCGTCGATGCGGACCGGCGCGGCGTAGCGCGATCCGCCGTGCACGACCCGATGTCCCGCCGCGACCAGGCGGTGGTCCGGGAAACGCGTCTCGAACCAGCCCAGGAGCGCGGCCAGAATGTCCTCATGCGACGATCCTTCGGCAAGGTGATCCTCGGCCAGCGGCTTCCCCGCGCCGTCCTTCGCGGCGAAATGCACGCGGTGCCCGATGCCCTCATACAGGCCGTCGCAGAGCAGGCTCTTCCGGCTCGGCCGCGCATGGCCCTCGAAGACGGCGAACTTGATGCTCGACGAGCCGGCGTTCAGCACCAGGATGACGTCGTTCACGCCTTCGCTCCCGCGCGGTGGCGCGCCAGCAGCAGGGCGATCGCGCAGGAGCCCAACCGCGCCAGCGTCTTGTCCGCGCGGCTGGTCAGGATGATCGGCACCCGCGCGCCCAGCACGATGCCCGCGATCTGCGCATCCGCGAGATATTCGAGCTGCTTGGCGAGCATGTTCCCGGCCTCGAGGTCCGGCACGACGAAGATGTCGGCGCGGCCGGCGACCGGCGAGACGATGCCCTTCGTCGCGGCGGCCTCGGCCGAGACGGCGTTGTCGAAGGCGAGCGGGCCGTCGAGGATGCCGCCGGTGATCTGCCGGCGATCGGCCATCTTGCAGAGCGCCGCGGCGTCGAGGGTCGAGCGCAGCTTCTCGGTGACGGTCTCTACCGCGGAGAGGATCGCCACGCGCGGCTCCGCGATGCCGAGCGCGTGCACCAGGTCGATCGCGTTCTGGATGATGTCGCGCTTGTCGGCGAGCGTCGGATAGACGTTGATCGCCGCGTCGGTGACGAAGAGCGGCCGCGGGTAATGCGGCGCGTCGATGGCGAAGACATGGCTGATCCGCCGCGCGCTGCGCAGCCCGTGCTCGACATCGACGACCGCGTGCATCAGCTCGTCGGTGTGGAGCGCGCCCTTCATCAGCGCCTCGACCTTGCCGGCGCGCGCCATGGCGACCGCTTCGGCCGCGGCGGCGTCGCTATGCTCGGTCGGCACGATCTCATAGGGCGCGAGGTCGATCTGCGCCTGCGCAGCGGCGGCGCGGATCTTCGCCTCCGGCCCGACCAGCACCGGCAGGATCAGCTTGACGCGCGCCGCTTCGATGGCGCCGAGCAGCGACGGCGTGTCGACCGGATGAACGACCGCGGTGCGGATCGGCTCGAGCCCGTGCGTCATCTCGATTAGCCGCTCGTAGCGCCGGCCTTTCTTGCGCAGCTCGACGTCGGGCAGCACCGTGCGCGGGCGGGAGATCTTCTCGGTCGGCGCGATCACCTCCGCCGTGCCGGTGATGACCTCTTTGCCATCCTGGTTGGTCGCCCGGCAGTCGAAGAGGACGCGGTGCTTTTCCGCCCGCTTCTCTTTCACCGTCACCGTCACGGTGATCGTGTCGCCGAGGCCGACGGGCCTGCGGAAGTGCAGCGACTGATCGACGTAGATCGTTCCCGGGCCCGGAAGCTGCGTGCCCAGCACGGTCGAGATCAGCGCGCCGCCCCACATGCCGTGCGCGACGACCTTGTGGAACATGTCGCTCCTGGCGAAGGTCTCGTCCACATGCGCCGGGTTGACGTCCCCCGACATGATCGCGAACAGCTCGATGTCCTTGTGGGTCAGTGTGCGGACGAGGCAGGCCGCGTCGCCGGGCTTCAGCTCGTCGAAGGTTCGGTTCTCAATGCGTTCCATGCCGGTCCTCCAAACGCGCCGTCAGTCCAAGATGTGATACCCGGCGTCGATATATTCAACGTTGCCCGTCAGCGACGACGCCGCATCGCTGGCCAGGAAGGTGGCGAGGTTGCCGACATCCTCAATGCTGACGAGGCGGTGCTCCGGCGTGCGGGCGCGCGCCCGCTCCAGCAGCTCGTCGAAGCGCTCGATTCCGGATGCGGCGCGCGTCTTGAGCGGCCCCGGCGACAGCGCGTGAACCCGAATACGCTTCGGCCCCAGCTCGACCGCCATGTAGCGCACCGCGCTTTCGAGCGCGGCCTTCACCGGCCCCATCAGATTGTAGTCCTCCACGACCTTCTCCGAGCCGTAGAAGGTGACCGTCAGGAGGCAGCCGCCGTGCGCCATGAGCGGCTCGGCGAGACGCGCCATGCGGATGAAGGAATGGCAGGACACGTCCATCGCCATCGCGAAGCCGGCCTGCGAACAGTCGGTGACGCGGCTGTGCAGGTCTTCCTTCGGCGCGTAGGCGATCGAGTGAAGGAGGAAGTCGAGGCGTCCCCAATCCTCGCGGATACGCGCGAAGACCGCTTCGAGCTGGCCCGGCTCGCGCACGTCGCAGGGCACGATGATCGGGCTTTCGAGCCGCTCGGCAAGCGGGCGCACATAGGGCTCGGCCTTGGCGTTCAGATAGGTGACGGCGAGCTCGGCGCCGGCGGCGCGGAACATCGCGGCGCAGCCGTAGGCGATGCTGCTCTCGTTCGCGATCCCGACGATCAGGCCTTTCTTGCCATGAAGCGACATTAGGTGCTCGGTGCCCGGGGCAATTGAAACCGTCATGCGCGGCGTCCGGATGGTGCGCGGTGGGGCCCGTCGCAACGGGCATGAGTCCTGAGTGTAGAAGCCGGGCAGCCCGCGCCGCACGCGGAGGACGGCGGGAGCAACACGGCCGACGGCGGCCATCTCACGCCTCGGCCGCGTTCGATATCTTGATCGAGATCAAGGTTCGCGGGAACCGTCCGGTATTCCCTGTTCACGATTGCTTGAGATCACAAGGCGGCCCCTTCTCCCGGCCGGAATCCTGGCCGGTGGGGGGCTTTTTGCGCTATAGAGGGCGCGGTATGGCCGGCCTGGGATCGGCCGATGCGGCGACGCGTCGCAGCGGAATAGGGACGCTTTTCACATGGACATGTCGATCATCGACCCGACGCCCTTCCCCCAGACCTCCGTCGAGAGCTACGAGCAGCTCGTGGGCAGCGAGACGGTCGAACGCATCCTCAAGAAGGCCAAGACGCTCAGCGACCTGCACATCGTCAACGTCAACTCGACTTATTACGGCGGCGGCGTCGCCGAGATCCTGTCCTCCCTCACCTTGCTGATGAACGCCGCCGGCATCCGCACCGGCTGGCGCGTCATCCAGGGCCGGCCCGACTTCTTCAGCATCAC
>CAZPFL010000026.1:0-33307 GCA_964585785.1 uncultured Rhodospirillaceae bacterium
CCGCCGCCGGCGGCGACCGTGTGGATCTGCATCATCGGCGCGCGCATGCGCACGCCCGCGACCAACGTTTCGAAGGCGCGCTCGTATGCGCCGTCGTAATGCGCCACGTCGGTCGAGGTGCCGCCCATGTCGAAGCTGATGATCTTGTCGAAGCCGGCCTGCGCCGCCGTCTGCACCGCGCCGACGATGCCGCCGGCCGGGCCCGACAGGATCGCGTCCTTGCCCTGGAACAGGCGCGCGTCGGTCAGGCCGCCGTTCGACTGCATGAACATCAGCCGGGTGTCGCCCATCTCACTCGCGACCTGGTCCACGTAGCGCCGCAGGATCGGCGACAGGTAGGCGTCGACCACCGTCGTGTCGCCGCGGCTGACCAGCTTCATGAGCGGGCTGGTCCGATGGCTGGCCGAGACCTGCGTGAAGCCGATCTCGTGCGCCAGCGCCGCGACGCGCTGCTCGTGGTCGGTATGGCGGTAGCCATGCATGAACAGGATGGCCACCGAGCGAATACCGGACTCGTAGACTTTCACGAGATTCTGGCGCGCACCAGCCAGGTCGAGCGGGACCAGCACCTCGCCGGACGCGGAAACCCGCTCGTCGACCTCGACGACGGTCTCGTACAGCATCTCCGGCAGAACGATATGCCGGTCGAAGATACGCGGACGGGCCTGGTAGCCGATGCGAAGCGCATCGCGGAAGCCACGCGTCGTAACCAGCGCGGTGCGATCGCCGCGGCGCTCCAGGAGCGCGTTGGTGGCCACCGTCGTCCCCATCTTCACCGCGTCGATCGCGTCTGACGGGATGGCGTCGGTCTTGCCGAGGCCGAGCAGGTGGCGGATGCCCTCGACCGCAGCGTCCTGGTAG
The DNA here is from genome assembly GCA_964585785.1 of uncultured Rhodospirillaceae bacterium. Classification (GTDB taxonomy): domain Bacteria; phylum Pseudomonadota; class Alphaproteobacteria; order UBA8366; family UBA8366; genus WHUA01. The sequence continues at coordinate 862 of CAZPFL010000026.1, forward strand.
GCCTCGGGATTCTCCGACAGGAGCTTATGGGTGATCAGCTGCCCGTCGGGTTGGCGCGCGACGACATCGGTGAAAGTGCCGCCGCGATCGACCCAGAATTGCCATGATTTGCCTGTCATATTCGCCACGCGCACCTATATCTAACTGTCGGCGTCGCAAAACCGCACGCCGGTAAACCATTGTTCCCGGCGAATAATGGCTGAGGATACGGCAAAGTCCACCGCTGCATTGCCTCAGACGTGATTTTGGCCGGTCGGAGAGCGCATCTAGGGTGTCTCAGCACCGTATCACCCGAGCCAGCATCAAATGGCTCGCGCGGTTTTCCGCGGTCCTGCTCGCGCTGCTGGCCGGCCCCTTCACGCTGCTGTTTTCCAACGACGTGCGCGGCCTGGAATGGTGGAACGCACCGCGCGACGTCACGGGCCTCGCCCCCGCACCGGCGAGCCATCCCGACGCGCTTGTCCAGGTCTATGCCGCCCGCGCGTTCAAATGGCGCGGCGCGTTCGGCGTCCACACCTGGATCGCGACCAAGCCGAGGAACGCGTCGGAATACACGGTCTATGAGGTGATCGGCTGGCGGGTCCGGCGCGGGCTGTCGGGTCTGGACATCCACCATGACGCGCCCGACCGCCTTTGGTTCGGCAATATGCCCAAAATCATCGCCGAGCTCAGCGGCCCCAAGGCCGAAGCCGCGATCCGGAAAATCGACGCCGCCGCCCGCGCGTATCCTTATAAGGACAGCTATACGCTGTGGCCCGGCCCCAACAGCAACACCTTCACTGCGTGGATCGGCCGCGCGACGCCCGAGCTGAAGCTCGACCTGCCGCCGACCGCGATCGGCAAGGACTGGCTCGACATCACCAAGGGCGAGATCGTCGCGAAGGCGCCGAGTGGCACGGGCTATCAGCTTTCGATCGCCGGCCTGTTCGGCGTATTGGCAGGCGTCGAAGAAGGGCTGGAGCTCAACGTCGCCGGCCTCACCGTCGGCGTCGACCCGCTGGACCTTGCCGTGAAGCTGCCGGGGATCGGCCGCCTCGGCGGCAACGGGTCGACGGTACCCCCCGCCGCCGCCGAAACAGCGCATCGCTGAAATCAACGGTCACAGTGTCGCGTCGTGATTGCGGCATGAATCACGGGCCGATAGGGTATCTGCCATGTCCATCTGGGGAAAATTGCTCGGCGGTTTCGGTGGCTTCGCGATCGGCGGCCCGCTGGGCGCGATCATCGGCGCCGTCGCCGGCCATGCCGTCGACAAGCTTCACGACGCGCAGACCGAGAACGCGGATGCGACGAAGACCGTCGCCTTCACGATCGGCGTCGTCGTGCTCGGCGCCAAGATGGCGAAGGCGGACGGCCACGTCTCGCGGGACGAGGTCGAAGCCTTCAAGAAGGTCTTCCGCGTGCCGCCGGAAGAGGTCAAGAACGTCGCCCGGGTCTTCGACCAGGCGCGCAAGGACAGCCGCGGCTTCGAGCCCTACGCCCGCCAGATCGCCGGCATGTTCGCGGGCAATCAGGCCGTGCTCGAGGAATTGCTCTTTTGCCTGACCTTCATCGCCCGCGCGGACGGCAACCTGAACGCCGACGAGCAGGCCTATCTCAAGACGATCGCCGACCTCTTCGGCCTCGACCAGGCCGCCTTCGAGCGGGTGACCGCGATCCGATACGAGCCGGACCGCGCGGACCCTTACCAGATCCTCGGCGTGCCGAAGACGATATCCGACACCGACCTCAAGGCCGCCTACCGCAAGCTCGTGCGCGACAACCACCCGGACCGGCTGATCGCGCAGGGCATGCCGGAAGAATTCATCGAGGTTGCCAACCGCAAGCTCGCCGCCATCAACGTAGCCTATGACACGGTCGCAGCGCAGCGCGGTCTGCAATGAGCGGCCCCGGCGTCATCGAGCGCGCCTCGCCGAACTTCAACGACCGGCCGCCGGGGACGCCGATTGACATGCTCGTGCTGCATTACACCGGCATGACGCGCGCGGATGAAGCCCTCGACCGCCTGTGCGATCCCGCCTCCCAGGTCAGCGCGCATTACCTCATCGACGAAGACGGCACGGTTTACCGGCTGGTGGCGGAGAACCGGCGGGCGTGGCATGCCGGACTTGCCCTCTGGCGCGGCCAGCGCGACGTCAACGGCCGCTCGATCGGGATCGAGCTCGCCAATCCGGGGCATGAATTCGGCTATCGCGATTTTCCCACGGCGCAGATGGCGGCGATGGCCGACCTGGCGCTGGCGATCCTCGCCCGGCACCCGATCCCGCCCCGCAATGTGGTCGGCCATTCGGATATCGCGCCCGACCGCAAGCTCGACCCGGGTGAGCGCTTCGACTGGCAGGGCTTGGCGGCGCGCGGCATCGGCTTGTATCCGGCGTCGGGCCAGCCTGCCGAGGGCAACGTGCTCGGGCTTCTCGCGGAGTACGGCTACGACACCGGCGCGCGCCAAGTGATCGCGGCTTTTCAGCGCCATTTCCGGCCCAGCCGGATCGACGGCGAGGCCGACGCGGAAACGCTGTCGATCCTGGGCGGCCTGATCGCGGCGATCCGCCGGACGGGATAGTCTGCCGCCGGACGCGCTAATGCCTTCCTATCCGGCAAAAATACATTATATATCAGGGGCCAGACGGTCGGATGACCGCCTTCCGGCACGGGAAACCAGCCGGGGGGAGGAAAGTCCGGGCTCCACGGAAACACGGTGCCGGGTAACGCCCGGCGGGGGCGACCCCAGGGAAAGTGCCACAGAAAGCAAACCGCCCGGCGGCGACACATCTGCCGCCAGGCAAGGGTGAAAGGGTGCGGTAAGAGCGCACCGCGCCACCGGTAACGGCGGCGGCACGGTAAACCCCACCGGGAGCAAGACCCAATAGGGACGGTAATGGCCGGTTTTCGGGCTCCGTCCGGGTAGGTCGCGCGAGGCGTCCGGCAACGGGCGTCCCAGATGAATGGTCATCCCGTATCCCAAAAGGATGCGGACAGAACCCGGCTTACAGACCGTCTGGCCTTTACTCCCCCGCCTCCCTCCCGCGATGTCCCATCGACGACGCCCGGGTGAATCGAAACGTGAACATGGCGAGTAAAGGCACGCTGAATATTTCCTCAAATCTCCCCAGAAAGAACATAATCAGAACATTGTCGGAACATCATTGCCGGTTATTGTATAATTGTCAGCCGTAGGCACTAGACCTGGTGTAGAGTAATCGAGTAATAACGAGTTCTAGATTCATAAGATCGACTCACAAGAACATGTAATAGTTCCCCTTTTACGCCTCGTATTCTTCAAATCATTTGACGTCCATCAATTTCCCATGATATCCCACATGATCCCAACTGCAGCGGCCCGGTCCCGGTCACTGGGCAATAACGGGTCGGGATAACCGACGGTGCGTCGCACCGCACAGGCGGCAACGTTTTCAGGGGAAAGCTGCCGATATGGCATTGTTTACCGGCACCTACGCGGACAACAGAATCGACCGGAAGGGGCGCGTGTCGCTTCCGGCGAAGTTCCGCGCCGAGCTGCCGCCTGAAAATAACCGGGAAATCTACATTTATCCGTCGGCGGACCTCGTCGCGCTGGGCGCCTGCGATCGCGCGCATATGGAACAGCTGCGCGACGCGGCCGGGATCAGCGCCAACGACGGCGAGGACGGCGACTACGACTGGCTGCTGGAGAACGCCTGTAACGTCACCGTCGACAGCGGCGGCCGTATCATCATTCCCGCCGAGCTTGCCGACTATGCCGGCATTTCCGAGTCCCTCGTGTTCGTCGGACGCGGTCACCGCTTTCTGATCATGTCGGCGGACACGCACGCGGACTATCGCAAGCGGGCGCTCGAGCGCCGGCGCAACGGGGGCAAGGCATGAACGCGCCGTTGCACAAGCCCGTCATGCTCGCCGAGATGCTCGCGGCCATCGCGCCGCGCGACGGCGCGTCCTATGTCGACGGCACCTTCGGCGCCGGCGGCTATTCCCGCGCCATTCTCGATGCGGCGGACTGCTCGGTCTACGCCATCGACCGCGACGACGACGCGGTCGCGCTCGGCCGCGCGATGGAGCAGGATTATCCGAGCCATTTCACGATTCTCTGCGGCCGCTTCGGCGACATGCTCTCGCTGCTCGAACGGCACGGGATCGAGCGCGTCGACGGCGTCGTGCTCGACCTCGGAGTCTCTTCCATGCAGCTCGACCGGCCGCAGCGCGGCTTCTCCTTCCGCGCGGACGGGCCGCTCGACATGCGTATGTCGCAATCGGGGCCGAGCGCGGCCGACGTGGTGAACGGGCTGGAGGAACGCGCGCTGGCCGAGATCATCCGCGATCTGGGCGAAGAGCGTTTCGCGCGCCGGGTCGCCCGCGCCATCGTCGAAGCGCGGCATCTCGCGCCCATCACGCGGACCGAACAGCTTGCCGACATCGTCCGGCGCGCCGTGCCGCGCGCGAAGGACGGCATCGATCCCGCGACTCGGACCTTCATGGCGCTGCGCCTGCACGTCAACGACGAGCTCGGCGAGCTCGACCGCGGCCTGGAGGCGGCGGAACGGGTGCTCGTCGCCGGCGGCCGGCTCGTCGTCATTTCCTTTCATTCCCTCGAGGATCGGCGCGTGAAGCACTTCATGCAGTCGCGCAGCCGCGCCTCGCACGGTGTATCGCGCCATCGCCCGCAACCGGGCTCGGCGCCCATGCCGACCTTCAAGCTCGTGCAGCGCCGCGCGCTTGCGCCGAGCGAAGACGAGATCCGGAGCAACCCGCGCGCCCGGTCGGCACGGCTCCGCATGGCGGAGCGAACGGGAAACCCCGCCTGGCCGCCACAACCCGAAAGGATTGCCGCATGAAGATCTACGCTGTCCTCGGCTGGCTCTCCCTCATCGTCGTCGCGAGCTACGCGATGTTCCACATCAGCTATGAAGTGGAAAAGGTGGAAACCAAGCTCCAGGCGCTGAACCGGCAGACGCTGGACGAGCAGGAGCGCATCCACGTGCTCAAGGCGGAGTGGAGCCATCTGAACCGGCCCGAGAACCTCCGCGCCTTGAGCCACGAGCTGCTGCCCAACATGCGACCGCCCGCGATCAATCAGATCGGCACGCTCGACCAGTTGCCCGAGCGGGAAGGCGACGCCAACGCGCCGGCCTCGGTCGCCGTGAACGAACGCCGTTGAGAAACACTCTAGTGCAGTCCGCCGAAGGATCAGAACGATGATCGGCAAGTTGAAGTTTTCCCGCAGCAGCCACAAGCGCGCCTCCGTCACCTCGGCCCGCCGCCGCCCCTGCGTGCCCTCGAAGGCGTTGCCCGCCACAGGCCCGGCGCGCGAAGCGATCGAGACGGGCCGCACCCGGCTGCTCATCACCGGCGCGATCATCTGCTTCGCCTTCGGCTGCATCGGGCTGCGCCTCGTTGACCTCTCGCTGCTTCAGTCGGCGGAAGAGCCGGTCACCGCGCAGGCAGCGCCGAGCGAGCAGCTCGAGACGGAGCGGGCGGACATTCTCGACCGCAACGGCGTCATCCTGGCCACCGGGCTGGCGACCGCATCGCTCTACGCCAATCCGCACCGCGTCATCGATCCGGACGACGCGGCGCGCCAGCTCGCGACCGTCCTGCCGGACGTCGACGTCGCGGATCTCGCCCGCCGCATGAAGACAGATCGGAGCTTCATCTGGCTATACCGCAAGCTGACGCCGCATCAGCAATGGGAGGTCTTGCGCCTCGGCATCCCCGGCCTCGATTTCCAGCGCGAGGAGACGCGCGTCTATCCGCAAGGCCATGACCTGTCGCACGTCCTCGGCTTTGTCGACATCGACAACCACGGCATCGCCGGCATCGAGAAGTCGTTCGACGACCGCCTGCGTGGCGACAAGGAGCCGCTCTCGCTCACGATCGACGTGCGGCTGCAGCACATCCTGGATTCGGCGCTCGCGGACTCCATGAAGGAGTTTTCGGCGAAAGGCGCGGCCGGCGTCATTCTCGACATCACCTCCGGGGACGTGCTGGCGATGGTCTCATTGCCGGATTTCGACCCCTATCGCGCCGGCAGCGCCACCGACGCCGAGCTGCGCAACCGGGTGACCCAGGACGTTTACGAGCTGGGGTCGGTCTTCAAGATCTTCACCACGGCCACCGCGCTGGACACCGGGATCACGAACCTCGACAGCGGCTACGATGCAACAAAGCCGATCAGAATCGCGCATTTCACCATCCGCGATTACCATGCCAAGCACCGGTGGCTGTCGGTCCCCGAGATCTTTATGTACTCGTCGAATATCGGCGCGGCGAAGATGGCGACGGACTTCGGCGGCGATGTGCAGCGAGACTATCTCGCGCGCTTCGGCCTGCTCGCGCCGTCGCCAATCGAACTGCCCGAGGTCGGTGCGCCCATGCTGCCGACCGTCTGGCGCCCGATCAACACCATGACCATTGCCTTCGGTCACGGCATCGCGGTCAGCCCGCTCGCCATGGCCAGCGGTGTTGCCGCCATTCTCAATGATGGCGTATATCTCGCGCCGACTTTGCTGAAGCGGGAGCCGGGCCAGATCAGACCGGCCGGGCGGCGCGTCGTTTCCAAGCGCACCTCGCTGGAGATGCGGCAGCTAATGCGCCTCGTCGTCGAACACGGCACGGGCAGGAAGGCCGACGCCGTGGGCTATCTCGTCGGCGGCAAGACGGGCACCGCGGAAAAAGAGGTCGCGGGATCGTATCGTCAACACGCGCTTATTTCGTCCTTTGTCGGCGCGTTTCCGATCAATGCCCCGCGCTACCTCATTTTTGCGATGTTGGACGAGCCGAAGGGAACGAAGCAGACCTTCAACTACGCGACGGGCGGCTGGGTTGCCGCGCCGGTCGTGCGGAAAGTGGTCGAGCGCATGGCGCCCATCGTCGGCATCCCACCGGTCGATACGACCGCACCCAGCGAGGAACGCGAACTGGCGATCAATGTGTCGAGTGAGGGTCACACGCTTGCGTCTTTTTAGTCTGTTAGGCGACAACGGAAAGGACACTGCGAAGCCGGCCGACGACCGAGAAATCACCGGCTTGAGCGCGGACAGCCGCAGCGTCCGCCCGGGTTATCTGTTTGCCGCGCTGCAGGGATCGAAGCAGGACGGCCGTGCCTTCATCCGCCAGGCGATCGACGCGGGCGCGGCCGCCGTGCTCACCGCGCCCGACCTGCAGCACGATACGCTCGCCACCGACATCCCGGTCATCACCGACCCCAATCCCCGCCGCCAGCTCGCGCGCATGGCGGCGCGCTTCTATTCGGCGCAGCCCAGCACGATCGCGGCCGTGACCGGCACGAATGGCAAGACCTCGGTCGCCTACTTCACGCAGCAACTCTGGAACGGCCTCAAGCACCCAGCGGTCGCGCTGGGTACGCTGGGTCTGCGCGGCCCCGGGTTTTCAGGCGGCGGCAGCCTGACGACGCCCGATCCGGTCGAACTGCACCGGATCCTGGCCAGCCTCAAGCAGCAGGGAATCGATCACCTGGCCATGGAGGCATCGAGTCATGGCCTGTCGCAGTACCGGCTCGACGGCGTGCGGCTGCGAGTCGCCGCCTTCACCAATCTGACGCGCGACCACCTCGACTATCACGGCGACATGGCGCACTACCGGGCCGCCAAGCGGCGCCTCTTCGGCGAGCTTCTGCCCGAGCGCGGCATCGCGGTGCTCAACGCGGAGAGCCCGGAATTCGAGCGGCTGCGCGGCATCGCGGAAGACCGTGACCAGCGGGTCATCTCCTACGGCTTGCGAACCGGTAATGTGTCCTGCCTCGATGCCACGCCGTCCGAGGCCGGCTGGCAGATCGAGATCCGGGTGTTCGGCGAGACCTACGCCACCCATTTTCCGCTGCCCGGCGAATTTCAGGTCGTCAACATGCTCTGCGCCCTCGCCATCGTCGTCGCCTGCGGTGACAGGGCCTCAGACGCGGTCGCGCAAGTCGCCCACCTGACGGGCGTCCCAGGTCGCCTGGAACTGGCGGCACGGCTCGAGAACGGCGCGTCCATCCTCGTCGATTACGCCCACACGCCCGACGCCCTGTCGGCTGTGCTCACCACGGTGCGGCCGCATGTCCGCGGCCGGCTCGGCGTCGTTTTCGGCTGCGGCGGCGACCGTGACCGCGGCAAGCGCCCCGAGATGGGACGTATCGCGGCGGAAAAAGCGGACTTCGTCATCGTTACCGACGACAATCCGCGCAGCGAAAAACCCGCCGACATCCGTCGCGCGATCATGGAAGCCTGCCCGGACGCGCGGGAGATCGGCGACCGGCGCGAGGCGATCGCGGCCGGCATCGCCGAGCTGGCGGCCGGCGACGTTCTCGTGCTCGCCGGAAAAGGGCACGAAGAAGGCCAGATCGTCGGCGACGAGATACTGCCCTTCAATGATGTCGAGGTCGCGCGCGCCTTGGCAGGGGGGACCGCATGACCGCCGTCCTCTGGACCCATGCCGACGCCGCCGACGCCACCGCGGGCCACGCGACCGGCGCCTGGGCCGCGCAAGGCGTCTCGATCGACAGCCGAAGCGTCAAGCCGGGCGACCTGTTCATCGCCATTCGCGGCGAAAACAGCGACGGCCACCGGTTCGTCGGCGATGCGCTCGCCAAAGGGGCCGCGGCCGCGATGGTCGCCGAAGACTGGAAGGACGCCCCTGAAAGGGCGCCGCTGCTCGTCGTCCGTGACACGGACGCGGGCATGGCCGACCTCGCCCGCGCGGCGCGCGCGCGCACGGCGGCCCGGATCATCGGCGTGACCGGCAGCGTCGGCAAGACGAGCACGAAGGAAATGCTGGCGCTCGCGCTGGGCGCGCTCGGCAAGACTGCCGCGACCCAGGGCAACTTGAACAACCATTGGGGCCTGCCGCTCAGCCTCGCGCGCCTGCCGCGCGACGCCAAGTTCGGCGTCTTCGAGATCGGCATGAATCACCCGGGCGAGATCGCGCCGCTTTCCAAGATCCTGAAGCCCGATGCCGCGATCATCACGACCGTCGAGGCGGTCCACCTGGAATATTTCGACAGCGAAGAGGCGATCGCGGACGCGAAGGCGGAGATATTCGCCGGCATGACCGTGGACAGCGCGGCGGTGCTCAACCGCGACAACCGGCATTTCGACCGCCTTCGCCGGCACGCGGCGGCGGCCGGCCTGAACCGCATCTGTTCCTTCGGCGCCGCGCCCGACGCAACCATCCGGCTGGTCTCCCTCTCCTCGAGCGACGGGAGCAGTGAAATCACGGCGGCGCTCGATGGTGCGGCGATTACCTATCGCCTTGGCGCGCCGGGCAAGCATCTCGCCATGAACAGCCTCGCGGCGCTGGGCGCGATCCATATGATCGGCGCCGATTGCCGCAAGGCCGCGGCGGCGCTGACCCGCTTCCAGGCGATGAAGGGCCGCGGCGAACGGCGCACGATCCGTCTGGCCGACGGCAGCTTCACGCTGATCGACGAAAGCTACAACGCCAGCCCGGCCTCCATGCGCGCAGCCATCGACGTGCTGGGCACCGCCGCGCGCGGCCCGAACGGACGCGCGATCGCGGTGCTGGGCGATATGCTGGAGCTCGGCCCCACGGCGCCGGCGGAACACGCGGCGCTGGCGGCCGATCTCGCGCGCAACGGCGTCGAGATCGTGATCACCGCGGGGCCGAACATGGCTTGCCTCGCCAAGGCCCTGCCGAAAGCCATCGCCTCGCATCATGGCGCCGACAGCAAGGCCATTCGCGACATCGTTCTCGACCTCGTCCGCCCCGGCGACGTGGTCATGGTCAAAGGGTCATACGGCAGCAAGATGATCCCGATCGCCGAGGCGCTTCAGGCTCTCGATCGCAACGGCACGCCGAGCGCGGCCGCCGCAGGGAGGGGCTGAATCCGGCATGCTGTACGATCTGCTCACCCCCTACGCCGAGACCTTTCTGGCGTTCAACCTGTTCCGCTACATCACCTTCCGGACAGGCGGCGCCATCATGACGGCGCTCTTGCTGAGCTTCCTGCTCGGGCCGACGGTGATCGACTGGCTCCGGAGCACGCAGAACGGCGCCTCGAATGTGCGCGAGGACGTGCCGGAAGGCCACCTGGCGAAGGCCGGCACGCCGACGATGGGCGGCTTCCTGATCCTGCTCGCCATCGTGATCAGCACCCTGTTGTGGGCGGATATCGGCAATGGCTATGTCTGGGTCGTCGTGCTGGTCACCGTCGGCTTCGGCGCCGTTGGCTTCGCCGACGACTACCTGAAGCTTTCGCGCCGGAACTCGAAAGGCCTGCCGGGCCGCATCAAGCTGCTGCTGCAGATCCTGATCGCGACCGCGGCGGCGCTGTGGATCCTCGTGCTGACGCGCGAGCCGCTGGCGACCGGCCTGTCGATTCCATTCTTCAAGACGGTGCTGATCAATCTCGGCTGGTTCTTTATCCCCTTTGCCGTCTTCGTCACGGTCGGCGCGTCGAACGCAGTCAACCTGACCGATGGCCTGGATGGACTCGCCATCGTTCCGGTGATGATCGCCGCGGCCTGTTTCGGCATCATCGCCTATCTCGTCGGCAATTCGATCTATTCGGAATATCTCCAGCTTCTCTATATACCGGGTACCGGCGAGCTGGCCGTCTTCTGCGGCGCCATGGTCGGCGCGAGCCTCGGCTTCCTGTGGTTCAACGCGCCGCCTGCGATGGTGTTCATGGGCGACACGGGCTCGCTTTCCGTCGGCGGCGCGCTGGGCGCGATCAGCGTCGCCACGAAGCACGAGCTGGTGCTCGGCATCGTCGGCGGGCTGTTCGTGCTGGAGACGATCTCCGTGATCGTGCAGGTCGCTTCCTTCAAGCTGACGGGCAAGCGGGTGTTCGCGATGGCGCCGCTGCACCATCATTTCGAAAAGAAGGGTTGGGCGGAGTCAACCATCGTGATTCGCTTCTGGATCATCGCCTCGATTCTGGCGCTGGTCGGCCTTGCAACACTGAAACTGCGGTAGGGCGGGCCATCCAGCGATGATCGATCTCTCCCCCTATCGCGGACAGACCATTGCGGTCATGGGGCTCGGCAAGTCGGGCCTCGCTACGGCGCGTGCGCTCAAGCACAGCGGCGCCGACGTCATTGCCTGGGACGACCAGGCGGTGCGGCGCGAGGCGGCGGCGAAAGAGGGTATTCGCATCGCCGACTTGGCGAAGGAGGCGTGGGAGGGGATCGCCTTCCTCGTCCTCAGCCCCGGCATCCCGCACAGCTTCCCGGCGCCGCATCCCGTCGCCAAGCGGGCGCGGGACGCCGGCTGCCCGATCCTGGGCGACATCGAGCTGCTCGCGCGCGCGTCGTCGAAGGCGCGCTACGTCGGCATTACCGGGACCAACGGCAAATCGACGACGACGTCGCTCATCGGGCACATCCTCACGCAGACCGGTCGGCATGCCGCGGTGGGCGGCAATCTCGGCACGCCCGCGCTCGAGTTCGAGCCGATGAGCGAGGACGGCTTCTACGTCATCGAGATGTCGTCTTATCAGCTGGAGCTGACGTCGCCGATTCCCTTCGACGTCGCCATCCTGCTGAACATCTCGCCCGACCATCTCGACCGGCACGGCGGCATGCCGGGCTATATCGCCGCGAAGAAGCGGATCTTCGACGATCAGCGGACCGGCCAATTCGCGGTCATCGGAATGGACGACGAAACCTGCCGTTCCATCTTCGATATGCTGTGCGCCGCGCGGCGCCAGCGGGTGCTGCCGATCTCCGGCGACCACCGGGTCCCGGGCGGCGTTTACGCGGTCGACCGGTTCCTCTACGACGACACCGAAGGCAAGAACGCGCCGATCATCAGCCTCGATGAAATCCGCACCCTACCGGGCACGCACAATGCGCAGAACGCCAGCGCCGCCTATGCAGCAACCCGGATGGCCGGCCTGCTGCCGAACGAGATCCGCGACGCAATGCGGAGCTTCCCCGGCCTCGCCCACCGGCAGGAGCTTGCGGCGGAAATCGACGGCGTGCTCTACATCAACGACAGCAAGGCGACCAATGCCGAGGCGGCGGCGCGCGCGCTGTCCTCCTACGAGAACATCTATTGGATCGCGGGCGGCCTCGCCAAGGAGGGCGGGCTCGCCGCCGCGAAGCCCCTGCTCGGCCGCGTGCGCCACGTCTTCCTGATCGGCGAAGCCGCCGAACAATTCAAGAGCGAGCTTTCCGGTCTCGTCGCCACGACGATTTCGGGAACGCTGGAGAACGCGCTCGCCGCCGCGCACGAAAAGGCGCAGCGCGACCGGCGCCCGGGCACCGTCGTGCTGCTGTCGCCGGCCTGCGCGTCCTTCGACCAGTTCGCCAATTTCGAAGAGCGCGGCCGCGTTTTCTGCCGCCTCGTATCCGCCCTGCCGGGCACCGCTCGGCGCGTCCGCAGCAATGGAGAGGCCGCATGAACACCGCGCTGAGACGCAGCATCGGGGTGCCGCTCAGAGGGGCCATGAATGCGCCGTTGACGCGCACCGATACGTCGGTGCTGAGCCGCTGGTGGTGGACGGTCGACAAGCTCTCCCTTTTCCTGCTCTGCGGGCTGGCCGGGGTCGGCCTTGTCATGACCAGCTCCGCCGGCCCCGCCGTCGCCGAGCGCCTGGGATTGCCGCCGTCGCACTTCATCGTGCACCAGGCGCTGTTCGTCCCGCCGGCGCTTCTCATCATGGTTATGACGTCGATGATGACGCCGAAGCAGCTACGCCGCCTCGCGGTCGTCGTCTTTGTCATCTCGATCGCGCTTCTCGTGGCCACCTTGTTCGTCGGCGTCGAGATCAAGGGCGCGCGGCGCTGGCTCTCGGTCGGCGGCCTGTCGATCCAGGTCTCCGAGTTCGCAAAGCCGGCCTTCGCAGTCACGGCCGCGTGGATGTTCGCGGCGCGCCGGCTGGGCGAGCAGATTCCCGGCAACGTGATCGCCACCTTTCTGCTGCTCGTCCTGATCTCGCTACTGCTGTCGCAGCCGGATGTAGGCCAGACCGTGGTCGTCACCACCATGTGGCTCAGCGAGCTTTTCCTCGCCGGCCTGCCGATGATCTGGGTAGCGCTTCTCATTTCTCTCGGCATCGGCGGCCTGGCGACCGCTTATTTCGTGTTTCCGCATGTGTCGAGCCGTGTCGACCGGTTCCTCAATCCGCAAGCCGGCGATAATTTCCAGGTGGACCGGGCCCTCGACGCCTTCATGAACGGCGGATTGTTCGGCACCGGTCCCGGCGCCGGCACCGTCAAGCTGCACCTGCCCGATGCACACGCAGATTTCGTCTTCGCGGTCATGGGCGAGGAGTTCGGCCTGCTTGCCTGCCTGTTGCTGATAACGGTCTTCGCCGTGATCGTCATACGCGGCATGATCCGCGCGCTGCAGGACAACGACCTCTTCATCGTTCTGGCGACAACCGGGCTGCTCATCCAGTTCGCCCTGCAGGCGCTGATCAACATGGCCTCGGCCGTCAACCTGATGCCGCCCAAAGGCATGACGCTGCCCTTCGTCTCCTACGGCGGCTCGTCGGTTCTCGCCATGGGATTCGGCATGGGCATGGTGCTCGCCCTCACCCGTCGAAGACCGGGGGAGCAGGCATGACCGGCATCCATCGCCCCATCGTCCTTTCGGCGGGTGGTACAGGCGGGCACGTGTTCCCCGCCCAGGCGCTCGCCGACCTCTTGGTGAAGCAGGGCTTTGCCATCGCGCTGATCACCGACCGCCGGGCGACTGCGCTGGGCGGTGCGCTGGCCGCTGCCAAGACCTATCGGATCAACGCGGCCGGCGTCAGCGGCCGCAACATCGTCCGGCGCGGCCTGGCCTTGCTCCAACTCGCCTTCGGCTATCTGCAGGCGAAGCGCATCATCGCCGGCATCGACCCTTTGGCGGTGGTCGGATTCGGAAGCTATGCCTCGGCGCCGGCCGTGCTCGCCGCGACATCGCTCGGCAAGCAGACCGTTATTCACGAGCAGAACGCCGTGCTCGGCCGCGCCAACCGGTTCCTGGCGCCGCGCGTCACCCGCATCGCGACGGCCTTTCAGACGGTTTCGCATCTGCGGGAGGAAGACAAAGGCAAGACGGTTTGCACCGGGAACCCGGTCCGGCCTGAGATCGTCGCGATAGCATCGAAGCCTTACCCGGCGATCGTCGAAGGCAGCACGATCAACCTGCTGGTCTTCGGCGGCAGCCTCGGCGCGACCGTGTTCAGTCAGATCGTGCCCGACACGATCGCCGCCCTGCCCGCCTCGCTGCGCAACAAGCTGAAAATCACCCAGCAATGCCGGGCCGAAGATCTCGACGCGGTGCGCGACGTCTACCGCGCGGCCGGGGTCGACGCGGAGCTCGCCTCCTTCTTCTCCGACATGCCGGCACGGCTCGCCGCCGCGCATCTCGTCATCTGCCGCTCCGGGGCGTCGACCATCGCCGAGCTCACGGCCGCCGGCCGCCCGGCGATCCTCGTCCCCTATCCGCATGCGACGGACGACCACCAGACGAAGAACGCGGAATCGCTTTGCGACGCCGGCGGCGCCTGGATGATCCCGCAGCACGCTTTCAGCCGGGAGAGCCTCACGACGCGGCTGACCGCCCTGCTGGCCAATCCGCGCACGCTGCAGACGACCGCGCTCTGCGCCGGGCGGATCGGCATACGGTCGGCGGCAGAGAATCTCGCCGACCTCGTGATCGCGGTCGCCGGCGGAGGCAACAGTAACCATCGCCAACCCTGCATGATGCGGGAGGCAGCACAATGAGAAGTATGCCGCTTTCAATCGGAATGATTCACTTCGTCGGCATCGGCGGCATCGGGATGTCCGGCATTGCCGAGGTGATGCACAATCTCGGCTACAGCGTGCAGGGCAGCGATCTGTCCGAAAACGCCAACGTCAAGCGCCTGCGCGATCTCGGCATAACGGTCCATATCGGGCACAGCCCGTCGAACCTCGGCGAAGCCCAGGTCGTCGTCGCGTCCACCGCGGTGAAGGCCGACAACCCCGAGATCGTGGCCGCGCGGTCGTCGCTGGTCCCGGTCGTGCGTCGCGCCGAGATGCTCGCCGAGCTGATGCGCCTCAAATGGTCGATCGCGGTCGGCGGAACGCACGGCAAGACCACCACGACGTCGATGATCGCCTCGATCCTCGATACCGCGGGCCTGGATCCGACCGTCATCAACGGCGGTATCATCAACGCCTACGGCACGAATGCCCGGCTGGGCGACGGCGAGTGGATGGTCGTCGAAGCGGACGAATCCGACGGCACCTTCGTCAAGCTTCCCGCGACGATCACCGTCGTCACCAACATGGACCCGGAGCATCTGGACTTCTACGGAACCTTCGACGCGGAGCGCGAAGCCTTCCAGTCTTTCGTCCAGAACGTTCCCTTCTACGGCTTCGCCGTGCTGTGCATCGATCATCCCGAAGTGCAGGCCATGGTCGGCAAGATCTCCGACCGGCGTTTGCTTACCTACGGCTTCAACCCGCAGGCCGAGTTCCGGGCGACCAACCTGAAATCGGGCCCGGGCGGCATCGCCTTCGACGTCGTCATCGACGGCCGAAGCGAGAGCCACAAGACGCTGGCGGGCGTCCGCCTTCCCATGTTCGGCGAGCACAACGTACAGAACGCGCTCGCCGCGATCGCGGTCGCTAAGGAAATGGGGATCGAGGAAGACGCGATCATCAAGGCGCTCGGCCAGTTCGGCGGCGTCAAACGCCGCTTCACCAAGACCGGCGAAGCCGGCGGCATCACCGTGATCGACGACTACGGCCACCATCCGGTCGAGATCGCGGCTGTTTTGAAAGCGGCGCGGTCGGCGACGCACGGACGCATCGTCGCCGTCGTCCAGCCGCACCGTTACACGCGATTGTCCAGCCTGTTCGAGGAGTTCTGCGCATGCTTCAACGACGCCGACACAGTGATCGTCGCCCCTGTTTACCCGGCCGGCGAAAAGCCGATACCAGGCTACGACCGCGACGCGTTGGTGAACGGCCTCAAGACACGCGGTCATCGTCACGTCCTCGCCCTCGATGAGCCGGAGGACCTGGCGGCGCTCGTAAAGACGGTGGCCAAGTCGGGCGACCTCGTCGTCTGCCTCGGCGCCGGCACGATCACCTATTGGGCGAATGCGCTGCCTGAGCAGCTTGCCGCCCTGCAGAAGCAGCAAGCGGGGGCCAGGTAATGCTCATGGCCGCACGCAGGGGAACCGAACGCCTGATCGATCGCCTGCCCGCCGTTCGCGGCGAGTATCGCGAAGGCGTGGCGCTTGCGCGCTTCACCTGGTTCCGTGCGGGCGGCCCGGCGGAAGTCCTGTTCGTCCCGGCGGACGAGGACGATCTCGGCCAGTTCCTGGCCGGCGTGCCACAAGACGTGCCGCTTACCGTCATCGGCGTCGCCTCCAACCTGCTGATCCGCGACGGCGGCATTCCCGGCGTGGTGATCCGGCTGCGCAATGCCTTCGCCATGATCGAGCGCAGCAGCGACCACGTGCGCGCCGGCGCGGGCGCGCTCGACATCAACGTGGCCCGGTTCGCCGCCGACGAAGGCTTGACCGGTCTGGAGTTCCTCTCCGGCATCCCGGGAACGATCGGCGGCGCGTTACGCATGAATGCCGGCGCCTACGGGAGCGAGATCAAGGACGTGCTGCTGCGCGCCACCGCATTCGACCGCCGCGGCCAGCGGCATGCGCTCGACGCGGCGGCGATGGGTTTCGATTACCGGCACTGCAGCGCGCCGGCGGACTGGATCTTTCTTTCCGCCGAGCTGTCGGCAAAGCCGGCCCAGGCGGAAGAAATTGCCCAGCGCATGGCCGCGATCGGCGCGGCGCGCAACGACACGCAGCCCATCCGGAGCCGCACCGGCGGCTCGACTTTCAAGAACCCGCCGGGCAAGCGCGCCTGGCAGTTGATCGACGAGGCGGGCTGCCGCGGCCTCACCATCGGCAACGCCATGGTGTCGGAGAAGCACTGCAACTTCCTCATCAACACGGGCAACGCGACCGCGCAGGAGCTGGAGAATCTCGGCGAGGAAGTGCGCCGCCGCGTTCGCGCGCATAGCGGCGTCGACCTGCAATGGGAGATCAAGCGGATCGGCGTCCCCGCCGGCGGAGGCACCACATGAGCAAACGGGTGGCAGTGCTGAAGGGTGGGTGGTCGAGCGAGCGCGAGGTATCGCTGACGAGCGGCACGGAATGTGCAAACGCCTTGCGCAAAGCCGGCTATGCGGTAACGGAAATTGACTTGCGACGCGACCTCGGCGCGCTGCTGGCGGCTCTTACGCCGGCGCCGGAGGTCGTTTTCAACGCGTTGCATGGGCGCTACGGGGAGGACGGCCATATACAGGCCATTCTGAACATTCTCGGGATTCCTTATACCCACTCCGGTCTGTTGGCATCAGCCATTGCGATGGACAAGGCGCGGTCGAAGGAGGTGTTCAAGGCGGCCGGGCTGAAATGTCCCGACGGCCAGATCGTGCGCGTGGACGACTTGCCGAACGGTGTCATTTTCGAGCCGCCCTACGTCGTGAAGCCGAACAACGAGGGATCGAGCGTGGGCGTCCGGATCGTCATGCCGGGTGACAATCAGCTGCTCACCGAAAACTGGTCGTTCGGCGATACCGCGCTCGTCGAACCGTATATTCCCGGCCGCGAGATCACCGTGGCCGTGCTCGGCGACCGGGCGCTGGGCGTCACCGAGCTGCGCCCGCACCGCGGCTTCTATGATTACGAGGCGAAATACACCGACGGCAAGACCGTCCATCTGTGTCCCGCGCCCGTTCCCGACTCGATCGCCCAACAGGCGATGGAGAGCGCGGTCAGCGCGCACCGGGCGCTGGGATGCCGCGGCGTCACGCGCTCGGATTTCCGCTACGACGACACGCAGAGCAACCCGGGTGACCTCTTCCTTCTCGAAGTCAACACGCAGCCGGGCATGACTCCTCTTTCCCTCGTGCCGGAACAGGCACGCTATGCCGGACTGTCCTTCGAAGATCTGGTGAGCTGGCAGGTGGAGAACGCATCATGCGACGCATGAGCAAAAGCGGTCGGAGCAGACGCTCGAGCAGTAACCGCAGAGGGCGGTGGCCCGTGCTCAGCAACGTCATGAGCTGGTATCACGATGGATCGCCGTGGAACCGGCGCATGGTCATGACGGGCCTCGCCTTCGCCGTCGTCATCACGCTGACCGGCACCGCCAGCTGGGCGTACCGCACCAATCTGCCAGGCCGCATCGCGGCTTCCGTTCACCAGGCCGTGGTCGCCATGACGCTTGGCGCGGGATTTAAGGTTGAGGAAGTCTACGTCGCGGGCCGCAAGGAAACGGAGCGGCGGGATCTGCTGGCCGCGCTCGACGCGAAAATCGGCGATCCGATCCTGTATTTCGACGCGGAAGCGGCGCGGGAACGGATCATCCGGCTGGGCTGGGTCGAAGACGCGCGAGTCGAACGCCGGCTCCCGGACCGGATCGTCGTCGTTCTCAAGGAACGCAAGCCGATCGCGATCTGGCAGCGGAACAAGAAGTTCGTCCTCGTCGACCGCAACGGCGCGGTGATCGGACCCGACGACGTGCGGCATTTTTCCCACCTGAAGATCATCATCGGCGACGACGCGCCGAAGCATGCCGCCGAGCTTCTGGCCATGCTGGCGCGCGACCCGGAGCTGATGCAGCGGGTCACGCACGCGACCTGGGTCAGCGACCGTCAATGGACGGTCCGGATCGAAAACGCGATCGACGTGCGCCTGCCGGCGGAGAACCCGGAAGCGGCCTGGCAAAAGCTGGGCGATATGGAACGCAAATACGGCGTGCTTCAGCGCGACATTACGGCGGTGGACCTGCGCGTGCCGAACCAGACCACCGTCCGGATCAACCATAAGCCCGAGCCTGCGTCGGCGCGCGGCGACCAAACCTGAACCTAGTGACGGATCGAGTGAAAGTGGCGAGACCGCATAAGACCCTGGCAAGAGACGGCATCGTGGCGGCGCTCGACGTCGGCACGACGAAGATCTGCTGCTTTATCGGCGAGATGGACGAGCTCGGCATCATCCGCGTGGCGGGCATCGGCCACCAGGCGAGCAAAGGCGTCAAGGCCGGCGCCATCATCGACATGGAGGCGGCCGAACAGTCCATCCTGTCGGCCGTCCACGCCGCCGAGCAAATGGCGGATGTCACGATCCGGTCCGTCTTCCTCAACGTCAGCGGCGGCCACCCGGCGAGCAATTCCCATTATTTCGAACATCCGCTCCGCGGCGGCGCGATCGACGACAGCGACATCCGCCGCCTCCTGCACGAATGCGGCACCGATGCGGAAGACACCGCCCGCCTGCTCATTCATGCCATCCCCGTCGGCTACAAGGTCGATGGCGAGAACGGCATCCGCGATCCCCGCGGGCTGCACGGCAGCTCCTTCGGCGTCCGCATGCACAAGGTCACCGCGGCCACCAGCGCCATTCACAACCTGGCCACCTGCGTTTCCCGCTGCCTGCTGGACGTCGCCGACGTGGTCGCCAATCCCTATGCCGCCGGCCTCGGCTGCCTTGTCGAGGACGAGATCGACCTCGGCGTCACCGTCATCGACATGGGCGGCGGCACGACGTCGATCGCCGTCTTCTACGACGGCGCACTGGTCTATGTGGATTCGGTCCAGATCGGCGGCAACCACGTGACGAACGACATCGCGCGCGGGCTGTCCACGCCGCTGCCGCAGGCGGAGCGCCTGAAAACCCTGTTCGGCAACTGCCTCTCCTCGCATGCGGACGACCGCGAGACCATCACCGTGCCCCAGGTCGGAGTCGAGGATGACTCACGAGCGATGCAGATCCCGAAATCCTTCCTCGTGGGGATCATTGCGCCCCGGATCGAAGAGACGCTCGAGCTCGTGCGGTCCCGGTTGGAGGCGAGCGGCCTCGACAAGCTCGCCGGCCGGCGCGTGGTGCTCACCGGCGGCGCGAGCCAGCTACCCGGCGTCGTGGAGCTGGCGCGCCAGATCCTGAACAAGCAGATCCGGCTCGGCCGGCCGCGCGGGCTCACCGGGCTTGCCGAGGCGACGTCCGGCCCGGCTTTTTCGGCCTGCGCCGGCCTGCTGTCCTTCGCGGTGGACGACCGCGGCGATGCGCGCGGGATCGCGCTGCCGAAGAACGATACGAATGGCGGCTTCTTCAGCCGTATCGGGGGGTGGTTGCGTGAAAATTTTTAGGACTAACCCTCTTTCGACCTTCCATGGCAAATCCGTGGGGGGACTAACGCCGATAAATGCGGCATATTTGGCACTGTAAGAGTGGAGTGAGACAGGAATGACAATCAAATTGTCAATGCCCAACGTGGAATCCGAGTTAAAGCCTCGGATCACGGTGGTAGGTGTGGGCGGTGCCGGGGGCAACGCCGTCAATAACATGATCGCCTCCAACCTGGCCGGCGTTGAATTCCTCGTGTGCAACACCGACGCCCAGGCGCTGGGGCAGTCGAATGCCGACCGGTGCATTCAGCTTGGCGTCAATATCACGCAAGGGCTCGGCGCGGGCGCCCGCCCCGAGGTCGGCCGCGCGGCCGCCGAGGAAGCGCTGGAAGAGGTGCTCGACCATCTGACCGGCAGTCACATGGTCTTCATCACCGCCGGCATGGGCGGCGGCACCGGTACCGGCGCGGCGCCGGTCATCGCGCGCGCGACGCGCGAGCAGGGCATCCTGACCGTCGGCGTCGTCACCAAGCCGTTCCATTTCGAGGGTCAGCAGCGCATGCGGCTCGCGGAGGCCGGCATCGAAGAGCTGACCCAGTATGTCGACACGCTGATCATCATCCCGAACCAGAACCTTTTCCGCGTGGCGAACGAGAAGACGACCTTCGCCGACGCCTTCAACATGGCGGACAACGTGCTGTATTCGGGCGTCCGCGGCGTGACCGACCTGATGGTCATGCCGGGCCTGATCAACCTCGATTTCGCCGACGTGCGCACGGTGATGAGCGAGATGGGCAAGGCGATGATGGGCACCGGCGAGGCCGAAGGCGAGCGCCGCGCGATCGAAGCCGCGGAAGCCGCGATCTCCAACCCGCTGCTCGAAGACATCACGATGGAAGGCGCGCGCGGCGTGCTGATCAACATCACCGGCGGCCCCGACATGACCCTGTTCGAGGTCGACGAAGCGGCCAACCGCATCCGCGAGGAAGTCGATCCCGACGCGAACATCCTGTTCGGCTCGACCTTCGAGCCGGAGATGGAAGGCAAGATCCGCGTTTCGGTCGTCGCCACGGGAATCGACGCCGCCGGGATGAAGACCCGCCCGGAGCCTTTGCGCACGCCCAACGCGGCGGCTAAGGCCGCTGCCACCGCGCCCGCGGCGGCTCCGGCCGCACGGCCTGCCGAGGCCACCCAACCGGCCGCCGAGGAAGCGCCGGCGGAGGAAGAGCCGGAAGCGGAGCCGGCAGCCGAGACAGTCGACGAGATCGAAGTCGATATCGTCGCGGATGCGGATCAGCCCGAGCCCGTACCCGTCCAGCCGGCGCCCGTCGCTGCGAGACCGGCCCCGCAGCCGGGCCGCGTGGAGCCGTCCATTGCTCTCCGCCGGCCTGAAGCGGCGCCCGCGGCGCCTTCTGCCGCGCCGGCGGCCGCCACGCGGCCGGCCATCCCGCCGAGCCGGGGCGACATTGCCGGCAGACGGGTCCCGTTCATTCCGCCGAAGCCGATGACGACGAGCGCCGCCGCAGGGATGGATGACCGCGAGCCGTCCATCATGTCGGGCCGCTCGGCCGAGCACGTCAACGACTTGGCCCAGCCGTCCCGCCGCCGCAGCCTTTTCGAGCGGATGACCGGCGTATCGCGGAGTCGGGAGCCGCAGGGGGATGCCGGGTCCGCGGCACCGCGCGAACCGGTCGAGCCCCGCCTCCACAACCCCGCCGCGACGCGGGCGGAGCCGCCTGCGCCCAAGGCCCCGGCGGAGAACCCGCCGGCCCGGGTGCAACCGGAGACCGCGTCACAGAAGCCCGGGCAGCCCTCTTCGGAGGAAGAGGTGCTGGAAATCCCGGCCTTCCTCCGGCGTCAGGCGAACTGACCGCCAATGCAACTCTGAACGTGCCATACTCGACGCGGCCGCCCCACCAGGCGGCCGCAATTTTCTGTCAATTTTGCATGTAACATTTCGTAACAAAGATTGATTTGTCGTCCTTAACCAAGCTTGTTACACCACTGTAATAGAAGTGAAAATTGCTGACTAAATCAGCAACTATCCTGCGGTCAGGGAGTTTTGAGGGGGCCGCGCCATTGGGAGATTTTGGTGTGGGGGACTCGTTAGACCACCGTCCAAGCGCCGGCGGAACCGTCAGGTCGGCGCGGCAGAAGACCCTGAAAAGCAGTATTCATTGCAGCGGCGTCGGCCTTCATAACGGCGACAAGATCTCGATGTCGTTGCACCCGGCGGATGTGGATACCGGGATCGTCTTCCGGCGGTCCGACATTCGCGCCAAGGACTCGGAAGTCGCCGCGCATTTCAACAACGTCAATGACACCCGCCTGTGCACCTCGCTGGTCAATGGGGCGGGAGTCGGCGTCGCCACCGTCGAGCATCTGATGGCCGCCCTCGCCGGCTGCGAGATCGACAATGTCGAGATCGAGATTTCCGGTCCCGAAGTGCCGATCATGGACGGCAGCGCTGAGCCTTTCGTCTTCCTGATCGAGTGTGCCGGCACCGAGGAGCAGAAAGCGCCGCGGCGCGCGATTCGCATCCTGAAGCCGGTCATCGCGCATATCGGCAGCGCGGTCGCGAAGCTTTCGCCGGCCAGCGACTTTTCGATGAAGGTGGTGATCGATTTCGATAATCCGGCGATCGGCGCGCAGGCCTTCAATCTCGACGTCACGTCCGAGGTTTTCAAAGCGGAAATCAGCCGGGCGCGGACCTTCGGCTTCCTCGAAGACGTCGAGGCGCTGCGCAAGGCGGGGCTTGCCTTGGGCGGCTCGCTGGAGAACGCCATCGTCGTCAGCGGCGACCGCATCCTGAACGATGGCGGGCTTCGCTACCAGGACGAGTTCGTGCGCCACAAGGTGCTCGACTGTATCGGTGACCTTTATCTCGCGGGCGGCCCGATCATCGGCTGCTTCTCCGGCCATCGCGCCGGTCATTCGGTCAACAACCGGCTCCTGCGGGCCGTCTTTGCGGACAGCAGCGCCTGGACGTATACGACGGTCGATGAAGTTCGTCCCATCCAGACGGACCGCTGGGTCGAAACGCCCGCCGTCGCGGTCGCTTGACTCCGGCTCACGGTTGACAAATCTATGTGCGTGAAGGTCGCGGCCGACGCAGCCTGTGAGTAGGCGTGCGTCACCGCCGGTGCTATATAGAGGCGGTAATTTCGCCCCTATTTCTCACCCTGAAGGCTTGGCATTGCACATGGATTCCGTGAAGACGCCGACCGACCGGACCCCATCCGACCGTAGAGTCTCGGGATGTTGGCGTCGCGTTCTTCCCGTGCTTCTCTGCCTCGGCCTGTTGGCCGGGTGCGACACGATGAAGACGATCTTCGGAACCGGCCAAGAGGCGCAAAAACGTGCGGAACGCCCGGTCTCCGAGATCTACAATCATGCCATGGACCTCCTCGAGACCGGCTGGTACGAGACCTCAGCCAAGGAATTCGACGAGGTCGAGCGGCTGTATCCGTACTCGAAATGGGCGACGAAGGCCCAGCTCATGGCGGGATACTCGCACTACATGGACCAGAAATACGACGAGGCGGTCATTTCACTCGACCGTTTCATCGAGCTGCATCCGGGCAACCAAGACGCGCCTTATGCCTATTATCTCAAGGCGTTGTGCTATTACGAGCAGATCTCGGACGTGGGCCGCGACCAGAAGATGACGCGACTCGCGCTCGACGCGATGCGCGAGGTCGTGCGGCGCTTTCCGAACACGACTTACGCCCGCGACGCACGCCTGAAGCTCGAGCTCACGCGCGACCACCTCGCCGGCAAGGACATGGATATCGGCCGGTATTACCAGCGCCGCGGCGATTACCTTGCCGCCATCAACCGTTATCGCCTGGTCATCGAACAATATCAGACGACGACCCATGTGCCGGAAGCGTTGCATCGGCTGACCGAATGCTACCTCGCGCTCGGCATCACCGACGAGGCGCAGATGTCGGCCGCGGTGCTCGGCCACAATTTTCCCGGCAGCCAATGGTACAAGGACAGTTACGCTTTGCTGGAGCAGCGCAACCTGAAACCTCAGCGCAAGATGGATTCCTGGCTGAGCTGGCTTTGGGACTGGGCGTCCTGACCGACAGATGCTGACCGGGCTCAGCATTCGCAACATCGTCCTGATCGAAAGGCTCGACCTTTCGTTTTCGAACGGACTCAGTGTCCTGACGGGTGAAACGGGCGCGGGAAAGTCGATCCTGCTCGACTCCTTGGGCCTGGCCCTCGGCGGCCGGGTGGAGTCCGGGCTGCTTCGACCCGGCGCCGACCGCGGCAGCGTCACTGCGACCTTCGAGTTATCCGGGGGGCACCCCGCGGCGGCGCTGCTCGAGGAGCACGGCCTGATGGCCGATCAGACCGTCATTCTGCGCCGCGTGATCGGCGGTGACGGCCGAACACGCGCCTTCGTCAACGACGAGTCGGTCAGCGTCAACCTGCTGCACCGAATCGGTGAATCGCTGGTGGAAATCCAAGGGCAGTTCGACGAACGCGGCCTTATGAACCCGACGAACCATCGCGACATCCTCGATGCGTTCGGCGACTTGCCCGCCGCGCGCGCCGAAACGCGCGCCGCCTACGAGGCCTGGCGCGACGCTATCGCCGAGCGCCTCCGGTCAGCGGAAGACGCGGCGAATGCGCGACGCGACGAGGAATATCTCCGGCACGCGTTGGATGAACTGGAGCAGCTCGATCCGCTTCCGGGCGAGGAAAAGCAGCTGGCCGAACGGCGCGCCTTGCTGCAGAACGCCGAGGCGCTGGTCAATGCGCTGACGGCGGGCTACGCCGAGCTCGACGGTGACGAGGCGGCGGAAGCGCGGCTTCGCGCCGCGCTCGGCCATATCGATCGAATCGCGGATAAAGTAGGCGATCTTCTCGACACCGCGCGCGGCGCGCTCGAGCGCGCCGTCGCCGAGACA
Source organism: uncultured Rhodospirillaceae bacterium (assembly GCA_964585785.1). GTDB lineage: Bacteria > Pseudomonadota > Alphaproteobacteria > UBA8366 > UBA8366 > WHUA01. Next base: position 25,863 of record CAZPFL010000026.1, read on the forward strand.
CTGGACGCGATGGCGGCGCTCCGGCATCTGGCCGACGCGATCGAGCTCGACGGCCAGGATTTGGATGCCATCGAAGAGCGGCTGTTCACACTCCGCAGCGTCGCGCGCAAGCACGGCATCGGCGTCGACGATCTGCCACTGCTGCGCGAGCGGATCACCGAGCGCATGAAGCTCGTGGACGATCAATCCGACACACTCGCCGCGCTCGAACGGCGGGAATCGGAAGCGCGCCGGCACTATCTAGAGACGGCCCGTCGCCTGAGCGACGCCCGCCACGCCGCGGCGAAGCGCCTGGACACGGCGGTGAATGCCGAATTTCCGCCGCTGAAGCTCGAGAAGGCGTCCTTCGTGACCGCTTTCGAAGAGCTTCCGGAAGGGGCTTGGGGACCGGACGGAATCGACCGCGTGTCCTTCCTCGTCACCACCAACCCCGGGGCGCCCCCCGGCCCACTTTCGCGCATTGCCTCCGGCGGCGAGCTGTCGCGCTTCATGCTGGCGATCAAGGTCGCGCTCGCCGAGGTGAATGCCACGCCGACCCTGGTCTTCGACGAAGTCGACAGCGGCATCGGCGGCGCAACGGCGGACGCGGTCGGCTCACGGCTCGCCCGCCTCGCCGAACGGGTCCAGATCCTCGTCGTGACGCACTCGCCGCAGGTCGCCGCGCGCGGCAACGTCCATCTCCGCGTCGAGAAGCGCGAGACCGGCGACCTGGCGGTAACCGGGGTGGACCGGCTGGACGAGAAGGCCCGGCGCGAGGAAGTCGCGCGCATGCTTTCCGGCCGCGAAATCACCGATGAGGCGCGCGCCGCCGCAGGCCGGCTCCTGGAGGGAGAACGGTCGTGAAGCGAACCGAGATCCCGGTCGAGGATCTGACCGAGGACCAGGCGCGCCATGAGCTGGAGCGGCTCGCCAAGGAAATCGCGCATCACGACGCGCTCTATTACCAGCAGGACGCGCCGGAGGTCAGCGACGCCGAATACGACGCGCTAAGGCTGCGCAACGAGGCCATCGAAGCGCGGTTCCCAAAGCTTGTGCGCGCAGACAGCCCGAGCCATCGGATCGGCGCGCCGGTTGCCGGCGGCTTCGCCAAGGTGAAGCACAGCCGGCCGATGCTCTCGCTCTCGAACGTCTTCGAGGAAGAGGAAGTCCGCGAGTTCATCGCGCGTATCCGGCGCTTTCTCGGCCTCGACGAAGACGATCCGATCGAGATTGTCGCGGAGCCGAAGATCGACGGCCTATCGGGTTCGCTGCGTTACGAGAACCGCAAATTCCTGCTCGGCGCGACCCGCGGCGACGGGACCGAGGGCGAAGACATCACCGCCAACCTGCGCACCTTGAAGGACATCCCAAAGACCCTGCCAAAGGATGCGCCAGACATTCTGGAGGTGCGGGGCGAGATTTTCATGACACGCGACGACTTCTTCGCGCTCAACAAACGGCAGGAAGAGGCCGGCGAGAAGATATTCGCCAACCCGCGGAACGCCGCCGCGGGCAGCGTGCGTCAGCTCGACCCGTCGATTTCGGCCCGGCGGCCGTTGCGCTTCTTCGGCTACGCCTATGGCGAGGTCAGCGCGCTGAAGGTCAAGACGCATTGGGAGTTCATCCAGCGTCTGGCCGATTGGGGGTTCCCGACAAACTCCCTGTCACGTCTCTGCCGCAACGCGGACGAGGTTTTGGAGGCGCACGCCACTTTTTTGTCGGATCGCGCGTCGATCCCCTATGACATCGACGGCGTCGTCTACAAGGTCAACCGCCTCGATTGGCAGGACCGGCTCGGCTTTGTCAGCCGCTCGCCGCGCTGGGCGACGGCGCATAAGTTTCCCGCCCAGCAGGCGGAAACCATTCTGCGGCACATCACGATCCAGGTCGGCCGCACCGGCGCGCTGACGCCTGTCGCCGAGCTGGAGCCGCTCACCGTCGGTGGCGTGGTCGTCAGCCGGGCCACGCTGCACAACGAGGATGAGATCGCGCGCAAGGACATCCGCGAGGGCGACGCCGTCATCGTGCAGCGCGCCGGTGACGTGATCCCCCAGATCGTCCGGGTGGTTCCGGAAAAGCGTCCCCACGGCTCCAAGCCTTACGTATTTCCCGCCACCTGTCCCTGCGAGCTGAAAACCCCGACGCAGCGCGAGCCGGACGAAGCGGTGCGCCGCTGCACCGGCGGCTTCGCCTGCCCCTACCAGCGGGTCGAGCGGCTGCGGCATTTCGCGTCGCGCGATGCCTTCGATATCGAGGGCATGGGCGCCAAACATATCGAAGCTTTCTGGAAGGACGGGATCATCAAGCGGCCGGGTGACATTTTCCGGCTGGAGAGACAGCGGGAAGAGATCGCCGAGCGCGAAGGCTGGGGCGAGCAGTCCGTGGCCAACCTTATCGCCGCGATCGACAGTCGCCGGGAAATTTCGCTCGACCGGTTTATCTACGCGCTCGGCATCCGCCAGGTCGGCCAGGCGACGGCGCGCCTCCTGGCCCGGAATTACGGATCCTTCGCAACCTTCCAGAAGGCGATGCGGGAGGCAACCGATCGCGAGGGACCGGCCTACCAGGACCTGACCAACATCGACGGCATCGGCCCATCCATGGCGGAGGACATCATCACCTTCTTCTCCGAGCCGCATAACATGGACGAGGTCGAAGACCTCGAGACGCAGCTCACGATCACCGATTTTCAGGCGCCGACGATCAGCGGCTCGCCCGTCGCCGGCAAGACCGTGGTCTTCACGGGCTCGCTGGAGCGCATGACGCGCAACGAGGCCAAGGCGCGGGCCGAATCGCTCGGCGCCAAGGTTGCCGGCTCGGTATCCAAGAAAACGGATTACGTCGTCGTGGGCGCGGATGCCGGCGCGAAAGCGCGCAAGGCCGAAGAGCTCGGCGTCACGACGCTGAGCGAAGACGAATGGCTCGCGATGATCGGCGCCTAAGCAGCCAGCGGCCGCGTCGCCTCGGCCAGCCAAGCGGCGGTCTTTTCATCCACCAGCGGCGTCAGCGTCTCCCGCACACGGGCGTGATACGCATCGAGCCAGGCAATCTCGCCATCGCTGAGCAGCGCGCAATCGATCAGCGCGCGATCGATCGGCGCCATGGTCAACGTGTCGAGGGCGTATAGCGGACGCTCCGCGCCCGGGATGCCTTCGCAGGGAACCACCGTGACGAGGTTCTCGATGCGGATTCCAAAGGCGCCGGTCTTGTAGTAGCCGGGCTCGTTCGAGACGATCATGCCGGGTTGCAGCGGCACCGCGTCGCCCGCCTTGGAAATGCGCTGCGGCCCTTCATGCACGCCGAGATAACTGCCGACGCCGTGGCCGGTGCCATGGTCGAAATCCAGTCCCGCCTGCCACAGCGCGTTGCGCGCGAGCGTGTCAAGCTGTCCGCCATGCGTGCCCTTGGGAAAGCGCGCCATCGCGATGGCGATATGCCCTTTAAGGACGCGCGTGAAGCGGTCGCGCATCTCCGCGGTCGGCTCGCCGACGGCGACGGTGCGCGTGATATCGGTCGTGCCGTCGAGATATTGCGCGCCGGAATCGACGAGATAGAGCTCGCCCGTGCCGATCTCGCGGTCGGTCTCCTTGCTCACGCTGTAATGGACGATGGCGCCGTTCGGCCCCGAGCCCGAGATCGTGCGAAAGCTGAGGTCACGGATCAGGTCGTTTTCGAACCGGATCGCCCGCAGCTTCTCCGCTGCCGCCATCTCCCGGAGCCCGCCCGCCGGGGCGCGCTCGGCGAACCAGGCGAGGAAGCGCGTCACCGCCACGCCGTCCCGGATATGGGCGTGGCGCGTGCCGGCAATCTCCACATCGTTCTTGCAGGCCTTGGGCAGGGCACAGGGATCGGCGGCGTTCACAATTTTGGCGCCGCCGGCCTTGAGCCGATCGAAGACATAGCTGGCTGCCGTGGACTCCTCGGCCTGGATACGCGCGCCGTTCTTGCCCAGCGCCTCCAGCGCCGCGCCGAAGCCTGACGGAGGTTGCACCGATACGCCATTGCCGAGATGCTCCGCCAAGCCGGGCGCCAGTTTCCGAGGGTCGATAAACAAATCGACCGACCGGTCCCGGCGCACGATCGCGAAGGAAAGCGGCAAGGGCGTGTGCGGCACGTCGCCGCCGCGGATATTGAGCAGCCAGGCGATCGAGTCCGGCATCGTCAACACGGCGGCCTCGATGCCCTCCTTGCCCAGCGCGTCGCCGATGCGCGCGCGCTTGTCCTCGGCCGACTGTCCGGCATAGGCGATGTCGTGCGCGACCACCACGCCGAGCGGCGCGGCCGGCTGATCCCGCCAGACCGCATCGACCGGGTTGCTCTCCACCGCCACCAGCCTGCCGCCCGCGCGCTCCGCCGCACGGCGAAAACGCGCGACGGCCGTTTCGGTCAGAAGCCAGGGGTCGTAGCCCAGCGCCGCGTTCGAAGGCAGCGACTCCGCAATCCAGTCGAAGGCCGTCTTGTCGGCAATATGAAAGGGCGTAAAGAGCGCGGAATCGACCTGGTCCCGCACCTGCAGCGTGTAGCGGCCATCGACGAAGATCGCCGCCCGGTCGGCGAGCACGACGGCGCTGCCGGCCGAGCCGGAGAAGCCGGTCAGCCAGTGCAGCCGCTCCGCGCGCAGCGGCACGTATTCACCCTGATGCTCGTCGGTGCGGGGCACGATGAACCCATCCAAGCCGCGCCGCTGAAGCTCCGCCCGGAGATCGGCCAGCCGCCCCTTGGGCGCCGGGCCTGCAGGGAAATGCTGCGGCAACTGCGCCGCCATCTCGGCCTTGAGCGCGCGAAGCTGCCGGCGAAGATCAGGGCCCGCCTCGGGCGCCAACAGCACCATCCAGCTGTCCGGGTCGACCGGCTCGGGGGCCGCCAGGACACCGGCCACCAGATCGCGCACGGCCTCGACGGAAAGCGTCAGCCCGGCGTCCCGCAGCAGGCCGCGGAGCCGGTCATCACCCTGATATGCCGCTATTTTTTGGTCCATCACTACCCCATCGGGACGCTTTTACAGATAAGCCTCATGCCCGTCGAAACAAGCGGCGCCGACCGCGCCCGGCCGATATTACCGGTGCAGGATCAAGGTGCGCCAGCCGTCAACCGTTATCCGGCTGTGGAGGACCAGGCCACAGCGCCGGTATGCGCCAAGCACCTGCGGCTCCTGCCTTTCGAGCAAGCCCGACAGAACCACATAGCCGTCTTCCCGCAGATTTGCGGCAATGTCGCGCGCCAGCAGCGTCAGCGGCCGGGCGAGGATGTTGGCGACGATGAGATGAAATCCCGCCTCACCCTGGATGCGCCGGTTGCGGAGGTTGGCGCTGCACAGGGCCTCGATACGCCCGCCCACGCCATTGAGGCGCGCGTTCTCGTGGCAGACGCGCACGGCCTCGGGATCGATATCCATGGCGACGACCCGGCAGCGCCCCAGCTTAGCGGCCGCAATGGCGAGAATGCCCGAGCCGCACCCGACGTCGAGCACCGGATCGAGGCCGAGCGACGGCGCGAGCCAGTCGATCGCCGACAAGCAGCCAAAGGTGCTGCCATGCTCGCCCGAGCCGAAGGCCGTGGCCGCGTCGATCTGGACCGGGATCGTCCCGGCCGGCGCCGCGCCGGTGTAGTGCGACGGGTGGACGAAAAAGCGCCCGGCCCGGACCGGCCGGAAGGATTGGAGACTTTTCGCGAGCCAGTCCGTGTTCGCCAGCGGCTCGCAGCGCAGCGGCGGCTCGTCGATCCCCGCGGCGGCAGCCGCGACCAGCAGCGCCGCGGCGAGGCGCGCATGATCGGGTTGATGAACGGCGTAGGCTTCGACCGTCCAGACGCCCTCCGGCGTCTTGCCGAAGGACGCGACCGACAGGGCGAAGGGCTGCAGCGCCGCCGCGAACAGGTCCGCCGCCTCGGCCGGAACCTCCACCTGCAGCTTCCAGCGCGCCGCCGACGGCTTCATCCTGTCAGGCCTTCTCGACGAAGGCGGCGACGACCTTCTTTGCGCCGGCGTTGTCGAAATCGATCGTCAGGTGGTCGCCCTCCACGGTGCGGATCCACCCCATGCCGAATTTCTGGTGAAAGCACCGGTCGCCCTTGGCGAAGCCGGCGCCCGATCCGTGCAGGATTTCCGGCTCGGCCTCGATCAGCCGGGCGCCCAGGCCGCGTTGCCGCAGCCGCTGCCAACCTGGCCCGCCGCGAACCGGTTCGGCGACGAACGTGTCGCCGGCGGCCTGGAAGGACGAATCGACCGCGCTGCCGTAAAGGCCGCTGTCGCTCTCGATGGAGACCTGCTCGCGCGGCAGCTCTTCGACGAAGCGCGACGGAATGGCGCTCTGCCACTGGTTATGGATGCGCCGGTTCGCGGCGAAGCTGATCATGATCCGCCGCCGCGCGCGGGTGATGCCGACATAGGCGAGCCGGCGCTCTTCCTCCAGCCCGGCGAGGCCGTTCTCGTCGAGCGAGCGCTGATGCGGAAACAGGCCCTCCTCCCAACCGGGCAGGAACACCGTATCGAACTCCAGGCCCTTCGCGCTGTGCAGCGTCATCAGGCTGACCATGTCCTCACCGGAACTCTCGGCGTTCTCCATGACCAGGCTGACATGCTCCAGGAAGCCGGCGAGGTTTTCGAACTCTTCCAGCGCCGAGATCAGCTCCTTCAGGTTCTCGAGCTTACCCGGCGCCTCGGGCTTCTTGCTGTTCTGCCACATCGCGGTGTAGCCGGATTCATCCAGCACGATCTCGGCCAGCTCGACATGCGACATCGTCGCGGCATGCCCCCGCCAGCGCTCGAAATCGCCCAGGATCGCGCCAAGGCAGCGCCGCGCCGCGGGCCGCAGCTCGTCCGACTCGACCAGCTTGATCGCGGCGATGTAGAGCGGAATGCCTTGCGCCCGTGCGAGCGCGTGGATCGATTGCAGCACGACCTTGCCGATCCCGCGGGTCGGCTTGTTGATGATGCGCTCCAGCGCCAGGTCGTCGTCCTGCTGGTGAATGACACGCAGGTAGGCGATCGCGTCGCGGATTTCCTCCCGCTCATAAAAGCGCGGCCCGCCGATCACCCGATAGGGCAGGCCCAGGGTAATGAAGCGCTCTTCGAACTCGCGCGTCTGGAAGCCCGCGCGCACCAGGATGGCGATCTCGTCGAGCTTGTGGCCCTTGCGCTGCAGCGACTCGATCTCGTCGCCGATGACGCGCGCCTCCTCCTCCCCGTCCCAGACGCCGCGAATGGTCAGCGGCTCGCCTTCGGTCCGGTCGGTCCAGAGCGTCTTGCCCAACCGCCCTTCGTTGCACGCAATCAGGCCGGACGCAGCGGCAAGGATATTCGGTGTCGAACGGTAGTTCTGCTCCAGCCGGATGACCTTCGCGCCGGGGAAATCCTTTTCGAAGCGCAGGATGTTGCCGACCTCCGCGCCGCGCCAGCCGTAGATCGACTGGTCGTCGTCGCCGACACAGCAGATGTTCTTGTGGCCCTGGGCCAGCAGCCGCAGCCA
>CAZPFL010000027.1:0-33190 GCA_964585785.1 uncultured Rhodospirillaceae bacterium
GCCCGGCGGCTCGTTCATCTGGCCGAAGACCAGCGCCGTGCGCTTGAGCACGTCGGATTCACGGAGCTCGAGCAGCAGCTCGTGGCCTTCGCGCGAGCGCTCGCCGATGCCGGCGAAAACCGAGATGCCGGCGTGCCGCTCGACCGTGGTGCGGATCAGCTCCATGATCAGCACGGTCTTGCCGACGCCGGCGCCGCCGAACATGGCGGCCTTGCCGCCGGTCACGAGCGGCGCGAGCAGGTCGATGACCTTGATCCCGGTATGAAAGACTTCGAGCGTGCTGCCATGGCGCGCGAGCGCAGGCGCGGGGGCGTGAATGGGCCGGTGCTTGATGTCAGCGGGCAGGGGCGGGCCGTGGTCCACCGGCACGCCGATGGCATTGAGCAGGCGGCCGAGCACCGGCTCGCCGACCGGCACGCGGATCGGCGCGCCCGTGCCATGCGCCGCCGTGCCGCGCTTGAGCCCGGCGGTATTCTCCAGCGCGACGGCGCGCGCCGTGGTGGCGTCGAGATGCTGCTGGACCTCGGCGAGCAAGGGCCGGTCCGCCCCGGTTTCGATCAGCAGCGCCTCGGCGATCGCCGGCAGCGCGCCCTCCGGAAAGCGGGCGTCGATGACCGAGCCGTGCACCGCGACGACCAGCCCCGATACCGTCTCCCCGCTGCTGACCTGCCGGCCCTCGTCCATGGCGAGCTTCCCCATAGCCCCATCGCGCAATCGTGACGACCACGCCATTAAACAGCTACACCGACGCGCAAGGCTAGGACCTTGATCTGGCTCAGCGGTTCCGCCGTGCCCATCCGTCGATACCGCGGCCGGCGGGCGCCGGTTGGATTGAAGGACGGCATCCGAGTCGGTAGACTTTGTCTTCCCGTGATATCCCCTCGAGAGCCGCGCAGCATGCGACCGCTGGTCATCGGCGAGACGTGGATCGGTGTGGCGCCGGGCGCCATCGTCGAAAGCGACCCCGGGCGGCCCTTCATTGGTCCGGCCGGCTCGGCCGCGCTGCACCTGCTCGCGATCCTGCTGCTGGTGTTCGGGCTGCCGTGGCGGACGCCACCGCCGCCCGCCGTGCAGATCATTCCGGTCGACCTCGTCTGGCTCGGCCGGGAGACCGCGCCGCCGGCGGCGACGAAGGCGGCGCTGCCGCAAGCGAAAGCGCAGGAAACCGCGACGGCGACGCCCGAGACCCCGGTGCCCGCGCCGAAATCGCCGCCGCCGCAACCGGCGCCGCGCCCGGCCAAGGGGCCGTCTACCTCGAGCCCGACGACGGCGATGCCGATGGCCGAGATCGCGCCGGTGCCGATCCCGCCCAAGAAGCCGACGCCGAGCGAGGCGCCGCGCGCCAAGCTGAAGCGGCAAACGCAGCCGGACGACGCGCTCAGCGCCCGCTTGCGGCAACTCGCGCGGCTGCGGCAGCCGGACTCACCGATGCGCCCCAACCCGGCGCCGCAGACCGGGACCGGCCTCTCCAACCAGGACGCCACGACCGCGACTGCCGCGCCGGCGCGGGACGCGACTTATCGCGTGAAGGACTTCATCCGCGCGCAGGTGCAGCGCCACTGGTACATGGACGCGGCGGCGATCAAGCGGGCGGACTGGGTCGTCGCCATCCGCATCCATGTCGAGCCGAGCGGCCGCGTGAGCGACGCCGAGATCCTCGGCGATTCACGCTTCCCGCTCAAAAGCGACTATCGCGACTTCGCGCTGAGCGCGCGCAACGCCGTGCTGCTGTCCTCGCCGCTCGTCATCCCGCCCGGGATGTACGCGCTGGCCAAGAACATCGTTGTCGATTTCGAGGCAAAACAGGTGCTGCGGTGATCGTGGCCGGCGGAAGGCGGGCTCAGCGCAGTGCGCGGACGACGCGGAAGCCGGCGTAGCTGGAAAAATCGAAGTCCTTGCCCCCGGCGTCGGCCTTGCTGCGCATCGCCGAGCGCACGAAGATCGGCACGTTGCTCCAGGAGCCGCCGCGCATCACCCGCTTGCTGCAGTCGCCGCTGAGCCAGGCGCTGCCGTCCGTGGGCGCGCCGACATAGCTTTCGTTCCAGCAGTCCGCGACCCAGTCCCAGACATTGCCCAGCATGTCGTAGAGGCCGAACGGGTTGGGTCCGAAGCTGCCGATCGGGGCGATCTGTGTGCCGTCCCATTTGCTGCCGCAGCCGTGGCAGTTCGCCTTGGCGACGCCGACCGCGTCGCCCCACCAGCGCGCCGTCGTCGTCCCGGCCCGGGCTGCATACTCCCATTCCGCTTCGCTCGGCAGGCGGTAGGGGCCGTTGCCGCGCACGCCCGCGGCGGAAGCAAGACGCCGCACCTTGGCGTTGAGCCAGGCGATGTAAGCCTGCGCGTCGTGCCAGTTGAGGCAGGTCGCGGGCTCGAGCGGCGGCGCGGCCGGGCCGCCCGGCGCATAGGCCATGCCGCGGCGCGGCACCTGCCAGCCCATGTTCCAGAGCTTGTCGCAAAGCGGCGGCTGGTAGCCGGTCTCGCGCAGGAAGGTCAGGAACTCCCGGTTCGTGATGTCGTATTTCCCGATCGCGAAGGCCTTGACCGTCACCACATGCTGCGGGCCTTCGGAATCGAAGCGCCCGTGCTCTGTCACCGGGCTGCCCATGACGAATTTGCCGCCCGGGACGGCGACCATCTTGGGGCATTCCGGGCATTCCTGGAATTCGCGATCGACCGGCGGCTTGGCCTGCGCGGCGGACGCCGCGACAGGTGCGACGAGGACACTGCCGATCACCAGGAGAAGCGCTGCAAGGAGGCGCGGCATCGCTCAGGCGGACCGTTCCGTCAGGGGCACGACATTGGCGTCCAGCAGCGTCGCACGCGCGCCGTCCTGCGTCACGACCAGATGGCGGTCGTGGAAGCGCGCCAGCGAGCTACGATGGCCGATGCTGACCAGCGTGGTGTCCGGCAACCGCTCGCGCAGCAGCTTGTAGAGCGCCGTCTCGCCGGCCTCGTCGAGCGCCGAGCTTGCCTCGTCCAGGAACAGCCAGTCGGGGCGGGCGAGCAGCGCGCGGGCGATGGCGACGCGCTGCTGCTCGCCGGGCGAGAGGCAGAGCGACCAGTTGGCCTCTTCGTCGAGGCGGTCCGCCAGCTCGGGCAGGCCGACATCCGTCAGCGCCTGCTTGATCTTGTCGTCGGGTGGCGGTTCCGCCGGATAGCTCGTTACCTTGCGCAGGTCGCCGAGCGGCAGATAGGGCTTCTGCGGCAGGAACAGGGCGCGCGCGCCCGCCGGCACGGTGATCGTCCCGCGGCCGAAGGGCCAGATGCCGGCGAGCGCGCGGAACAGCGTGCTCTTGCCGCTGCCCGACGCGCCGGTCACCAGCACCGATTCGCCCGGCGTGAGGTCGATCTCGAGGCCGTCGAGAAGCACAGTGCCGGTCGGCAGCGCGAGGTCGAGCTTCTGCAGCGACAGCGCAGGCGTCGGCGCCGGGGTGCGCTGGATCGGCGCGCGGCTACCGGCGGCCTGCGCGGTGGCCATCGCCGTCTCGAAGCCGGTCAAACGTTCGACGGTGGCCTTCCATTCCGCGAGCGAGGTGTACGCGTCGACGAACCAGCTCAGCGAGCCCTGCACCTGGCCGAAGGCGGAGGCGATCTGCATCAGCCCGCCGAGCTCGAGGGCGCCGGAGAAATAGCGGGGCACGGAGACCAGGAACGGGAAGATCACGGCGAGCTGGCCGTAGAAGGAGGTGAACCAGGTGAGGGTCTTCTGCCGGCGCATGATGTCCCACCAGTTGCGCACGACGAAGCCGAAATGGTGGCGCAGGATGCTCTCCTCCTGGTCCTCGCCGCCGTAGAGCGCGACACCCTCGGTGTTCTCGCGCAGCCGCACCAGGCCGAAGCGGAAGTCGGCCTCGTAGCGCTGCTGGTCGTAGTTGAGCCGGACCAGCGGCCGGCCGAGCAGATGGGTCAGCCAGGTGCCCGCGATGGCGTAGACCAGCGCGGCCCAGACCATGTAGCCGGGGATCGTCAGATGCGTCGCGCCGAGCGGAATGGTGAGCGGGCCCGAGATCACCCACAGGATGCCGACGAAGGAGAACAGCGTCACGATCGAGCTGACGAAGCCAAGCGACAGGCTCAGCGTCTGGCCGACGAAGAGGTTGAGGTCCTGGGAAATGCGCTGGTCGGGGTTATCCGCGCTGCCGCCCAGGAGCTGCATCCGGTAATAGGTCTGCATCGAGAGCCAGTTCTTCAGGTAATGCCGGGTCAGCCACTGGCGCCAGCGGATCTGCAGCATCTGGCGGAGATAGATCTGGTAGACCGCGATCACGATGCTGATCGCGGCGAGCACCGAGAAGCGGCCGAGCTGGTGCCAGAAGGCCGGCAGGTCATGGTGCTGCAGCGCGTTGTAGAACACGCGGTACCACTCGTTGATCAGGACGCTGACATAGACCAGGCCCAGATTCATGGCGAGGATCACGGCGAGCAGGCCGCGCCCGGCCCACCGGTCTTCGGAAAACCAGTAGGGACGGGTGAGTTTCCAGAGCTCGCGGAGGAAGGCTGGGGATATCTTCATCTTGGACGCTTTTGCCTCGATACGCTGCGCGCCGCGCCGGCCTCCCCATCGCCGCGAGACGCCGCGGCGAAGACCGGCATCGGGGGATTGTCATGTCATGTAGGGTGTCGTGCGCAAAATTGGGTAGCCGTGGACCAAGTCTCCTGACTTGCCCGCGCCCCATCGGGAATGCCGTGACACACGCGCGCGTCCGGCGCGACATTCCCCGCAAGCTATTGATTCCCGCTGAGCCGCCGGCACAAGCCCGCATCTCGCGGAAATCTGCGGATTCAACGCTCTTCACCGCGCGGTGAGCCCGCGCCGCGACCGTCGTGACGCCATCATCGCAAAGACGCGGCGGCGGGACCTGAGACACGATGTCGCGGGCACCGCGCGCCGCGGCTGCTTGCGAGGTAAGGCGAAAAATCCTTGGCGATATTCTACTCCCTATTGTTCAATGCGGCGCGACGGTACCGATGTTCCGCGTCGGCATTGTGCAAATGGGGAGAAGCGCATGTCCACGAACGCCATGATCGACATCGCGATCGGGCTCATTCTCATGTATCTCGTGCTGAGCCTGATCTGCATGGTCGTCAACGAGATCATCGCCACGGCGACGCGGCTGCGCGCGCGAACGCTCCGCGCCGGAGTCACGAAGCTCATCGACAATGTCCAGATGCTCCAGGTTTTCAACGACCACGGGCTGATCAGCGGCACCGAGGCCGCCTTGAAGGGCAAGGGGCCGTCCTATCTGTCGAGCCGCACCTTCGCCGCGGCGATCCTCGACAGCTTCGATTCCGAGAAGCCGCAGATCGACTATCAGGAGGTGCTCGCCGCGATCGACAGGCTTCCCACCTCGAACATCAAGGATGCGCTGAAGGCCGCGACGGCCGATACGAACAGTCTCGACGCACTGCGCGCGAATGTCGCGACCTGGTTCGACTCGGCCATGGACCGGGTGTCGGGCGTCTACAAGCGCCAGCTCCAGCTTCTGTCCTTCCTCGTCGGCCTTGCGATCGCGATCGCCCTGAACGCGGATACCTTTACCGTCGCCAAGGCGTTGTGGACGGACGGCTCGCTGCGCGCTGAAGTCGCGGATACGTCCTATCAGATGGTCGGCGGCACTGATACCGAACCGGCGGCGCTCGGCAAGCTGCGGCAGGATCTCGCCACGCTGCGCACCGACATCCGCCCGCTGCCGATTGGATGGCAGAGCTCGCCGGGCCGGCCCGATAACGGATGGACCTGCTCGCCGGCGGGCTGGATCGGCAAGATCCTTGGGTGGCTGTTCACCGCCTTCGCCATCATGCTGGGCGCGCCCTTCTGGTTCGACCTGCTCAGTAAGTTCGTGAAAATTCGCGCGTCCGGTGATAAACCAGCGCGAACCACGACGGAAACCGCAAAGGACACCGCGAAGCAGACCGTTTAACTCGGTTGGGTTGATCGTCGAGAGGAATTCGACCGCAGCGTCATGACGGGCCTTTGTTTCGCTCGCAGCCTCACGGCGAGGCTGCTGGTTGCTGCCGTCCTCATTGCCTTAGCCAATGCGATCGGGGCGGGCGGCGCGTTTGCGAAGTCGCGAAATTGCACCGCGGACGAGCGCCGGGCGGCCGACCGGCAATTGTGGCTCAACGCGCATGACAAGGCGCTCTCGCTCAAGACGCATCTGCCGGAAGGCGTGCCGAAACCCGCCGGCTCCATGCCGAACGAAGCGCTGCTCATCCAGCGCGACTACGTCATCGACTACGACGAAGTCTTAAGGATTCCCATCTGGACCGCCGAGCGTCTCGTCGCGCGCGACCTGGGGCGGGAGAAGGACCGTATCAACTGCTTCCGCGCCGATCCGCGGCTCAAGAAGCCGGTCGCCTCGGCGCCCGTCGACTACAAGGAGCCGGTCTACGACCAGGGCCACATGACGCCAAACGGCGACATGACGGTGTCGGCGAACGCGGTCGTCAATTCCTTCATTATGTCCAACATGACGCCGCAATATTGCCAGTTCAACCGCGGCGTCTGGCAGATCCTCGAGGTGCTGGTGCGGTCTTGGGCGGGCGAGCGGAAGACCCTCTACGTCATCACCGGCAGCGTGCTCGACCGCGACCATAACGGCCAACGCGACCCGGACGACCAGGCGAAGCACATGAAGTCGAACAACGGCAAGCAGCGGGTCGCGATCCCGAGCGACATCTACAAGATCATTGCCAGCAAGCGGCCCGACGGCTCCTTCGACGTGCTGACGATCCTGCTGCCGAACGACCAGACCGACCTCGACGGGGCGGCGGCGGTTCAGTATCTCGCCCAGCACATCCGTCCGATAGCCGATGTCGAGGCGCTGACCGGGCTGAAATTCTTCCCGGACCTCGACAAGCCGCTGCACGAAGCGGCCGCGCCGGATATCTGGGACACCAGCAAGGCCCGGTTCCGCAGCCTGGTCAACGCCAAGTGCCGGGAAACGAACGGGCTCGATTGACCGAGCGCGCCCCGCGCCTCAGCGCAGCGCGAAATACGCGCCGACGATGAGGACCACCGCGGCGGCCATCACCAGCTTGAGCCGCTTCTCGACAAATTGCTGGATCGGCCTGCCGAACTTCCACAACAGCACCGCGACCAGGAAGAAGCGCATGCCGCGCGCGATGATGGACGCGAAGGTGAACTTCATGAGGTCGAAGTGGAACGCCCCGGCGGCGATGGTGATCAGCTTGTAGGGGATCGGCGTCGCGCCCTTGATGATGATCACCCAGACGCCGTACTCGTCCACCAGCGGCTTGAAGTCCTGGAATTTCTGGGTCAGGTGGAAGACGTTCAGGATCGGATAGCCGATGGCGTCCATCGCGAAATAGCCGATCGCGTAGCCGAGAAAGCCGCCGATCACCGAGGACAGCGTGCACACGGCCGCGAGATAGAACCAGCGGCTCGGCGCCGCCAGCACCATCGGGATCAGCAATACGTCGGGCGGGATCGGGAAGACCGAGCTCTCGATGAAGGCGATCGCCGCGAGCCACCAGATAGCGTGCGGGTGGCCGGCCTTCTCCATCGTCCAGGCGTAGATTTTGTCGAGCATGCGCGCGTCACGGTCCGGTGGCGAGGATGGCGTGGTGTAGCCGCCGCTCTCGCGATAGGCAAGGGGCGGGTGGGGGCAGGCCGCCTGCCGATGGATGCCACGGACAAGCCGTGGCATGACGATCTTTTTTTAGGACAAGTATTTACACGTCATGCCACGCTTCATGCGTGGCATCCATGGACGGCTGCCCGCCCGGCGCGGCCCTGCCCGAAAGGACATCTTGCCGGATATTGTGCGCTGCGATATCGTTTGCTGCACTGCGGCATGTTTCGACAATCAGACCGGTGGCAATGTCCGGCCAAGGCCCTCATATCGTCATCATCGACGAAAGCCCCGTCCGCGCGGCGATCCTGGAGGACGGCCTGCGCGAGGCCGGCTACGACCGCATCACCCTGATTTCCGAGATGACCCAGCTCGCGCGCCGGATCTACACGCTCGACCCGGACGTCATCCTGATCGACCTGGAGAATCCGAGCCGCGACGTGCTGGAGCAGATGTTCCAGGTCTCGCGCGCGGTCAAGCGGCCGGTCGCCATGTTCGTCGATCAGTCGGATTCGGCGATGATCCAGGCCTCCGTCGACGCCGGGGTCAGCGCCTATATCGTCGACGGGCTGAAGAAGGAGCGGGTGCGTCCGATCCTCGACATGACGATCAGCCGCTTCAACGCCTTCGCGACGCTGGAGCGCGAGCTCAGCGAGGCCAAGTCGGCGCTGGCCGAACGCAAGGTCATCGACCGCGCGAAGGGCATCCTGATGCGCCAGAAACAGCTCTCGGAAGAGCAGGCCTATGCGCTGTTGCGCAGCGCGGCGATGAATCACGGCCGCAAGCTGGCCGAGGTGGCGCAGAGCGTGGTGACGGCGGCGGAACTTCTGGAATAACGGCGGGAATGGCGCGGGAACTCTGGCGATGACGGTACTGGTGGCGGACCGAAGCGATACGACGCAGAAGCCGAACGGCGGCACGGGGCGGACGGTGGTGCGGGCCGGCTTCATTCCGCTGGTCGATTGCGCGGTGCTCGCCGCCGCCGCGGAGCAGGGCTTCGCGCGCGCCGAGGGCATCGACCTCGTGCTGTCGAAGGAGGCGTCCTGGGCGAGCATCCGCGACAAGGTCAATCTCGGCCATCTCGACTGCGCGCAGATGCTGGCCGGCATGCCCATCGCGTCCACCCTCGGCATCGGCCACGTCCGGGTGCCGACGATCGCGCCCTATGCGCTGGGCCTGAACGGCAACGCGATCACGGTCTCGCGCGATCTCTACCGCCGCATGGCCGAAGCGGGCGGGCTCGCGGGCGACGAAGGCCCGGCGGGCACGGTGCGCGCGCTGCGCGACGTCATCGCGCAGGGCAAGGCGCGGGGTGACGCGCCGCTCACCTTCGGCATGGTGTTTCCCTTTTCCTGCCATAACTACCAGCTGCGCTACTGGATGGCGGCGGGCGGCATCGACCCGGACGCGGACGTGCGCCTCGTCGTCATTCCGCCGCCGCTCATGGTCGAGAGCCTGCGCGCCGGCCATGTCCACGGCTTCTGCGTCGGCGAGCCGTGGAACAGCCTCGCCGTCGATTCCGGGCTCGGCCGCATCGTCGCGACCACGGCGGAGATATGGCGCATGGCGCCGGAGAAGGTGCTCGGCGTCCAGGCATCCTGGGCCGAGGCCAACCCGCCGGCGCTGGCGGCGCTGATTCGCGCGCTCGACAAGGCCGCGGCCTGGTGCGACCTGCCGGAGAACCGCGGCCCGCTCGCCGCCCTGCTCAGCCGGGAATGCTACACCGGCGTGGCGCAGGCGGTGCTGATGCGCAGCCTGTCCGGCACCCTGCAGGTCGATCCCGGCGGCGCGATCCGTTCCGTCACCGACTTCATCCAGTTCCGCCGCAACGCCGCCAACTTCCCCTGGATCTCGCACGCGCTCTGGATCTACAGCCAGATGGTGCGCTGGGGCCAGACGAGGCCGAGCGCCGAGGCGGAAGCCGCCGTGCGGGGCGTCTACCGGCCGGACCTCTATCGCCAGGCGCTGGGCGCCGCCGGCGTGCCGCTGCCGGGCGCGAATGCCAAGGTGGAGGGCAGCCTCGGCGGCCCGCAGCATGTCGGCGTGCTCTCCGGCAGCCTGCAACTCGGGCCCGACGGCTTCTTCGACGGCCGCGTCTTCGATCCCGACGACATCAGCGGCTATCTCGCCGGATTCGACATTCCGGATCCCGCCGCGGCGGGAAGCAACGCGCCGCCGTCGCCGATGAATTGAGCAGCAACGCCTGCTGCACAGAATTGCGGCACTGTCACGACCCTCGTCTCGCGAGCGCATTGATTTTAGGCAGACGGTAAATCCGCCGCCGCGTGCCGATCGCCGGCCTTTCCCGCAATTCCGCCGATCCTGGCGCCCGCATTCCTCTGGCATGGAAGTTGTATCGAAAGGGGCGAGCCGCCGTCGAAGGCGGGTCACCTTCAAGCCGTCCAATGAAGGGCGGAACAGCGACGCTGCTGAGTAGCTTCCGAGGTGGAGCTACCGCGGCGTTTTTTTATGGCCAAAGGAGGCGTCCCCCTGAAACGGGCCCGGCCGGGCGAAACCGGCGGGCCAGCGCCAAGGAGCGAAGATCGATGGCAAGTATCAACGGCGGAATACGGTTTATCACGCGCTGCCTCCGGCGCCGCGTCGCGGGCCTGGTCGCGATGGCGGCGATCATGACGATAGCCGCCGCGGCGCAGGCCGCGGGACTGAAGCTCGAGAAGGACGAGCTCAAATTCGGATTCATCAAGCTGACGGACATGGCGCCGTTGGCGATCGCCTACGAGAAGGGCTACTTCGAGGACGAGGGCCTCTACGTCACGCTCGAGCCGCAGGCGAACTGGAAGGTGCTGCTCGACCGCGTGATCGACGGCGAGCTGGACGGCGCGCACATGCTGGCGGGACAGCCGCTCGGCGCGACGATCGGCATCGGCACCAAGGCCGACATCATCACCGCCTTCAGCATGGACCTGAACGGCAACGGCATCACCGTCTCCAAGGACGTCTGGGCGGAGATGAAGAAGCACATCCCGATGGGCAAGGACGGCAAGCCGGTTCATCCCATCCAGGCGAAATACCTCAAGATGGTCGTCGACAAGTACAAGGCCGAGGGCAAGCCCTTCAAGATGGGCATGGTGTTCCCGGTGTCCACGCATAACTACGAGCTGCGCTACTGGCTCGCCTCCGGCGGCATCAATCCCGGCTATTACTCGCCGCAGAACATCACCGGCCAGATCGCCGCCGACGCGCTGTTGTCGGTGACGCCGCCGCCGCAGATGCCGGCGACGCTCGAGGCCGGCACGATCTTCGGCTATTGCGTCGGCGAGCCGTGGAACCAGCAAGCGGTGTTCAAGAACATCGGCGTGCCGGTGATCACCGACTACGAGATCTGGAAGAACAACCCGGAAAAGGTCTTCGGCGTCTCCAAGGCCTGGGCCGAGAAATATCCCAACACGCATCTCGCGGTGATCAAGGCGCTGATTCGCGCGGCGATGTGGCTCGACGCCAATCACGACGCCAACCGGAAGGAAGCCGCGAAGATCCTCTCGCGCCCGGAATATGTCGGCGCGGATTACGACGTGATCGCCAACTCGATGACCGGCACCTTCGAATACGAGCGGGGCGACAAGCGCAAGCTGCCGGACTTCAACGTCTTCTTCCGCTACTTCGCGACTTACCCCTACTACTCCGACGCCGTCTGGTACCTGACGCAGATGCGGCGCTGGGGGCAGATCGCCCAATGGAAGCCCGACTCCTGGTACGACAAGGTCGCGCGCGAGGTCTACCGCCCTGACATCTATCTCGAGGCAGCGAAGATGCTGGTCGCGGAAGGCAAGGCGAAGAAGGAAGACTTCCCCTGGACCTCGGACGGCTACCGCGCGCCGCAGACCGAGTTCATCGACGGGATCACCTACGACGGGCACAAGCCGAACGCCTATCTCGAGAAATTTCCGATCGGCCTGAAGGGCGACGAGCGGGTCGAAGGGCTCAAGGTGGTCAAGAAATGACCACCGCCTTCGACAGCGACATCGCCAGCGACGAACGGAAAAGGATCTTGAGATGAGCGTTTCGACGGACCTACTCGGCAATGGCGGCGCGGGAAAGACGGCCGGCGCCGAGCGGATGCGCCGCTGGATCGACGCGGCCGCGCCCTATCTGAAGGTGGTCGGCCTGGGCTGGCTCACGCCGATCTTCCGGCTCGCGACGGGCGAGCAGCCGGCACAGCAGCTGCGCGAGATCTGGCGGCAGGCCGGCGTGCCGGTGCTCGCCTTCGGGATCTTCCTGTTCGCCTGGGCGAGCCTGGCGCCGACGGTCAAGACGAGCCTCGGCGCGATTCCGGGCCCGGTCGAGGTCTGGCACGAGGCCGGCAACCTGTATGCCGCCCATCTCGCGGAGCGCAAGCGCGAGGACGCCTTTTACGCGCGGCAGGAGGCGCGCAACGCGGCCAGGCTGGCGAAGGACCCGAACGCCAAGGTGAAGTGGCGCCAGTACACCGGCAATCCGACCTATCTCGACCAGATCGTCACCAGCCTCGAGACGGTCTTCATGGGCTTCCTGCTGGCGACCATCATCGCGGTGCCGCTCGGCGTGATGTGCGGGCTGTCGTCGGTGGTCAACGCGGCGCTCAATCCGTTGATCCAGATCTTCAAGCCCGTCTCGCCGCTCGCCTGGTTGCCGATCGTCACCATGGTGGTCAGCGCGACCTACGTGTCGAAGGACCCGATGTTCGAAAAGTCCTTCGTCAACTCGGCGATCACCGTGACGCTCTGTTCGCTCTGGCCCACGCTGCTCAACACGGCCGTCGGCGTCGCCTCGATCGACAAGGACCTGCTCAATGTCGGCCGCGTGCTCAAGCTCGGCTGGGCAACCAAGGTGTTCAAGCTGGTGCTGCCGTCCGCGCTGCCGCTGATCTTCGCCGGGCTGCGCCTCTCGCTCGGCGTCGGCTGGATGGTGCTGATCGCCGCCGAGATGCTGGCGCAGAACCCGGGGCTCGGGAAGTTCGTCTGGGACGAGTTCCAGAACGGCTCCTCCGCTTCGCTCGCGCGCATCATGGTCGCGGTGTTCACCATCGGCATCATCGGCTTCCTGCTCGACCGGGTGATGCTGACGCTGCAGGCGCTGTTCAGCTTCGGCCAGAGCCGCTGAGGGGAGGGCAGGACATGGCATTCCTCGAAATCGAAAACGTCAGCAAGGCCTATGGCAGCGGCGCCGCGCGCATGGAGGTGCTGCGCGACATCTCGCTCTCCATCGAGGAGGGCGAGTTCGTCGCCATCGTCGGCTTCTCGGGCTCCGGCAAGACGACGCTGATCTCGACGCTGGCGGGGCTGATAACTCCGGACAGCGGCGAGGTGCGGCTCAAGGGCAAGGCGGTGACCGGCCCCGGTCCCGACCGCGGCGTGGTGTTCCAGAGCTATTCGCTGATGCCCTGGCTGACCGTGCAGGGCAACGTGGCACTCGCCGTCGACTCCGTGTTCAAGGACAAGCTGAAGGCGGAACGCGCGGCGCACACGCGGAAATACATCGACATGGTCGGCCTCACGCACGCGATCGACCGGCGGCCGGCGGAGCTTTCCGGCGGCATGCGCCAGCGCGTCGCCGTGGCCCGCGCGCTCGCCGTGGCGCCGGAGGTGCTGCTGCTCGACGAGCCCTTGTCCGCGCTCGACGCGCTGACGCGCGCCAAGCTGCAGGATGAGATCGAGGCGATCTGGGAGCGGGAGAACAAGACCGTCGTCCTGATCACCAACGACGTGGACGAGGCGATCCTGCTGGCCGATCGGATCGTCCCGCTCAACCCCGGCCCGAACGCGACGCTCGGGCCGGAGTTCCGGGTCGACATCCCGCGGCCGCGCAACCGCGCCGAGATGAACCACCATCCCGGCTTCAAGAAGCTGCGCGCCGACGTGACGCGCTATCTCATGGAAGTCGGGCTGGAGCGCGGCGCCGATGTGGACACGTCGATCGAGCTGCCGGCGGTGACGCCGATCGCGCTCACCGGCCGGCTGCCCAAATCCGCGCTCAAGGCCGCCGAGCCCAAGTTCGGCGACCTCGACCGCTATCTCGAATTCACCCGGCTGACCAAGGTCTACCCGACGCCGAAGGGGCCGCTGACCGTGGTTGACGAAATCGACCTGCACGTCAAGAAGGGCGAGTTCATCACGCTGATCGGCCATTCCGGATGCGGCAAGTCCACCGTGCTGTCGATGGTCGCGGGGCTCGCCGACGTGACCTCGGGCGGCGTCATCCTCGACGGCCGCGAGGTGGACACGGCCGGGCCCGACCGGGGCGTCGTCTTCCAGGCGCCGAGCCTGTTTCCCTGGCTGACCGCGCGGGAGAATGTTGCGCTCGGCGTGGATCGGGTGTTCGCGCATGTGTCCAAGGCCGAGCGCGACGACATCGTGCGCTACTACCTGACGCGGGTCGGGCTCGGCGACGCGATGGACCGCAAGGCGTCCGACCTCTCCAACGGCATGCGGCAGCGGGTCGGCATCGCGCGCGCCTTCGCGCTGTCGCCCAAGCTGCTGCTGCTCGACGAGCCCTTCGGCATGCTCGACTCGCTGACCCGCTGGGAGCTGCAGGAAGTGCTGATGGAAGTGTGGGTGCGCACCCAGGTCACCGCGGTCTGCGTGACCCACGACGTGGACGAGGCGATCCTGCTGGCCGACCGCGTGGTGATGATGACCAACGGGCCGAACGCCAAGATCGGCAACGTCATGACGGTCGACATCCCGCGCCCGCGCACGCGGAAGACCCTGCTCGAGCATCCCGGCTACTACGCCTACCGGGAGGAGCTGCTGGGCTTCCTCGAGGAATACGAAAGCGGCGCGGCGCCGGGTCAGCCGGCGCGCACCGCCGCCAATCTCAAGACCAAGGCAGCGTGAGGGAGGACGATATGAAGCAGAAGCTCGTCGTCATCGGCAACGGCATGGCGCCCGGCCGGGCGCTCGACCGACTGTTCGAAATCGCGCCGGACGCGTACGACATCACCATCTTCAACGCCGAGCCGCGGACCAACTACGACCGGATCATGCTGTCGCCCGTGCTCTCGGGCGAGAAGAGCTACGAAGAGATCGTGATCCACGGCGACACCTGGTACGAGCAGCACGGCGTGACGCTGCTCAAGGGCCGCAAGGTCGTGAAGATCGATCGCGCGGCGAAGACGGTGACCGCCGAGGACGGCACCGCCGTCCCCTACGACAAGCTGATCATCGCCACGGGCTCGGTGCCCGTGGTGATCCCGGTGCCGGGCAACAACCTGCCGGGCGTGCTGACCTATCGCGACATGGACGACGTGACGGCGATGCTGCTCGCCGCCCAGTCGCGCGGGACGGCGGTGGTGATCGGCGGCGGGTTGCTCGGCCTGGAAGCGGCGGCGGGGCTGACGGAGCGCGGCATGGACGTCACCGTCGTCCATCTCATGCCGACCTTGATGGAACGCCAGCTCGACCCGCCCGCGGGCCACCTGCTGAAGCGCGAGGTCGAGGCGCGCGGCATCAAGGTGATGACCAGCGCCAACACGAAGGAGATCTACGGCGACGGCTATGTCGCGGGCCTCAGGCTCGACGACGGCACCGAGCTGCCCTGCACACTGGTCGTCATGGCGGTCGGCATCCGGCCGAACGCCGGGATCGCCAAGGAAGCGGGGCTCGAGGTCAACCGCGGCATCCTGGTCGACAAGCATATGCGCACCTCGGACCCCGACATATACGCGCTTGGCGAGTGCGTCGAGTTCAAGGGCACGGTCTACGGCCTGGTCGCGCCGCTCTACGAGATGGCCAAGGTGCTGGCCGACGAGCTTGCCGGCGCGGCGGGCGAGGGTTTCATCGAGACTGCGCTCGCGACCAAGCTCAAGGTCACCGGCATCAACCTGTTCTCCGCCGGCGACTTCGCCGAGCGCGAGAACCGCGACGAGATCGTCCTGCGCGACGCGCGGTCGGGCGTTTACAAGCGCCTGGTGCTGGAGGACGACGAAGTGGTCGGCGCGGTGCTCTATGGCGATACCGCGGACGGCGCCTGGTTCCACCAGCTGATCAAGGACCACACCGACGTGTCGGAGATGCGCGACACGCTGATCTTCGGGCCCGCCTACGCCGGAGGAGCCCCGCTGGACCCTACGGCGGCCGTTGCAGCCTTGCCGGATAACGCGGAGATCTGCGGCTGCAACGGCGTGTGCAAGGGCGTGATCCTGCAGGCGATCGAGGAGAAGTCGCTGACCACGCTCGCCGCCGTGCGGGCGCATACCAAGGCGTCGTCCTCCTGCGGCACCTGCACCGGCCTGGTCGAGCAGTTGCTCGCGCTTTCCCTCGGCGACGCGTTCAAGCCGGTCGAGATCACCGCGATGTGCGGCTGTACCGAGCTCGGCCATGACGAGGTGCGCCGGCTGATCGTCGCCAAGGAGCTCAAGACCATCCCCGACGTGATGCAGGCGCTGGAGTGGAAGACTTCCTGCGGCTGCGCGCAATGCCGGCCGGCGCTGAACTATTACCTGCTCGCGGCCTGGCCCGGCGAATATGTCGACGACGGCCAATCGCGCTTCATCAACGAGCGGGTGCACGCCAACATCCAGAAGGACGGCACCTATTCCGTCGTGCCGCGCATGTGGGGCGGGCTCACGACCCCGCAGGAGCTGCGCGCCATCGCCGACGTGGTCGAGAAGTTCGCCATCCCGACCCTCAAGGTGACGGGCGGGCAGCGCATCGACATGCTGGGCGTGAAGAAGGAGGACCTGCCCGCCGTCTGGGCCGACCTCAATTCGGCGGGGCTGGTCTCCGGCCACGCCTACGGCAAGGCGATTCGCACGGTGAAGACCTGCGTCGGCTCGGAGTGGTGCCGCTTCGGCACCCAGGCCTCGATGGGGCTCGGCGTCAAGATCGAGCAGATGATGTGGGGCGCCTGGACGCCGCACAAGGTGAAGATGGCGGTCTCGGGCTGTCCCCGCAACTGCGCGGAGGCGACCTGCAAGGACTTCGGCGTCATCTGCGTCGATTCCGGCTACGAGCTGCACTTCGCCGGCGCCGCCGGCCTGCACGTCCGTGCGACGGAGAAGCTCTGCACGGTCGCGACCGAGGCGGAGGTGCTCGAATACGGCGCGGCGCTGGTGCAGCTCTACCGCGAGACGGCGCGCTACCTCGAGCGCATCTACAAATGGACCACGCGCGTCGGCATCGACACGATCCGCGCGCAGATCGTCGAGGACCCCAGCCGGCGGGCGCAGCTTCGCGACCGCTTCCTCAAGTCGCAGCGCTTCTGGCAGGACGATCCCTGGGCGGCGCGGGCCAAGGGGACGGACGCGCACGAGTTCGAGCCGATCGCCGAGCTGACCATGCTGGAGGCCGCGGAATGACGGGACGTCGATGGATCGAGATCGGCAGCCTGGCCGACATTCCGCGGCGCGGCGCGCGCGTCGTGAAGACCGACCGCGGCGACATCGCCGTGTTCCGCACCGCCGACGACCAGGTCTTCGCGCTCGACGACCGCTGTCCGCACAAGGGCGGACCGCTGTCGCAGGGCATCGTGCACGGCCATTCGGTGACCTGCCCGCTTCACAATTGGGTGATCGGGCTTGAGGACGGCGCGGCGCAGGGCGCGGACACCGGCTGCGCGCGCGCGATCCCGGTCAAGCTCGCGAAGGGCAAGGTGCTGATCAACCTGTCGCTCGCCGCGGAAGAGGCGGCGTGAGGCTGCGATGACGGCGGGCGCGCTCGTCACCACCCGAACCACCTGCGCCTATTGCGGCGTCGGCTGCGGCATCGTCGCGGCGGTCGCGCCGGACGGCACGGTGACGGTCAAGGGCGACCCGGACCATCCCGCCAATTTCGGCCGGTTGTGCTCGAAAGGCGCGGCGCTGGCGGAGACGATCGGCCTCGACGGGCGGCTGCTGCATCCCGAGATCGGCGGCGCGCGGGTGAGCTGGGACGCGGCGCTCGACCGCGTCGCGGCGACCTTCGCGCGGACGATCGCCGAGCACGGCCCGGATTCCGTCGCCTTTTACGTCTCGGGCCAGCTCCTGACCGAGGACTATTACGTCGCTAACAAGCTGATGAAGGGCTTCATCGGCAGCGGCAACATCGACACCAACTCGCGCCTCTGCATGGCGTCCTCGGTCGCCGGGCATCGGCGCGCCTTCGGCGCCGACACGGTGCCGGGCGTGTACGAAGACCTGGAGCTGGCGGACCTCGTCGTGCTGGTCGGCTCGAACCTCGCCTGGTGCCATCCCGTGCTCTACCAGCGGCTTGCCGCGGCGAAGGCGGCGCGGCCCGAGATGGCGGTCGTCGTGATCGACCCGCGGGTGACCGCGACCGTGCAGCTCGCCGACCTGCATCTGCCGCTCGCGCCCGGCTCGGACGTGGCGTTGTTCAACGGACTCCTGGACCATCTCGCGGCCGGCTACGCGGACAGTGCCTTCGTCGCCGCGCACACCAGCGGGCTGGACGCCGCGCTCGCCGCCGCCCGCCGCACGGGTTTTGCCGGCACGCTGCGCGAGACGCAGCTTTCCGCCGGCGAGCTGCGGCGCTTCTATGACCTGTTCGCGCGGACGGAAAAGGTCGTCACGGTCTATTCCCAGGGCGTCAACCAGTCGATCGCCGGCACCGACAAGGTGAACGCGATCATCAACTGCCACCTCCTGACCGGCCGCATCGGCCGGCCGGGCATGGGACCCTTCTCGGTGACGGGACAGCCGAACGCGATGGGCGGGCGCGAGGTCGGCGGCCTCGCCAACCAGCTCGCCGCGCATATGGAGCTGGAGAACGCCTCGCACCGGCGGCTCGTGCAGGATTTCTGGCAGAGCCCGCAGATCGCGTCGAAGCCGGGCCTGAAGGCCGTCGAGCTGTTCGAGGCGATCGGCGACGGCCGCATCAAGGCGCTCTGGATCATGGCGACCAACCCGGCCGACAGCTTGCCCGACGCCGACGCGGTCGTACGGGCGCTCGACGCCTGTCCCTTCGTCGTCGTCTCCGACGTGCTGCGCGACACCGACACGGCGCGCCATGCGCATGTCCTGCTGCCGGCCGCGGCCTGGGGCGAGAAGGAGGGCACGGTCACCAATTCCGAGCGCCGCATCTCGCGCCAGCGCGCCTTCCTCCGGCGGCCTGGGGAGGCGCGGCCCGACTGGTGGATCGTCGCCCAGGTCGCCGCGCGGATGGGGTTCGCCGAGGATTTCGCCTATGACGACCCGGCCGCGATCTTCCGCGAGCATGCCGCGCTGTCCGCGCGCGCGAACAACGGCACGCGCGACTTCGACATCGGCGCGCTCGCCGCGCTGAGCGACAAGGCCTATGACGGGCTCGCCCCGGTGCAGTGGCCAACGGCAGGCGACGCGGAAGACGCGGGCGCGCGGCGCTTCTTCGCCGACGGCCGCTTCCACACGCCGGACGGCCGCGCGCGCTTCGTCGCGACGCCGCTGCGCCCTCCGCGCGCGGTCTCCGCGGCCTTCCCCTTCGTGCTCAACACCGGACGCGTGCGCGACCACTGGCACACGATGACGCGCACGGCGAAGTCGCCGCGGCTGTCGGGCCACATCGCCGAGCCCTTCTGCGAGATTCACCCGGACGACGCGGCCGCGCTCGGCATAGCACCCGCGACGCTGGTCGAGCTGACCAGCGTGCACGGCAAGGCGGTTCTGCGCGCGCTCGTCACCGACCGGCAGCGGCCGGGCTCGCTGTTCGTGCCGATGCACTGGACGGATCAATACGCCGCGACGGGGCGCGTCGACGCGCTGGTCTGCCCGGAGACCGATCCCGTCTCGGGCCAGCCCGGCCTGAAATTCACTGCCGTGCGGGCGTGCCCCTACGCGGCCGCTTGGTACGGCTTCGCCGTCCTGCGGCAGGCGCCGGCGGCGATCGGAAGCGACTACTGGGCGCTGGCAAAAACGAATGGCGGCTGGCGCGTCGAGCTGGCGGGACGCGCGGCGCCGGCGGACTGGACGGATTTCGCGCGCCGCCTGTTCGGCCTGCGGGAAGACGAGCCGGGCGACCTGCTCGCCTATCACCAGAGCGCCGCCGCGCGCTACCGCTTCGCCGCCTTCGCGGACGGGAAGCTCCTGGGCGCGCTGTTCGTGAGCCCGGAGCCGGTGTCGGTCTCGCGCGCCTGGCTGTCGGATTGCCTCGAGGGCGCCTTCACGACTCCGCCCGAGCGGCTGCGCGTGCTCGCCGGGCGCGCCGGCGGCAGCGTGGAAGAGCCGGGCGCGCTCGTCTGCGGCTGCTTCTCGGTCGGCGTCAACCAGATCACCGCGGCGGTCGCGCGCGAGGGCTGCCGCACGGTCGACGCGGTGGGCGCCGCGACCAGCGCGGGCACGAATTGCGGCTCCTGCCGCGCCGAGATCCAGCGGATCATCGGTGAATGGAGTGTTGCGGAAAGGATGGACAGCCATGTCGCAGATTGAGCGAAGCAAGGCCGGCAGCGTCGTGCTGGTCGGCGCCGGGCCGGGCGATCCCGAGTTGCTGACGCTGAAGGCGGTGCGCGTGCTGCAGTCCGCCGACGTCGTGCTGTTCGACGCGCTGGTCTCCGACGGGGTGCTCGAGCTGGTGCGGCGCGAGGCGCGCTGCCTCGCCGTCGGCAAGCGCGGCGGCCGCGCCTCCTGCCGCCAGCAGGACATCAACGACTTGATGGTGCGGCTGGCGCGCCGGGGCAAGCGCGTGGTGCGGCTGAAAGCCGGCGACCCGATGATCTTCGGCAGGGCGGGGGAGGAGATCGCGCGGCTCGAGGCGGCCGGCATTCCGGTCGAGATCGTGCCGGGTATCACGTCCGGATTGGCCGCGGCGGCGGCGCTCGGCGTGTCGCTCACCCATCGCGACCAAGCGCACTCGGTGCGCTTCGTCACCGGGCATTCGAAGGATGGCGGGGTGCCGGATGGGCTCGACTGGCGGGGCCTCGCGGACGGTGAGACCTCGCTCGTCTTCTATATGGCGGGGCGTACCGGCGCGGCCGTGGCGCAACGCCTGATCGCCGAAGGACTACCGCCCGCGACGCCGGTCGTGGCCATGGCCGCCGTCTCGCGCCCCGAGGAGGAACGCTGGGCCGGCACCCTTGCCGCGCTCGCCGCCGGGGACCGCCCCGCCGGCCTCGGCGACAAGCCCGTGCTGCTCGGCATTGGACGTGTCTTCGCCAAGGCCGCGCGGGCGGTGCGCGGCGCCGACGCGACGGAGCGCCGCTCCCGGACGGCGTAGCCGGCGCCGGGCGCCGGCCCGCCGTCTACTTGTATTTCGCGCTGATCTCCTGCAGGCGGGCGACCACCTTCGGGCCGACGAGATCGGTGCCGAGCTTCTTCCAGACCGGCTTGACCGCCGCGATCCAGGGCTTCTGCTGTTCCGGGGTCAGCACGTGGATGCCGACGCCGGCGGCCTTGATCTTCGCGTTGGACTCTTCGTTGATCTTCTTCGCGTTGTCCCAGTTCCACTTGGTCGCCGCGTCGAGCGCCGCCTGCACGCCCTTGCGGACGTCCTTCGGCATGCCCTGCCACCACTGCTTGTTCGCGCCGACGATGTAGAAGTCGAAGCAGTAGCCGGTCACGGTGATGTTATCGACGAGCTCATAGATCTTGGCGGCGACCCAGGCGTTGGGGGTCGGCTCGACCGCGTCGATCACGCCCTGCTGCAGCGCGGTCGGCGTCTCGCTCCAGGACATGGCGATGACGTTGGCGCCGAACGCCTTCATCGTATCGACATAGATCGGCGCCGACTGCACGCGGATCTTGAGGCCCTTCATGCCGGCCGGCGTCAGGATCGGCTCCTTGCGCTTGTAGCCGATGTTGCGCGGGCCGTTGACCCAGATGGCGACCGGCTCGACGTTCTTTTTCTCGAGCTCCGGCACGAAGGCGGCCCGCACGATCGGATCCTTCACGGCGGCGTCCACCGCCCGCGCGTTCTGTAGCATGAAGGGCAGCAGCAGCGCGTTCACCTTGGGCGTGATCGAGCTGTAGATGCCGACCGTCGGCGCGATCATATTCGCCGCGCCGAGCTGCAGGCCCTGGATCTGGGTCTTCTGGTCGAACAGCGAGCCGGAATGATGCAGCTCGACCGTGACCTTGTTGCCGAGCCGCTTCTCGATCTCCGCCTTCAGCAGCTCGAAGGTCTTGCCCTTCAGGCTGAGCGCCTGGGTGTCGTTCGACAGGATGATCTTGGTCTTGGCCGCCGCCGCCATCGGGTGCGACAGCAAGGCGATCGCGGCGGCGACGGCGCCGGCGAGCGCGATGGGGCGGGCATTGTTCAGAAACATGATTTTCCTCTCCTTTGATTAAACTGCGGCCTTGCCCGTCCGGGCGCGGCCGCCATTCGACGAAACGGCGCCTGTTCCCCCTTGCGGCCTCACTTCATGAGATTGGGCAGGAACAGGCTGATTTCGGGGACATAGGTGACCACGCCGAGCACGATCACGGTCACCAGGCTCCAGGGCAGGCAGGCCTTGAAGACCCGCAGCACGGGCATGTTCGCGATCGAGCTGCCGACGAACAGGTTGAGCCCGACCGGCGGCGTGATCAGGCCGAGCTCGATGTTGACGACGACGATGATGCCGAAATGCACCGGGTCGATCCCCAGCGCCACCGCCGCGGGAAAGAGCAGCGGGATGAACATCAGGATGACCGGCACGCCCTCCATGAAGAAGCCGACCACGACCAGCATCAGGTTCACCGTCAGCAGGAACAGCCAGGGCGGCATGTGCGCGGTGGTGATCATCTGCGTGATCTGGTCCGGCAGGCCGATGCTGGTGACGAAGAAGCCGAAAAAGATGGCGTTCGCCGCGATCCAGAAGATCATGCCGACGCGGGGCGCGGTCTCGGCGATCGTCCGGCCGATCGAGCGCAGGTCGTGCTCGCGGTAGACGTAGAGCCCGATCGCGAGCGCCAGCACGGTGGCGATGAGCGCCGCCTCGGTCGGCGTGAAGATCGCGCCGCCGCTGTACTGCAGGCCGAATACGGTAAAGGCCGGGAAGCCGTAGATGCCGACGAAGATGAACAGCGGCAGGGTGAGCGCCGGCCCCGAGGTGCGGAAGGCGTGCAGGCGCTCGCCCCAGCTCGCGCGCGGGCGCGGCGTGTAGCCGAGCCGTCCGGCGAGGACGCGGGCCATCGCCATCATGCCGAAGCCGTAGAGCAGACCCGGCACGATGCCGGCGATGAACAGCCGCGTGATCGAGGTCTCGGTGACGAAGCCGTAGAGGATGAGCGGGATGCTGGGCGGGATCAGGATGCCGATCGAGCCCGCCGTGGCGATGGCGCCGATCGCGTAGTCCTTCGAATAGCCTTGCTTGACCAGCGCGGGGAACATGATGCGCCCGATCGCCGCGACTGTCGCCGGGCTGGAGCCCGAGATCGCCGCGAAGAACATGCAGGACAGCACCGAGGTCACGCCGAGCCCGCCCTTCCAATGCCCGACCATTGCGTTGGCCAGCCGCACCAGGCGCGAGACGAGCCCGCCGCTTTCCATGAAGGCCGCGGCGAAGAAGAAGAACGGCACGGCCATCAGCGAGAAATGGTCGAGGTTGGCGAAGATCTTCTGGCCGATGATCGCCGGCGGGATCGGCGCGAACAGCATCGAGGTGACGACCGTCGACGCGCCCAGCGCGACGGCGATCGGCGCGCCCAGCGCGATCAGCAGGAAGAAGAGGACCAGCAGCGTGAGAACGGTCATCAGGCGGCGTGCCCCTTGGCGGCGTCATGCTCGTGGCCGGGCGCGGCGCCGATCTCCTCGCAGGGCGCTGCGCCGCCGCGCAGCCAGTGCGCGATCCGCTGCAGGTAACGGATGCAGAAGCCGACCATGCTGACCGGGACGATCAGGTAGATGACCCAGTCGGGCAGATAGGCCTCGGCCGAGGTCGCGCCGATGTTCCACACGAACTGGACGTACAGCGCGCCGCAATAGGCGTAGTAGCCGGACAACGCGATCGCGGCGATGACCGATATGGTCTCGGCGACACGCCGCAGGGCGGGCGGCATCAGCATCAGCCCGACATCGACGCGGACGTGCAGACCGAAGCCGACGGCGCGGATGCCGGCGATCAGGATCGCCCAGACGGTCAGCATGATGAAGATGCCTTCCGACCAGGGCACGCCCGTGTTGAAGATGTAGCGGAGCGCCACCTGCATCGTGCCGATGAACAGCGCCGCCACCGACAGCGTGACGATGGTCGCCGATATGACGTTCTTCGTGATCCGGTCGAGCATGGGTCGCCTTTCCTCCGAGCGGCACGCGTCTTTGTGGACCGTTTCTTAAATTTATGAGTCAGGGCGCGCACGGGACCGGCGCGCCTCATGGGCCGGGAGGCGCAAGATGAGGAATTTTTGCTTTCAGATCAACGGAATCAATAACAACCAAGGCGTGTTAAATCGGGGCGGAAACACCACGCCCCTTTAACGCCACGCTCCGTGTCCTTGATTCCGGCCGGCGATAGCCAATCCAGCCGATGCGGCCCTGGCCCTACCAGTCCGCCTCCTCGTATTTGAAGTCGAAGACGTCGCCGTGGCGCACGAAGTGGCCGGCCGAGGGCAGCGGGAAATGTGCGGTGCAGATCAGCACGTCGGTCTCGGCGTAGCGCTCCATGAAGGCGCGGCGCGTGTCGCGCGCCTGCTGCACGTCGTAGTCCGGCCGGGCGCGCCAGTCCGGATGGCGGCACTGGATCGGCGAATGCATCAGGTCGCCGCTGAACACGGCCTTCTCGCCGCCCGAGGCGACGCGGATGGCGAAGTGGTCCGGCGTGTGGCCCGGCGTCGGCTCGAGCCAGACCTCGTCGTCGAGCGCGAAGTCGTTCTTGACCATCTGCGCGCGCTTGGCTTCGACGACCGGCAGCACGCTGTCGACGAAATGATGCAGCGTCTCCTTTTTGTTTTCGGCGAACCAGTAATCGTATTCCTTCTTGGAGAAGACGTATTTCGCGTTCGGGAAGGTCGGCACCCAGCGGCCGTCGAGGAGTTGCGTGTTCCAGCCGACATGGTCGACATGCATGTGCGTGCACATGACGTAGTCGATGTCCTCGACCTTGAGCCCGGCGGCCGCCAGCGCGTCCATGTAATGCGTATCCGTCTTCATGTGCCAGCGCGGGCGGAGCGGGCGCTCCTTGTGGTTGCCGACGCAGCCGTCGACCAGGATATTGTGGTGCTTGGTGCGCAGGACGTAGGACTGCATCGGGAAGTAGAGGTTGCCGCTCACCGGGTCCATGCATTTCGGCTTGAGCCAGTCGAGATGCGGCTCCCAGTCCTCCGGTATGGTGTCCGGAAAGAAGCCGAGCGGATCGAAATCGGGCGTGTTGAGCTCCAAGATCCGCGAAATCGTCGCATCGCCGAGTTGGCGCTGTTTCATCGGTTGTTCCTCCCTAGACGCAAATCCATCCCAGGATGCTGCCGCGAACGCCCGCGCTTGTCCAGCCGAGGGACTGACGGCCAGCAATGCGGCCGAATTTCCGCGACGCTCCGGCGCGAACCGGTCTATATCGAGTGCATGTCGCACGAGACAAACCGCGAAACGCCGGATCTGACCAAGGCTGCCGTTTTGCTCTGCGCGCATGGCCGCGGCGAGGGCGGGGAGGGCGCGCCCGAAGCGCATGCAGCGGCGCTCCGCGCACGGGGCTGCTTCGCGCGGGTCGAGGCCTGCGCGCTGCGCGGCGCCCCCGGTCTTGCCGAGACGCTCGCCGGCATCGACACGCCGCGGATCTTCGTCGTGCCGCTGCTCATGGCCGAAGGGCATACCAGCCAGGTGCTGCTGCCGGAAATCCTGGCGCAGGCGGGCGCGGCGGCCGGGCGCGTCACGCTGTGCCGGCCGGTCGGCGTCAGCCCGGCGCTGGCGCCGCTCGTTGCCGAGGCGGCATGGGCGGCGTGCCAAACGAAGGGCTGGCGGTCCGAAGATGCGGCGGCCGTGATCGCGGGCCACGGCACGACGCGGCATGAAGGCTCCGGCGCGTCGGCATCGGCGCTGGCCGAGCATCTCGGCGCCATGGGCCGGTTCCGCCGCGTCACCGCCGCCTTTCTCGAGCAGAAACCGACGATCGCGGACGTGCTGCGCGGCCTGCGCCCGGCGCCGTGCGTCGTCGTCGGCTTCTTCATGGATCGCGGCGGCCACAGCGCCGAAGACCTGCCCCGGCTGATCGCCGAGGCGCATCCCGACGCCGCCTATACCGGCGCGATCGGCGCTGAGCCCGGCATGACGGACATCATCCTGGCGACCGTGCGGGCGGCGGCGCAGGCGTAAGACGCGCGCTCGCGCCTAACGCGCCGGCGCCCGGAAGCGCAGCCGGAGCAGGATCGCCGCGCCCAGCACGATCGCGCCGATCGCGAGCGAGAGGACGAGCGCCGCGTAGTCGCCGAAGCGCGCAATCAGCAGCGCGTAGGCGACGGGGCCAAAGGCGGAGAGAAAGAAGCTCGGCACCAGCAGCCGTCCGACCAGCGCGCCGTAGACATGGTGCTCGAACAGCACCAGCGGCAGCGTCCCGCGCACGATGGTGACGAGCCCGTTGCCGATGCCGAAGAGCAGCGCGAAGGCAATCGCCGCGGCGGCGTTGCGGCCGCTCAGCAGGCCCGCCGCGAAGCCGGCGGCGAGGATGCCCGTCGCGATCACGCCGAGCATCAGCGGATGCAGGCGGCGGCCGAACAGGATTTCGCAGATCCGCGCCGAGGTCTGGCCGATGCCGCGCAGCGAGGCGGTCCAGACCGCGACCGCCGGCGTCAGGCCGAGGCCCGTGAGAATCCCGATGATATGCGCCGAGAAGCCGGAATTGAGGAAGGCGACCAGGGTCACGATCAGCGCATAGAGCGTCGCGGCGAGCAGCCGCCCGCCGTCGGCGGTGATGGCCTGTCCGCCGCCGCCCGACCGCACCGTCTTCGGCGCGACGTAGCGGGCCGGCGGGATTGACAGGTGCAGCGGGACGGTCAGCACGGCGATGACGGCGTACAGGAGAAGCGCGCCGCGCCAGCCGAAGCGCTCGGCGAGGAAATGGCCGATCGGCCAGAAGGCGGTCGAGGCGAGGCCGCCCAAGAGCGTGATCTGCGAGATGACGCGGCGCGCGTCCGGGCCGGCGATCCGCGCCAGCGCGGCGAAGGCGGCGTCGTACAGCGTCATGCGCATGGCGACGCCGAGCACGACCCAGCCCGCGAGATAAACGGCCCGGTTATAAGCGAGGGCGAGATCGACGCATCCGACGGCGATCAGGATCGAGCCGCCGACCATCACCGGGCGGCCGCCTTGCCGGTCGATGATGCGCCCGATCAAGGGCGAGCAGAGCCCCATGACGACGAGCGCCGCCGAGAAGCCGCCATAGACCAGCGTGCCGCTCCAGCCCGTATCGGCGACGATGTCGTCGCCCAGCGCCCCGATCATGTAGAAGGAGATGCCCCAGCAGACGAGCTGCGACAGCCCGAGACAGAGATTGGTCAGCCGTGGGACCGCGGATCGCGCCGCCGGCAGGGCGTCAATGGGTGCAGACATGAAGGTACTGGCAAAAGCCGAGCCGTGGATGCCACGGACAAGCCGTGGCATGACGGTTTCTTTTTGCTTTGAAAATTAGATCGTCACTCCCCGGCTTGACCGGGGAGTCCATGGGCACGGCCCGGTCGATATGCGTGGCGCTGGGCTGGAAGGCTCCGGGCTCAAGATAGGACGGCGCCCTCATCCCCCGATCTCCCGCTGCATCAGGACGGAGTCGACCCAGCGGCCGAACTTGAAGCCGACGGCGTCGAGCGTGCCGACGCGGCGGAAGCCGAGCCGCACGTGCAGGCCGATCGAGGCGGCGTTCTCGCTGTCGCCGATGACCGCGATCATCTGGCGCCAGGGCCCTTGCGCGCAGCGCTCGATCAGCGCGGCGAGCAGAATCCGGCCGATCCCCTGGCGGTGCAGGCCGTCGGCGACGTAGACCGAGTTCTCGACCGTGAAGCGGTAGGCGGGGCGCGGGCGGTAGGCGGTCGCATAGCTGTAGCCGACGACCGCGCCGTCCCGCTCGGCGACGATATAGGGCAGCCCGCGCGCGAGCACCGCGCGCCGGCGCGCCGCCAGCTCGTCCGCCGTGGGCGGCGCCTCCTCGAAGCTCGCCAGCCCGTGCAGCACGTGATGCGCGTAGATGCGCTGCACCGCCGGCATGTCCTGCTCGGTCGCATCGCGGATGGTCACCGCCGCCGACGGCGGGGAAGGGCGGGTGTCGTCCATGGGGTCGCTTTCCAATGCGGAACCGGGCCTCTTCGGAACGGAACCCATCCTGCCGGTTCGTGACGGATTTGTGAAATTTATTGTTTTAATAATATTGATAAGCGAAAATTTGGTATGCGCGGACTCAATCTCGACCAGCTCCATACCTTCGCCAGCGTCGTCGAGCTCGGCGGCTTCTCGGCGGCGGCGCAGCGGCTCAACCTGACGCAGCCGGCCGTCAGCCTGCAGATCCGCCAGCTCGAGCGGCGGCTCGGCGTGCGCCTGATCGAGCGGGTCGGCCGGCGCGCGACGGCGACCGCGGCCGGGCAGGACCTGCTCGAGCATGCGCGGCGCATCGAGGCGGCGGTGACGAGCGCGCTCGACGCCATGGCCTATCACGCGACCGGCACGGTCGGCCGCGTGCGGCTGGGCACCGGCGGCACCGCCTGCATCTACCTGCTGCCGCCGATCC
Source organism: uncultured Rhodospirillaceae bacterium (assembly GCA_964585785.1). Lineage (GTDB taxonomy): Bacteria > Pseudomonadota > Alphaproteobacteria > UBA8366 > UBA8366 > WHUA01. The sequence goes on from CAZPFL010000027.1 coordinate 28,119, forward strand.
TGCGCGCGCTGCGGCAGCGCTTTCCGACGCTCGAGATCGTGGTCAGCACCGGCAACACGGCGGTGATGCTGAAGGCGATCGAGGACAACAGCATCGATGTCGGCCTGGTCACGCTACCCGCGGCGGGCCGGATGTTTCAGGTCACGCCGGTGCTCGACGACGAGTTCGTCGCGATCTTTCCCGCCAGTGATCCCCCTTCCGGCGCGGTGACGCCGGCATCGCTCGCCACGCGGTCGGTCGTGCTTTACGAGCCGGGCGCGAACACCCGCCATATCGTCGACGACTGGTGCCTGCGCGGCGGCGCGCTGCTCAAGCCCGTCTCGGAGCTCGGCAGCGTGGAAGCGATCAAGGAGCTGGTCGCCGCCGGGCTCGGCTGCGGCGTGCTGCCCCGGATGGCGGTGCCGCCGGCGCAGATCGCGGGCAAGCTCGTCGTGCGCTCGCTCTCGCCGCGCCTCTACCGCAAGCTTGCCATCGTGCTGCGCCGGGACAAGCCGTTGCAGCGCGGCCTGCGCGAGGTGGTGGAGGCGCTGAGCGCAGTGGGCAAGAAGCAAAGGAAATCCGCCACAGTGTGACAGCGTCCCGATCCGCCCCCTAAACTGTGACAAACACGCCGGGCGAACCGGCAGGGCAGGGAGGAGCGCATGGCGGCCGACGCGCATGGCAAGGACGGCACGGGTATCGGCGCGGCGGTGCGGCGCGTCGAGGACGCGCGGCTGCTGACGGGGCGCGGCGCTTATAGCGACGACTTCAATCTTCCCGGACAGGTCTATGCCGCCTTCGCGCGGTCGCAGGAAGCGCATGCCGTCATCCGCGCGGTCGAGACGGGCGAGGCGGCGGCGATGCCGGGCGTGCTCGCCGTCTTCACCGCGGCCGAGCTTCGGGCCGACGGCATCCGGCCGCTGGTCGCGCAGGGCAATCCCAAGGATGTCGAGCTGAAGAACCGCGACGGCGCGCCGATCTACTATCCGGGCATCGACCTGATGGTGGGAGACAAGGTACGCCGCGTCGGCGAGATGGTCGCCATGGTCGTCGCCGAGAGCGCGGCGCTGGCGGCGGACGCGGCGGAGCGGGTTTCCGTGTCCTATGAGTCGCTGCCGCCGGTGGTCGATCCGCGCGCCGCGCTGGCGCCGGACGCGCCGCGGCTCTGGGCGCGCATGCCGACCAACCTCTGCGTCGACGACCAAAAGGGAGACGTCGCGGCGGTCGACGCGGCCTTCGCCACGGCGGCGCATGTCGCGCGCATCGAGATCGTCAACAACCGCGTCACCGGCGTGCCGATGGAACCGCGCGCCGCGGTCGCCGAATACGACGCGGCGACCGGGCTGCACACGCTCTATGCTGGCGGGCAGGGGGTCAACCGCTTCCAGCGCGAGATGGCCGCCGCCTTCGACCTGCCGGAGGAGCGCTTCCGCGTCGTCTCGCGCGATGTCGGCGGCGGCTACGGCACGCGCAACTCGCTCTATCCCGAGTTCGCGCTCGTCGTCTGGGCGGCGCGGCGGCTCGGCCGGCCGGTCAAATGGACCGGCACGCGGCACGAGATGGCGCTCGGCGACTATGCCGGGCGCGACCTCGTCACCTACGCCGCGTTGGCGCTCGATGCCGACGGCCGCTTCCTCGCGATCCGCACGGAGAATATCGGCAACCTCGGCACGCACGCGCTCTCCTTCGTGCCGATCGCGCGCGGGCCGACCATCACGACCGGGCTCTACGATATTCCGTTCGCCGACGTGACGACCAAGGGCGTGTGGACCAACACCTCGCCGGTCACCGCGTATCGCGGCGCCGGCCGGCCGGAAGCGACCTTCGTGCTGGAGCGGCTGATCGACCGGGCGGCGGCCGAGATGGGCATCGACCGGATCGCGCTGCGCCGGCGCAACCTGATCGCCGAGGACGCCTTTCCCTACACCAACCCGCTCGGCGTCACCTACGACAACGGCAAGTTCGCGAAGAGCATGGACATGGTGCTGGCGATCGCGGACTGGACGGGCTTCCCGGCGCGGCGGGCGGCGGCGCGGCAGGCGGGCCGGCTGCGCGGCATCGGCCTCGCCAACTATGTCGAGACCTCGACCGGCTGGCCGCTCGAGCGCGCGGTGATGGAGGTGCTGCCGGATGGCCGCGTCGACATGGTGATCGGCAGCCAGTCCTGCGGCCAGGGGCACGAGACGACCTTCCGGCAGATCGGCTCCGAGTTTCTCGGCGTGCCCTTCGACAAGATCGACTTCCGCTACGGCGACACGCTGTTCGTGCGCGACGGCTCGGGCTCGCACTCGGCGCGGACCATGCGCGTCGGCGGGCATCTGTTCAGCCAGACTCGGGACGAGATCATCCGGCGCGGCAAGGCGATCGCGGCGCATCTCCTGGAATGCGCGGCGGAAGATCTGCAGTTCGCGGGCGGGCGCTTCGTCGTCGCCGGCACCGATCGCGCGGTCGGGCTGTTCGACGCGGCGGCGCGGGCCGCCGATCCGGCATCCGATCTGCCCGAGGGGTTGAAAGGGCCGCTCCGTGCGGTGGCGCGGATCGACAAGCCGATGCCGGCCTATCCCAACGGCTGCCACGTCGCCGAGGTCGAGATCGACCCGGAGACCGGCGCGGTGGCGCTCGCGCGCTACGCCGCGGTCGACGATGTCGGCACCGTGGTCAATCCGATGATCGTCGAGGGGCAGGTGCATGGCGGCATCGCGCAGGGCGTCGGCCAGGCGCTCTGCGAGCTCGTCACCTACGACCCCGCGAGCGGGCAGCTCCTCACCGGCTCCTTCATGGACTATGTGATGCCGCGCGCCGCCGACTTCCCGATGTTCGACGTCGGCCACAACGAGGTGCCGACCAAGTCCAACCTGATGGGCGCCAAGGGCGGGGGGGAGGGCGGCACGACCCCGGCGCCGGCCGCGGTCGTCAATGCCATCGTCGACGCGCTGTCCGACTACGGCGTGGCCCATCTCGACATGCCGGTGACGCCGGAGAAGATCTGGCGCGCGGTTCGGGGCAAACGGACGGCTCGGTCCTGAAGCAATCGTTCCCGGCATTCTGGCGGGTTGCAGGCATGCCCTTTGTCCGAGTTCGGTGGTTTAGGACGCCGAGCGCGCCATATGCCCCGCCGGCGACCGGTTACGTCCGGCCGCCGTTTTTTATTGGACCGGCGCGCGACGTAACGCGCGCCGGGGGGCGGAGAGGGTTTCTAGAAAGCGATTCGCCAAAATCAACCCGGCCGCGAACCCTTTCGCCCCTGGCGAATAAAGGGCGAGTCTGTGACCGGCCGCACAGAAGTGCGTGAGAGATTTACTTAATCTCGTCTCGGGCTTGGGCGAATTTAACCAATAGTAAATTCGCTTGCATTTAAGATTAACTTTATCAATACAACGTCGATTGGGGAATCTCAGTGGCCAGACTCGCTTCAGCTTGGGACGCTTACGAGTTTGCGACGCCGCACCGCATGCGCGGGCGCGCCGGGGCCGCTTCGGCCCATAGCGGCCGCGCCGCCGCCGGGCGCGGGCGGGGCGTGCCGGTCCATCTGCCGCCGATCAATGACGTGCCGGGCGTGACGCTTCGCGTCGAGATCGCCGGCGTGCCGGACTCCGCGATGCTGTCCGCGGGCCGGCTGCTGCCCTCGGGCCTCTGGACACTGGAGCGCGAGGAGCTCGCCGGCCTCCGGCTGCTGCCCGCCGGCCAGTCCGGGGCGCCGCTTGGCGCGGTGCGCCTCGACGTCACCTTCGTTGCCACCGACCGGGCCACGGGCCGGGCCGGCAGCATGACCACCACGCTCGATATTCCCGGCGCGTGGTCCAGTGCCCAGGATGGCGCGGCCAACGCCGTGCGCTACAGCCTGGCGGACGATGCCGGCGGCCGCTTCGAGGTCGATCCGGTCTCGGGCCTCGTCGCCGTCGCGGACGAATCCCTGCTCGACCTGGGCGAGACGCCGCGCCACCGCATCGCGGTGCGGACGGCCTATGCGGACGGCCAGGTTTCCATCCGGCACTACGAGATCGAGCTGCTCGACGATGCCGGAGAATTCGCCGTCACCGAGCTGTGGGACCGCGACGCCGGACGCCGGTCCGCGCGATCCCATGTCCGGCCGGGCGCGGTCGTCGGCACGGTCTCCGTGCCCGTCGATGTCGAGGCGATGGACGTGCTGCGCTTCCGGCTCCTGGACGATGCCGAGGGCTGTTTCGCCATCGATCCGTGGAGCGGCGTCGTCACCGTCGCCGATGCCGCGCTGCTTGAGAGCGAGCCCGGCGCGCGCCACGCCATCACGGTCGAGGTCGTTTCCGCCGACGGCTGGATGTCGGTTCAGCGGTTCACCGTCGCCGCCGGCGCGCGGGACGGCGAGTTCATCGTCACCGCCGGATCGGACGGTGCGGATGACACGGACGACGCCGCGTCCTGGGGCGCCGCGACGGCTTTCCTGCCGCGATCGGCCGCGTGAACGCCGGCGGTTGAAGCGTCACGCCGATCCCGCCGGTCGACTGCCATTTTCTTTTCCCTAACAAGCGCCGATTGTCCAAGGAGATAGGGATATGTGATTGAATACCCGTGTCTATTGCAAACGGCGATAGACACGTCGAGAAAGTTGCATGGGCGCGACGCTGTGCCTCATGCTATACAACCGCCGTCGGCACTAAGGTGCCGGCCGTTTTTTGGAACAACGTCGAACGAGAGGGAGCGCGCCCGTTCCGCAATCGCGACAGCCGCTTCCCGTTCTATCCGAGAGGAAACACATGAAACGTCGTCAATTCATCACGGGCGCCGGTGTCGCCGCCGCCGCCACGAGTGTTCTGGCCGCGCCTGCCGTCGTGCGCGCCGCGCCGACACTCAAATGGCGCCTGACCTCGAGCTTTCCGAAGAGCCTGGACACGATCTACGGCGGCGCGGAAGTGTTCGCGAAATACGTTTCCGAAGCGACAGACGGGCAGTTCCAGATCCAGGTCTTCGCCGCCGGCGAGTTGGCGCCCGGCCTCGAGGCGGCCAACGTCGTCGCCAACGGCTCGGTCGAGGCCTGCCACACGGCGAGCTACTATTACTGGGGCAAGGACCCGACCTTCGCCTTCGGCACCGTCGTGCCCTTCGGCCTCAACAGC
>CAZPFL010000028.1:0-33004 GCA_964585785.1 uncultured Rhodospirillaceae bacterium
CGTCGTCGCCGACACAGCAGATGTTCTTGTGGCCCTGGGCCAGCAGCCGCAGCCAGAGATATTGCGCCACATTCGTATCCTGATACTCGTCAACCAGGATGTAGTGGAACAGCCGCTGGTAGTCGGCGATGACGTCCGGGTTCTTGAGAAAGAGCTCCAGGCAGAGCAGCAGCAGGTCCCCAAAGTCCGCGGCGTTGAGGACGGACAGCCGTTCCTGGTATTGCCGGTAGATCTCGACGAGACGGCCGTTGGCGAGCTCGCCCGCGTCGCCCGCCGTCACCTTGTCGGGCATCAGCCCCTTGTCCTTCCAACGCTGGATGACGGAGATCAGCATGCGCGCCGGCCAGCGCTTTTCGTCGACATGCTCCGCTTCCAGGATCTGCCGCAGGAGCCGGATCTGATCGTCGGTATCGAGGATCGTGAAATTCGACTTGAGGCCGACGAGTTCGGCATGACGCCGCAGGAGCCGCGCGCCGAGGGCATGGAAGGTGCCGAGCCAGATGCCGTCGGCGACCCCGCCGACAAGCGCCTCGACCCGGTCCTTCATCTCCCGCGCCGCCTTGTTCGTGAAGGTGACGGCGAGGATCTGGTAGGGCCGCGCGCGGCGGGTAAACAGCAGATGGGCGAGCCGCGTGGTGAGCACCCGAGTCTTGCCCGTGCCGGCGCCGGCCAGAACCAGGACCGGCCCGTCGAGCGCCTCCACCGCTTCGCGCTGCGCGGCGTTGAGGCCGTTCAAATAGGGCGGCGCGGCATGGCCCAACGGACCGACCGGCGCGGGCTTCGCGCCGGCGGCCGGCGGCGCAGGCATGTCGTCCAAGGGGTCACTCATCAGGGCGAAACTATACCATGCCCGCAGCGATTCAAGGCGCTCGTCCGGCCCGGCGGGCGCTCTTCACATTCCAGTGCGCGCGGATGGACGATCGTCGTCGGCGCGCTAACATTTATTGACGGCAATGGGGTTGAATTCCATGCGATCACGCGCCCTTTCCGTATACGCCCTCGTCCTCGTCGCGGCTTTTACGCTGCCATACGTGGCCTTGTCGGCATCCGCCGCGGCCGCGACGCGTCGGCCATCGATCGAAGAGGTGCTGGACGCCATCGTCGCGGTCAAAGCGACCGTTCCGGCCGACGCGCGCAGCGCCGAGACGCTGGGCACGGTTCGCGAAGGGCACGGCGCGGTGATCGGCACGGACGGGCTGATCCTCACCATCGGCTATCTGGTGCTCGAAGCGGATACGGTGACGGTCACGCAGCATGACGGCAGCGAGCTGCCGGCGGCTGTCATTGCCTATGATCAAAACTCCGGCTTCGGGCTGGTGCGCACGGCGCGCCCAATGGCCGTGACGCCGCTGAAGCTCGGCGACTCTGCAGCGCTGCAGACCGGCGATCTCGCCGTCGCGGCGGCGTCCGGCGGCTCCGAATACGCCATGCCGGTCAGGATCGCCGCCCGCCGTGATTTCACCGGGTACTGGGAATACCTACTCAAGGACGCGATCTTCACCGCCCCGCCCTATCCGAATTTCGGCGGCGCCGCGCTGCTCAATCAAAACGGCGAGCTGGTCGGCATCGGGTCGCTGCTGGTCGCGGACGCGCAGGAGCCCGGCGTCTACGGTCCCGGAAATATGTTCATCCCGATCAACGATTTCAAATCGATCGAACAGCAGCTTCTGACCGCGGGCCGAACGCGGCAGCCAAACCATCCCTGGCTCGGCCTCTACACCGAGGAAGCGCGCGGCCGCGTATTCGTTCGGCGCGTCGCCAAGGACGGACCGTCCGACACTGCGGGCATCAGCGCGGGAGACATCGTCGTCAGCGTCGGCGATACGCCGGTGCAAACGCAAAAAGCGCTCTATGAGAAGATCTGGTCCTATGGCGAACCCGGCGCTCGGATTCCACTAACCATTCTGACGGCGAATGGCGGCATCCGAACCGTCCAGGTGAAATCGATCGACCGCTACGACTGGCTCAGGCAGCCGACGGGAAACTGACGCCGCGGTCAATCGCCGCTGCCGACGACCTCGCGCGCGCCCAGGATGACACGGCTGTGGGCGTGCATGACGTCGCGCTGATGCAGGATCCCGATCAGCTTCATGCTTTCGTGGCTCTCCACCACCGGCACGTGATCCTCGCCGCCCGACTCCATCAGCCCGAATGCGCGACCCAGGTCGTCATCGGCATCGACCGCCAGCGGATGGAGATGGCACACGTCCTGCGCGTTCAACAGCGAGTCCATCGAGGTATCGAACGCGCTGTCGGCCAGATCGCTGAGGGTGATCGTGCCGTGCAGAACGCCGTCGCGGTCAACGACGAAGATCGTGCCGAAATGGGATCGGATGAGCTGCGATCGCACGCGCGCCAACGGGTCTGCCGGATCCACAGCAACGTAATCCTGCCGCATGATCTCGCCGACCCGAATGGATTGGAGGAGCCTCTGTTCCCGCGTTCCCTCCAGGCTGATGCCTCGGGATTCAAGCTGCCATGTGAAAAAAGAATGACCGTAGATATAGCTGGTAATGAGCGACGCGAGCGCGGTCGCCACCATCACCGCGATGGTCAGCGCATAGTTTTCCGTCAGCTCGAACACCATCAGGATCGTCGAAATGGGCGCGCCCAACACCGAGGCGGCCACCGCCCCCATGCCGACCAAGGTATAGGCCGAGTACCCGGAGGACAGATCGGGGAAAACCGAGGTCGCGATGACTCCGAAAGTGCCGCCGGTCATCGCGCCGATGAAAAGAGACGGCGAGAACACGCCGCCGCCGAAGCCGCTTCCCAGCGCCACCGCCGTCGCGCAGACCTTTGCCACCAGCAGCGCGATGAGGATGAAAAACGCGAGATGGCCGTTCAAGGCCATATCGGTCGCTTCGTAGCCGACGCCGAGCACCTCCGGAAATTCGAGCCCGACGAGGCCAATCAGAAACCCGCCGCCGGCGGGTCTCAGCCAGCCGGGGATGCGCGACCGCTCGGCCAGTGACGTGGCTATCGCCGTCAGGCGCATGAAGATGATCGCGACCGCGCCGCTGCTCACGCCGAGCAGGGCGAAGGCGGGAAATTCGAGAAAGGACGTGATGTCGCTGACCGGCAGAATGAACGCCGGGTGGTCGCCGAAGTAGACGCGGCTGAGGACGGTGCCAGTCACCGATGCGATCACCACCGGCGCGAAGGCGCTGAGCGCGTAGTGGCCCAGCACGACTTCCAAGGCGAAGAAAACGCCGGCGATCGGGGCGTTGAACGAGGCGGCGACGGCAGTCGCCACGCCGCACCCCAGCAAAGTGCGGGACAAAGCCCGGCCGAGATGGAGCTTCTCGGCAACGAAGGAGCTCAGGGTCGCACCGAGATGAACGACCGGCCCTTCGCGACCCGCGGACGCCCCGGTCCCGAGCGAAACGGCGCTGACGATCGCCGCGCAGACTCCGTTGCGCAACGGGATGCGCCCGCCGCGAAGCGCGCTCGCCGCGATGACGTCGGCGACCCCTTCGGGCCGCTTCTCCGCCATCGTGTATTTGACCAGAATGCCGACGACGAGGCCGCCGACCGTCGTTACCAGCAGGATATGCCACCAGGAAAGCAGCGCCGCCATGCTATGAACGCGCTCGGACGCGATGCCGAAGCCGAGCTGCTGGACAAGCAAGATGCCTTCGCGAAACACGATCGCACAGCCGCCGGCAATCAGGCCGATGACGACCGAGAGAATGAACAGGATCACCTGTTCATGACGCACCATCCGGCCTATGCGCCGGAGAGCCCGGGTGGTCTCGATCTGTGCCACGTTCGCTCAAGGGTGAAGCAAGTGAGGACTGCAACGAGCCTATACACAATGCCGCAAGCAACCGATAACGAAAAATGCGGACGCGCCGCCGGGCAGCGCCAGCGTCAGTCGGCGACCGCATCCAGCTCCGTCTCGGCGACGACCTGGTTACGTCCCGATCGCTTCGCCTGGTACAGCCCGTCGTCGGCGCGCTTTACGAAAGCGGCAATCGATTCGCCCGTGCGGAATTTCGCGACGCCGAGCGACAGCGTGATGCTTCCGATATCGGCGCCGGTCTGCTTCTTGCGCAGACGCTTGCCGGCAACCATCGCGCGGACGGACTCGGCCAGCGCCATGGCCGTGTCCAGTTCGGTATTGGGAAGAATGACGGCGAATTCCTCACCACCGTAGCGCGCCGCGGTATCGACCGACTTGACCGATCGCTGCAGCATCGTCGCGACGAAGCGCAAGACATGGTCGCCGGTTTGATGGCCGTGCGTGTCGTTGAAATTCTTGAAATGATCGATGTCGGTGAGGATGAGGCAAAGCGGCCCCGGATTTTTCGTCACCCGCTCGACTTCCCGGCGGAGCGAGATGTCGAAGCACTTCCGGTTCGCGATTCCGGTCAGACCGTCCGTCATCGCTTCCTTTTGGACATCGACCAGATTTTCCTTGAGCGTGGCGACTTCCTGGGAAGAGACCTCGAGCTTTTCCTGCAGCGACGCATTTTGCTCGATCATCTTCTGGGTATTCTCGGCCAGCACCTTGACGACCCGCCCGATCGCCTTCGGGTCGGTCAGCCCGTCCAGCGAGCCGACGCTGTCGGCGAGTGCGGTGCTGAATTCTTCGGCGTCGTCATTGGCCTGGCTGACCGCGCTCAGAACGTCGTCCAGCATGCTCGTGAGGTCCTGCCCGGCCTCGAAAACCGCCAGGTCCCGCTGCTGCTGGCCGAGAAATTTCTCGTAAATCTCACTAAGCGTAGACGCGACAAGCGCACCCGGATGAGACAGAAGCGCGTCCAGCGCCTTGTTCAGCTGGGGGTTCTTCTTGCTGGAATAAGCATACCACAGAGCATAGTTCTGCGGCGTGGCCGGCACGCCCTGCTCTCCCATCAAGCGCATTGCCGCCGACGAATATGCCGCCGCCGTGGTCAAATCATCCGCAAGAGTCACTGCAGGCCCTCGAATTCCACACCCCACCCTGCCGAGGGCGGTCGGAATAAGTTTCCTCAACTTGTTCGTAAGCGATCTTGTTTAAGAAACTTTTAACCGCCGTGATTGAGCATAAAAATAGTATATTCAATCACTTATAGGAAGGGCTCAGCCCCTCCAATTACTTCCGGCGCATTCCCAGCACCCGCCCGGCCCCCGGGGGGAGCGGCAGGGCCGCATGCGCATCGAGCACCTGCCCGAGGTGACCGGTAATAACCTCGCCCATCTGCCCCACGCGGCGCGTCGCCAGGTCGATGTGCAGCGACAGGAGCTCGTTCGTCGCGGCCAGGAAGCCCTTTTCGGCATGATACATGCTGTGGAAATAGCGGAACTTGCGATCGTCGAATTCAAGCAGCTGGGTCGTAAACCGGAGCGGATCCCCTTCGACCACTTCGCGAATATAGGTGACGTTCATATCCGCGACGAAGGTCGTGACGTTGGCCTTCGCCTTATAGGCGTGATCAAGGCCGATATAGTCGAGAAAGGCGTCGGTGGCGTGGTCGAAGGCCAGCACGTAATACGCCACGTTCATATGGCCGTTGTAGTCGATCCATTCCGGCAGCACGGGCTCGGAATGGAGCTCAAGAGGGGCAGGTATGGACATGGTGGGGAACCCTGGTGGCGAATTTCGGCGATCGGCGAGGCCCGGGCTGCGGGCTGGGCTCTTTTCCACACCCGCCAGCGGCTTCGGACGCCGCATCCGTTACGCGATGACCGTCCCGCACGCAAGCCGCATCGCGCAGAATCCTACCGGTCGTAGGCAAGATTAGGCGCCAGCAGCCGCTCGGTTTGCTCGACCGTCAGCCCCTTCCGCGCCGCATAGTCCGCCACCTGGTCGCGGCCGATCTTGCCAATGCCGAAATAACGCGTTTCGGGATGCGCGAAATAGAAACCGGAGACCGACGCGCCCGGCAACATGGCAAAGCTCTCGGTGAGCGTTATCGACGCCCGGCGCTCGGCGTCGAGAAGATCGAACAGCGGCCGCTTTTCGCTGTGATCGGGACAGGCGGGATAGCCGGGCGCCGGGCGGATGCCTTGATACCGCTCCTTGATCAGTTCCTCGTTCGTCAGGTTTTCGTCCGACGCGTAGCCCCAGAACTCCTTGCGCACGCGTTCGTGCATGCGCTCGGCAAACGCCTCGGCGAAACGGTCGGCGATCGCCTTGAGCAGGATGTCGCTGTAGTCGTCGTGGTTGCGCTGGAAAGCGCTCAAATGCGCTTCGATGCCGATCCCCGCGGTGACCGCGAATCCGCCGATATAGTCGGCCACGCCGCTCTCCTTGGGTGCGATGAAGTCGGCGAGGCAGAAATTGAAGCGGCCCTCGCGCTTGTTCATCTGCTGGCGCAGGAAGTGGAAGGTGGTGAGCACCTCGCGCCGGCTCTCGTCCGTATAGACCTCGACGTCGTCGCCCACGGCATTGGCCGGGAAAAAGCCGATGACGGCGTTCGCGGTCAGCCATTTCTCCGAGACCACACGCTCGATCATCGCACGCGCGTCGTCGTAAAGGCTGCGCGCCGCCTCGCCGACGATGCGGTCCTCGAGAATTTTCGGGAAATTGCCAGCGAGCTCCCAGGTGCGGAAGAAAGGCGTCCAATCGATCCGCGAGACGAGGTCCGCGAGATCATACGCCTCGAATGTCCTGAGACCGAGGAAGCTTGGGTGCGGCGGGACGCCCTTGGACCAGTCGATCGGCGGTCTGGCGGCCCGCGCTTCGGCGATAGTCGCCTGCGGAGCGCCTTTGCTCGCGCCCTCCCGGCTGCGCCGAATCGCTTCGTATTCTTTCTTCGTCTCGGCCTCGAAATTCGCGCGCTGCCCGTCGCTGATCAGGTTGCTGACGACACCGACGGCGCGCGAGGCATCGACGACGTAGATCGTCGGCCCGTCGTAGCTCGGCGCGATCTTCACCGCCGTATGCACCTTCGACGTGGTGGCGCCGCCGATCAACAGCGGCATCGTGAATTTCTGCCGTTTCATCTCCTTGGCAATCGTCACCATTTCCTCGAGCGACGGCGTGATCAAACCGCTCAGCCCGATCATGTCGACGTTCTCACGCTGGGCGGTCTCGAGGATCTTCGGGTAGGGCACCATGACGCCCAGGTCGATGACCTCGAAGTTGTTGCATTGCAGAACCACGCCGACGATGTTCTTGCCGATGTCGTGCACGTCGCCCTTGACGGTCGCGAGCAGCACCTTGCCCTTTGCCCGGCTGCCTTCGTCCTTCTCCGCTTCGATGAAGGGAATCAGATGCGCGACCGCCTGTTTCATGACGCGTGCGCTCTTGACCACCTGCGGCAGGAACATCTTGCCGGAGCCGAACAGGTCGCCGACGATGTTCATCCCGTCCATCAAGGGGCCTTCGATCACCTCGATCGGCCGCGCTGCCGTGAGGCGTGCCTCTTCCGTGTCGGCGACGATGTACTCGGTGATGCCCTTGACCAGCGCATGCGCGAGCCGCTCCGCGACCGGCGCGTCGCGCCATGACGGATCCTCCTCCGCCTTCTTCTTCTGGCCCTGAACCTTGTCGGCGACTTCGAGCAGCCGCTCGGTCGAGTCCGGGCGCCGGTTGAGTACGACATCTTCGACACGCTCGCGCAGCTCGGCGGGAATTTCCGCATAGACCGCGAGCTGGCCCGCGTTGACGATCCCCATGTCCATGCCGGCGCGCGTCGCGTGATAGAGGAAGACCGCGTGGATCGCCTCGCGGATCGCGTCGTTGCCGCGGAAGGAGAAGGAGACGTTGCTGACGCCGCCGCTGATCAGCGCATGCGGCAGGGTCCGCTTGATCGCCCGTGTCGCTTCAATGAAGTCGACCGCGTAGTTGTTGTGCTCCTCGATGCCGGTCGCCACGGCGAAGATGTTGGGGTCGAAGATGATGTCTTCGGGCGGGAAGCCGACCTTTTGCGTCAGGATCTCGTAACACCGCGCGCAGATCGCGAGTTTGCGTTCCTGCGTGTCGGCCTGCCCCTTCTCATCGAAGGCCATGACGACGACGGCCGCGCCGTATTTCAGAATTTCCCGCGCCTGGGCGACGAAGGGCTCCTCACCCTCCTTCAGGCTGATCGAATTGACTACGCCCTTGCCCTGCACGCAGCGCAGCCCGCGCTCGATGACCGACCATTTCGATGAGTCGATCATGATGGGGACGCGCGCGATGTCGGGCTCGGACGCGACCAGCATGAGGAATTTTTCCATCGCCTGCTCGGCGTCGAGCATGGCGTCGTCCATGTTGACGTCGATGATCTGCGCGCCGTTCTCGACCTGCTGGCGCGCCACGTCGAGGGCGGCATCGTAGTCGCCCGCCATGACAAGCTTCTTGAAGCGCGCGGAGCCCGCGACGTTGGTGCGCTCTCCGACATTGACGAAGCCCGTCACCGGGCCGACCGTCAGCGGCTCGAGACCACTCAGCCGGCACAAGGGCTCGACCTTCGGCAACGGCCGTGGCGCGATCGTGCGAACCGCATCGGCAATCGCCGCGATATGTTCCGGCGTAGTGCCGCAGCAGCCGCCGACGATGTTAAGGAAACCGCTGCCCGCAAACTCGCTCAGCTGTTCGGCCATATAGTCCGGCGTGTCGTCGTAGCCGCCAAATTCGTTCGGCAGGCCCGCATTCGGATGGATGCTGACATAGGCGCCCGCCGCCGCCGAGATTTCCTGGATATGCGGACGCAGGTCCTTCGCGCCGAGCGCGCAGTTGAGTCCGATCGACAGCGGCCGCGCATGCGCGACCGAGTTCCAGAAGGCCTTCGCGGTCTGACCCGACAGTGTCCGGCCCGAGGCGTCCGTGATGGTGCCGGAGATCATCAACGGGGTCTCGGTTCCGGCGCGCTCCAGATATCCCCGAACCGCATAAATCGCCGCTTTGCAATTCAGCGTGTCGAATACCGTCTCGATCATCAGGATATCGGCGCCGCCGTCGACGAGGCCGCGGATCTCCTCGGTATAGGCCTCGACCAGCTCGACGAAGCTGACGTTTCGGAAGCCCGGATCGTTGACGTTGGGCGAGAGCGACGCCGTCCGGTTGGTTGGACCGAGCACGCCGGCCACGAAACGCGGGCGTTTCGGGTCGCGCTGCATCGCCTCGTCCGCCGCGGAACGGGCAAGCCGCGCGCCTTCAAGGTTCAACTCGTAGACCAGCGACTCCATGCCGTAATCGGCCTGCGCGATCGCCGTCGAATTGAATGTATTGGTTTCGATGATGTCGGCGCCCGCCTCGAGATACGCCCGGTGGATGTCGCGTATGATCGCGGGCTGGGTCAGGCTGAGGAGGTCGTTGTTCCCTTTCAGCGGATGTGACCAGTCGGCGAAGCGGGCGCCGCGATAGCCGTCCTCGTCCAGCCGATGCGCCTGGATCATCGTCCCCATGGCGCCGTCGAGCACGAGGATGCGTTGTTGCAGAAGCGCGCGCAGCACGCGATCCGTTTCGGTCCGGTTCAAAGATGCATTCCCGTCCATGACACCGTCCCGTTACGCGGCCTTCTCGGCCCGCGGGCGAACGCCGAGGCGCCAGCAGATCGCCTTGGTCAGCGCCGCGCGATTGAGCGTGTAGAAATGAAAGTGGTCGACCCCTTCGCGCAGAAGCCCCTCGCACTGCTCGACCGCGACGGTTCCGGCGATGAGGTTGCGTGTCTCCGGATCACCGTCGAGGCCGTCGAACAGGTCGGCGAGGCGCGACGGCACCGACGCGCCGCATTGCTGGCTGAACTGCACGACCCGCGCGAAATTGGTCACCGGAAGGATGCCCGGCACCAGCGGCACCGTGATGCCCGCCGCGACGACGCGGTCGCGGAAACGGAGGAAATCGCCGTTGTCGAAGAAATATTGCGTGATCGCACGATTGGCGCCGTTGTCGATTTTGCGCTTGAGGTTGTCGATATCCGCCGCGACCGACGGCGAGTCGGGATGGCGCTCGGGATAGGCCGCCACGGAAATATCGAAATCGGCGATCTTCCGCAAGCCGGCGACGAGCGCCGCCGCGTTTTCATACCCGTCCGAATGCGGCGCATAAGACCCCTGCCCCTTCGGCGCGTCGCCGCGAAGCGCAACGATCTGGCGGATGCCGACCTCCCACCAGGATCGGGCCAGCAGATCCACGTCGGCGCGGGTGGCGCCGACGCAGGTCAGATGCGCCGCCGGGGGGATAGCCGTTTCCGCGTGGATACGGCGGACGATCCGGTCGGTGCGCTCGCGCGTCGAGCCGCCCGCGCCATAGGTGACGGAAAAGAACGCCGGCGAAAGCGGCGTCAGCGTTTCGATCACCTGCCACAGCCTCTCTTCGGATTTGACATCTTGCGGCGGGAAGAACTCGAAGCTTACTTTGGGTGCCTTTGCCATGGTGCTCACGTCCGTGCCTCGATCGCCGCCGCCGCTGGCACCGCGGCTCGCGCCGCCGCACTGCCTCGCGCCGCCGACCAGAGACACACGGTCAGCGGGTCGCCGGGCAAGCGAACCGTTCGTCCCGGTGCGAGTCCCGCCGCCTCGAACCACGACTTGACTTCGCCATCCTCGAATCCAAGCCAGCGATGGGCATGCTCGGTGCGCAGCTTTTCCTCCTCATGCGGGGCAAAATCGACGATTACGAGCCGCCCGCCGGGTTCGAGGAAACGCGCGGCCTCCTTTACCGCGGCCTGCGGATCCTCCGCATAGTGCAGAACGAGGTGGAAGGTGACCGCATCGAAGCTCTCATGGGTAAGCGGGAGCTGGTTCATATCGCCGTAGCGCACGTGGCAGTTCCGCAATCCGAGCTTGTCGAGATTCACGCGGGCGACCGCCAGCATCTCGCGAGACAGGTCAACGCCGACGCCGCGATCGATGTCGTTGCCGAAGATCTCCAGGATGCGGCCCGTGCCGGTGCCGATATCGAGCAGACCGTGCACGTCGTGCCGCGGCAACAGCGATAACAGCGCGCGCTCGACTTCCTCGTCGTTGATATAGAGCTTGCGAATGCCGTCCCATTCGCCGGCGTTGCGCCGGAAGAAAGACGACGCGACATCGGCCCGAAGCTGCTTCACCGACCCAAGCCGCTCCAGATCGCGCGCCACGATATCGTTGCCGTCGGGAATGAAGCCGACCAAGCTGCGGGCCAGCCCGGCCGCAGTGCCCGTGTCCGAAAGGCGGTAAAAGGCCCAGGTCCCCTCGCGCAGGCGCTGCAGCAGCCCGGCCTCGACGAGAACCTTCAGATGACGGGACACGCGGGGCTGACTTTGCCCCAGAATGGCCGTCAGATCGCTTACGGTCAGTTCCCCGCGGGCACATAAAGCCAGAATTCGCAGCCGCGTGGGCTCCGCAGCCGCCCGCAATCCTTGAAGCAATTGATCCATCGATATTTTCCAGGCCCGTCGGCCAAAATTTATACGAACAAAGTTCTTATATAAAGATATATTTATATTGTAAAGTATAAATTCGTGCACCTCCTCCTATAGGCCCGGCCGAATTCCGGCGCCAGCTCCGAAGCGGCGCCGTTTCGATCCGGGCTAGAGACGTATATGCAACACCTTTGCATTGAACGATCAGGCACATGACGGGTCGCATATGGTTTTTTAACAGTTGCTGTGTTACGAAATTAATAAGTGTCAATTTGCCCGCGTGATAAATAGCGCGGCAGTGAGAGGCCAAGACGCGAAGATCCGTCAGACGCAACGGCGTGGACGGATTAATTTATGGGGCGATCACCCTTTGGGTGGGTTGCCAGGACTGCGGCCGCTTTCGGTGCGGCGTGAACAAAATGGGGTGGTGAAGTTGCTGGGCAGAGAGTCACGCAAGCGCTTAGCGTTGTTTGCCGCTGCGCTACTGGTCATGACCGCCGTCGCGGGCTGTGCAACCGCCCCGAAGACCACAGCCGATGCGACCGATGAAATTTCGGATCCGATCGAGCCGGTCAACCGCGTCATCTTCGATTTCAACATGTTCCTTGACCGCACGGTCATGCGGCCGGTGACGCGGCTCTACGTGAACTACGTGCCGGAGGCGTTCCGGATGTCGATCCGCAACGTCCTCGAGGTGCTGAATACGCCGATCGTCGCGATGAACGAGCTCCTGCAGGGTAACGTTGACCGTTTCATGCAGACCGCCGGGCGTTTCACGCTGAATATCGCGGGCGGAATCGGCGTGCTTGATGTCGCCGGCGACAAGGCGCCGCCGAATGACGAGGATTTCGGTCAGACGCTGGCCGTGTGGGGCGCGCCGAGCGGCCCGTATCTGATGCTGCCGCTGCTCGGGCCTTCGACCATCCGGGACGCCATCGGGAAAGGCGTCGACTCGTTTGCCGATCCTTCGCCCATTCTGATCTCAAATTATTCGTCCAATACGAATGCCTATCTTTTCAGCGGCACCCGTTTCGTTGCGGGCGCCCTGGACCAGCGGTCCAAGATCCTGGGCGAGCTCGAGGAGTTGGAGCGGACGTCCCTGGATTTCTATGCGACGGTCCGAAGTCTCTACATCCAGAAGCGGCGAGACGAGATCCGAAACGGCGGAACGGGCGAGCCCGTGCCGATCCCCGAGATTTCCTTCGATCGGGACGATACGGCCCCGGTGAAGCACGCGGACTCGACGAAGGGCCGCTGATCGGCCCGGGACGGCGGCGGGCCGGCCATAATTCGGCCCTCGCCGCAGATGGTCTATTTACTTATTCAGGCTTAAGCGAGCGGCGCGGCTAGCGCGTCGTCATCGGGTCAAGGGTTTGTACTTGATGCGATGCGGCTGATCCGCCTCCGCGCCAAGGCGCTTGTGCCGATCGTCCTCGTAATCGGCGTAATTCCCTTCGAACCAAATCACCTCGCTGTCGCCCTCGAACGCAAGGATATGCGTCGCGATCCGGTCGAGGAACCAGCGGTCATGGCTCGTCACCAGCGCGCAGCCGGCGAATTCGAGGAGCGCCTCCTCCAGCGCGCGTAAAGTATCGATATCCAGGTCGTTGGTCGGCTCGTCGAGCATCAACACGTTCGAGCCCGATCGCAGCAGCTTGGCCAGATGGACGCGGTTGCGCTCGCCGCCTGACAGTTGCCCGACCTTTTTCTGCTGGTCCGATCCGCGGAAATTGAATGCCCCGACATAGGCGCGGCTTTGCATTTTCCGTTTGCCCAGCTCGATCTCGCTGGCGCCCTGGCTGATTTCCTCCCAGACGGACTTGTTGCCGTCGAGCGAATCGCGCGACTGATCGACATAGCCGAGCTTGACCGTGTCGCCGATCCTGAGCGTTCCGCCATCCGGCTTCTCGTCGCCAGTGATCATGCGCATCAGGGTCGTTTTGCCGGCGCCGTTCGGCCCGATGATGCCGACGATACCGCCCGGCGGCAGCTTGAAGCTGAGATCTTCGATCAGCAGATGGTTGCCGAATCCCTTGCGCAGATGCTCGGCCTCGATCACCAGATTACCCAGGCGCGGACCGGCCGGAATGATGATCTGTGCTGTGTCTGGCGCCCGGTCGTCGCTTTCCGCCAGCAGCTTCTCATAGGCGGTGATGCGCGCCTTGGCCTTAGCCTGCCGCGCCCGCGGGCTCGCGCTGATCCAGTCACGCTCGCGGGCGATGGTGCGAAGCCGCGACGTCTCTTCGCGCTGCTCCTGCTCCAGCCGCTTCTGCTTCTGTTCCAGCCAGGCGGAGTAGTTGCCTTCATAGGGAATGCCGCGACCGCGGTCGAGCTCGAGAATCCAGCCCGTGACGTTGTCAAGGAAGTAGCGGTCGTGGGTGACCATCACCACGGTGCCCGCGTACTCGCGAAGATGCCGCTCCAACCACGCCACCGAAGCGGCGTCGAGATGGTTGGTGGGCTCGTCCAGCAGCAGCAGGTCGGGCTTGCGAAGCAGCAGCCGGCACAGCGCCACCCGGCGGCGCTCGCCGCCCGATAACGTCGCCACGTCACGGTCACCCGGCGGGCAGCGCAGCGCGTCCATGGCGATTTCCACCGTCCGGCCGAGATCCCAGGCATCGGCCGCATCGATCTTTTCCTGCAACGCCGCCTGCTCGTCGATCAGCGCCGTCATTTCATCGGGATCGGTGACCTCGCCGAGCTTCATGCTGACCGCCTCGAACCGGTCGACCAGCGCCTTCTGTTCGGCAAGGCCTTCGAGGACGTTTTCTTCGACGGTCTTGGCCGGGTCGAGATGCGGCTCCTGTTCGAGAAGCCCCACTGTGACGCCGTCGGCCGCCCAGGCCTCGCCCGCAAAGTCGGTGTCGATCCCCGCCATGATGCGCAGCAGGGTCGACTTGCCGGCGCCGTTGTAGCCGAGGACGCCGATCTTCGCGCCGGGCAGAAAAGCGAGCGTGACGTCCTCGAGCACTTTCCGGCCGCCAGGATAGGCCTTCGTCATGTCCCGCATGACGAAAATGTACTGATAGGAAGCCATCCGGATCCTCTCTTCAGGAAAAAATAGGACGCGCGCCTTGCCGCGGCCATGCCCCGCGCGAGCGGCTGCTTACATAACGCGTGCGCTGCGCGGGTTCAATGAATCTGATCGGGCCGGTCCCCGCCGGAAACTAAGGGCGGCGGACCCGAATGGCCGAGGAGCGGCGCGATGACCGCCTCGATATCGAGGTCGCGGCGCAGATTACGCCGGATCTCATGCCACCGGAACCGCATGGAGTTTTCCACGATCTCGGTGTCGTACTGCTTCAGTTCGTCGACAACTGGCGCCCATTCGACCAGGGCGCCGGGGCTTTCGCAGAAGGCCTGCTCGTCATCGGTTATCGACGACCAATCCGTCCGATCGAGCCGGCTCTGGACATGCCGAACGCCGTCTGCGAACGCCGGTCCCGCGTCGGCCGGCGTGCCGACCGCAGCCATAGCTTCGTCGGCGACCGTCCGCATCAGATGGGTGACCTGTTCGGCGGTCAGCGCCCCATGCCGAAAAATGAGCGTGCCGGCATAGACGGCAAGGTCTGCGAAACAAGTTAGCCAGATCTGCCATTTGGCGATATTGAGCGCGTCGACGAATTCTTCCTCCTGGAACAGCTCCAAATACCGCGTACCGGCGCGCGTCCGCACATAGCCGTAAAGCGACGTCTGGGCGACGTGGCTCGCCCGCGTTTCAAGGAAATGCCGCAATCCCTCGGCCGTCTCGATCGGCGTGGATCGGCCCCGGCGGGACATACCGAGGTAATCGGCCAGCCACCCCGCAATCGACGCCATGATTTTAAGAAGCATCCATTTACTCGCCAAATCAGTTTCTATTTTCGGCCTTAACTAGCTGAACGACTAAACATGATGGTTTTTTTCGCAATATGGGTTACCCTTTCGCTGCCCTATTGCCCATTTCGCGCGGACTCCGCGTTGTGATGCGGTGAGCGCGAGACTGGCCGGCAGGGTCGGTATTCCGATGGGGAGGAATCAACAATGTCCATTTCCGCTACCGACAGAGAGCGACATTGGGCGCGAACCCGGTCACTCATGATCGTTCATCTCGTGATCTGGTTCATCTTTTCGTTCGTTGTGCACTGGTTCGCTTCTTACCTGAATCATTTTTCGATCTTCGACTTCCCGCTGGGCTTCTACATGGCGGCACAGGGATCGCTGATCGTCTTCGTCGTTCAGCTCTTCGTGTTCGTCTGGCAGCAAGACCGAATCGACCGCGAATGCGGCATGGCAGAAGAAGACTAAGGGGAGCGAAACCATGAGCATGTTGCAGATGCGGGGTTCTTTCATCGAGAACCTCCCGAAGATCTATGGGATTTATACCGGCGGGTTCATTCTTTTCATTCTGCTGATGGCGGTGCTCGAGAAATTCGGGCTCAGCGCGGACACCATCGGCCTCTGTTTCGTCGGTTTCACGATCTTCATTTACGCGGTGATCGGCTGGCTGTCGCGAACGATGCAGGTCGACGCCTACTACGTCGCCGGCCGGCAAGTACCGGCCGTGTTCAACGGCATGGCCACCGCGGCCGACTGGATGTCCGGCGCCTCCTTCGTCGCCATGGCGGGCGGCATCTATGCAGGCGGCCATGCGTATCTGGCCTTCGTGGTCGGCTGGACCGGCGGCTATGTTCTCGTCGCCGTGCTCATGGCGCCATACCTCCGCAAATTCGGCTGCTACACCGTGCCCGACTTCATCGGCACGCGCTATGGCGGCAATCTCGCGCGGTTTCTGGCCGTCCTCGTTCTCGTGGTCGCATCCTTCACCTATGTGACCGCGCAGATCAACGCGACGGGCACGATCGCCTCCCGAACGATGCAGGTCCCGTTTGGGGTCGGCATCTGGTTCGGCCTGATCGGAATCCTGCTCTGCTCGATGCTGGGCGGCATGCGCGCGGTCACTTGGACCCAGGTCTCACAGTATATCGTGCTGATCATCGCCTACCTGGTGCCCGTGTTCTGGATGTCGAACAAGCAGGGCTTTGGCCTCATCCCTGAGTTCGTGTATGGCGATGCGGTGGCCAAGATCGCCAACCTGGAAGTGCTGCATCATGTTGGCGAGTTGTTGCCGCTGCAGAAAGTTACGGGCATGAGCGCGCTGACGGTAAGGCACTCCTTCGTCCCCGACTCGGCGCTGAAGTCCTGGCAGTTCGTGTCCCTGGTCGCCTGCATGATGCTGGGCACGGCGTCGCTGCCGCACATCTTGATGCGTTACTTCACGACGCCATCCGTCCGGGCCGCGCGCTCGTCCGTGGCGTGGTCGCTGTTCTTCATTTTTCTGCTCTACTTCACGGCGCCGGCGCTCGCGACTTTCACGAAGCTGCAAGTGCTGGACCCGAGCCTTCCGACCAGCATCATCGGCAAGCCGATCGCGCAAGTCACGTCGCTGGAATGGTTCCAGAAATGGCACAACGTCAACTTCGTGAAGATCATCGACTTCAACAAGGACGGCATCCTGCAAGTCAACGAGTTCTTCATGCGCCCGGACATCGTCGTGCTGGCAACGCCGGAAATCGCCGGATTACCTTATGTCATCTCCGGTCTCGTCGCTGCTGGCGGCATGGCGGCGGCGATGTCAACGGCGGACGGCCTCCTGCTCGCCATCGCCAACGCGCTGTCGCATGACCTGTATTACAAGATGATCGACCCGAAGGCGGAGACGGCACGGCGCCTTATCGTCGCGCGTGTCCTTCTCATCCTCATCGGCGTTGCCGGCGCCCTGGTGGCGAGCATGAGACTAACGGGAATTCTCGGCGCCGTGGCGTGGGCCTTCGACTTCGCCTGCTCGGGGCTGTTCTTCCCGCTCGTGCTCGGCGTCTGGTGGAAACGGGCGAACCGGCCCGGCGCCATTGCCGGCATGGCGGTCGGGTTCGGCGTCGGGTGCTGGTATCTCTACATGGTCGAGTTTGCCGGGATGACGCCGTGGCTCGGTATCGATCATCTGCGCTTCGGCATCGTCGGCATGGCGGCCAGCTTGATCGCCATGGTGGTGGTGACGCTTCTGACGCCGCCGCCGGACGCGGAAACGCAAGCCATGGTCGACGAGATCCGCATTCCGAAAGGACAAACCTACCTTTCGTCGACACACTGACAATGTCTGCCGGATCGAGCCGGGGCGAGGGCCACTTCGCCCCGGTTCTTTCTTGTTAGAATTCGAACCGGAAGTCGCAGCGCATCGGCGAGAGCATGTATCAGGCATTCCCCCTTTGGGTCATCGTTATCGACTATATCCTCGGCATGATCATGTGGACGCTGATCGGCCGTTTCGGTATGGGTCTCTTTCTGCGCGAGAACAGCCGCTTTTTTTTCATGCGCTTCTTCGTGCGGGTCACCGACCCGCTGATCAAGCTGTTCGCGCCGATCACGCCCGGTTTCTTGATCCCGTCGGTTATCCCGCTTTATGTGGCATGGTTCTTCTTCATGGCCCGCTTCTACGTCATGCCGTGGCTGTTGGGATATACGGTCATGGGGATGCTCTCTTTCCCGCTGGAAGGCGAGATTGGCCAAGGTATCGCCCACATTCTCGGGCGGTTCGCAAAATGAGCGCATAGGTTCCCGATGCCGGGGTCAGCTACAATTCCCTCGCACACCCCCCTCGCCGCGCTGCCGGCGGTCGTGCTCGACTTGGAAACCACCGGCCTCGACGTCAAGCGCGACCGCGTGGTGCAGGCGGCGGCGATCGCCATGCTCGGCTCGAAAATCCTGGACGCGCCGCGGGTCAACCAGGTCATCGATCCCGGCATGCCGGTTCCCGAGGTCTCGACCCGGATCCATGGCCTGACCGACGCGGATGTCGCCGGCGCGCCCCGCTTCACCGACTTCGCCGAAACGCTCCGCCACGTCCTCAAGGGCCGCGTCGTGATCGGGCACCACGTGGCCTTCGACCTTGCCGTTCTACGCAACGAAGCGGCGCGCGAAGGGATCAGCTGGGTCGACCCGCCGATGCTCGACATCGCCATGCTCGTCGGCGCCCTGGCGCCGGCGCTTCCGGACCTGGGCCTCGAGACCGTGGCCCAGCATCTCGGCGTCACGATCAAGGACCGGCACAGTGCGTTGGGCGACAGCATGGCCGCCGCGGAAGCCTTCGCGCGGCTGATTCCGCTGATGCGCGAAAAAGATATCCGTACCCTCGGCGAAGCCCAGACCCTCGCGGCACGCCGCGACGACTTGCTTCGCCGGCAGGTCGAGCAAGGCTGGTACGCGCCGCTGAACAAGACACCGGAGCCGGCGCAGCCCGCCTTCCGCATCGACGGTTATGTGTTCCAGCGCCGCCTGCGGGAGCTCATGAGCGCCCCCGCCATTTTCGTCAAACGCGAGACGACGCTCCGCGAAGCGGCCGCAACTATGGCCGAGCGTCGCATCGGGGCGCTGCTCATCGGTGACAGCGCGCTTCCGCCCGAAGGCATCGTGACTGAGCGCGACCTGCTGCGGGCGAGTGCCAGACCTTCCGTCGATCTGGACCGGACGACGGTGGACACGGTCATGTCCGCGCCGGTCGCGAGCATGGGGCCAGCCGAGCTGCTGTATCGGGCGCTGGCCCGGATGGACCGTCTCCGCCTGCGTCACCTCTGTGTCGTCGACGACCAGGGCCTCGCGATCGGCATGGTCTCGCAGCGGGATTTGCTGCAGCACCGAGCCCGCGGCGTAACCGTCGTCGATGATGCGCTCGCCGAAGCGGACAGCGTGCAATCACTCGCCGCCGCTTACGGAAAGGTCCCGGACGTGGCGGCGCAACTGTCGACGGAAGGGCTCGGCGGCGTCGAGATCGCGCGCGTCGTCTCGGCGGAATTACGCGCCTTGTCTGGCCGCGCGGTGTCGTTGGCCTTGGACCGCGTCAAGCGGGAGGGACGCGGCGATCCCCCGGCGCCCTGGTGCTTCTTTCTTCTCGGCTCCGCCGGGCGCGGCGAAAGCCTGCTCGGCGCGGATCAGGACAACGGGCTGATCCATACCGGAACAGAGGCCGACGATGCGTGGTTCGCCAAACTCGGCACTCATGTCAGCAACTATCTCGACGAGGCGGGCGTCGTGCACTGCAAGGGCGGCGTCATGGCCGCGAACGATCCATGGCGGGGGACGAACGAGTCCTGGCGCGCGCGCATCGCGTCATGGCTGCGGCGCGCGCGCCCGGAAGACCTGCTCAATGTCGATATCTTTTTTGACCTGATCCCGGTCGCGGGCGAGCAGGCGTTGGGGCGGGCGCTGCATTCCGATGCCGTAGGGACCGCGGCCCGACATCCGACCTTCCTCGCGCTGCTGGCAGAGTCCGTCCAGGCCTATACGCCGCGGTTCGGCCTGTTCGGCCAGCTACTCGCCGAAGACGGCCGGGTCGATCTCAAGCGCAACGGCCTGCTGCCGCTGGTCAGTTTCGCCCGCACGCTGGCCTTGCGCATCGGTTCGCACACCCGGCCCACGCCCGAGCGCATCCGGGACATCGTGGCAAGCGGCCGTATTGGCGAGCATGACGGCGCGATGCTGATCGAAACGCATGCGCTTTTGATGGATCTCGTGCTGCGCCAACAGCTGATCGATTTAAGAGAAGGCGTCGCGCCATCAAACCGCGTCGCCCTCGCGGCCCTTTCGCGCGACCGGCGGCGCGCGCTTCGCAGCCGGCTGCATTCGCTTGATTCGATCGTCCGCGAGGTCCGCAGTCTGATGGCCCGCTAGCGCGGACGCGCGTCTCGACAGATAGCGCCGGCCCCGTATCTGGGCTAAAAACAGAGCAGACCGACTGGGCGACAACGGGAATATCCGATGCCGAAGATTACGGGCTCCACCATCATCAAGCTTGCGATCGCCTGCCTCGTTGTCGGCTTCGCCCTGGCGACACTTCATCTCGACCCGAAGGACGTCCTGACGCAGATCGGGCACTGGGCGAAATCCCTGGCGGAATGGAGCGTCAACATGTTCGGTCACGCCTTCAGCTATATCCTGCTTGGCGCCGTCGTCGTTCTGCCGATCTGGCTGGTGTTCTACCTGTTGCGCGCAGCCCGCGGCCGCAAATAGCCGGCAGACGGCTCACCGAGCAAAGAGCGCCGGGCGAATCCCGATCCGTGGTCACTCCACGTCTTGCGGCTGGAGCGTCGGCGCGGGCGCGGGTTGCGCGCCGCCGCCGTTGCGGCGCATCCAATCCTCGATCTGACGCGAGAAGCGCCGCTGCTGAGCCTCGCTGTCGCCCGAGGGGCCGCTCGCCGTCTGGCCCGTCAATGCGCGGAACCACGAGGCGACGCGCTGCAGGATCTCGCCCGCGGCAATCAATTCGCCGCCGTCGGAATCGCGCAACGGGCGAACCGGCAGGTTGCGCGACGCCACCGTCATGAACTGATGCCAAATCCGGGCTGGCATGCTCCCGCCGACGACATTGCGCATCGGCGCATTGTCGTCGTTGCCGACCCATACACCCGACACCAGATCGGCCGTGTAGCCGATGAACCAGGCGTCCCGGTAATCCTGTGTCGTCCCGGTCTTCCCGGCGGCGGGACGGGCGCCGAGGCGCGCAGCCTTGCCCGTGCCCTCGTTGATCGCCTCGGACAGCATCGCGTCCATCTGCGCGACATTTCGGATGGGGACGATACGGTCGTCGGGCCAAGGCTGCCGCCGATAAATCACGCGGCCGCTCCGGGTCCTGATCTCCGTTATGGCGAAGGGCGCGCTGCTGCGGCCCGCATTGGCGAGCGGCAGATAGGCGCCGGTGAGCTCGAGAAGGCTGACCTCCGACGTCCCGAGCGCCAGCGACGGGCTGTTCGTCAGAGGGCTCGTGATGCCCAACCGATGCGCCACGTCCCGCACCTTGTCGCGGCCGACGCGTTCGGAGACTTTCACGGCGACCGTGTTGATCGACTCCGCAAGTGCTTGCGTCAGTGTAACCTTTCCCTTGTAACGGCCGCTGTCGTTCCGCGGCTGCCACCCGTTCACGACGACCGGGGAATCCTCGATCACCGTCCGCGGCGTCAGTCCCTGCTCGAGCGCGGCCAGATAGACGAAAGGCTTGAACGCCGAGCCGGGCTGCCGCCGCGCCTGTACCGCCCGGTTGAACTGGCTTTCCTCATAGGACCGCCCACCGACCATCGCCTTGACCGCACCGAAGCGATCCATCGCGACCACGGCGACTTGGCTGACATGCCGGGATTTTCCCTCCCGGCGCAGCACGCCCTGCGCAGCCGCTTCGGCGGCTCGCTGCATCGCCGGATCAAGGGTCGTGAAGACGATCAGATCGTCCTTCGTGTGGCTCGCCCATTCGGGCAGTTGATCGTGCACCCAGTCGACGAAGTAACGGGCCCGCTCCGGCCCTTCCAGCGCTTTGACCGGGGTCGCCGGTGACCGCTCGGCGGCAACCGCCTGCTGTTTCGTGATGTAGCCCGCTTCGACCATGTTCTGCAGCACCTGCGCGGCGCGCGCCCGTGACAGGGCCAGATCATTGGTCGGGGCATAGCGGGTCGGCGCCTTCAGGAGGCCGGCAATCATCGCCGCTTGCGCCAGCGAGAGATCGCGCGCCGGCTTGCCGAAATACCGCCGCGCCGCCGCTTCGACCCCATAGGTGCCGTCGCCGAGGTAGACCCGGTTGAGGTAGGCCGCCAGGATCTCATCCTTGCTGAGCCGCGCTTCCAGCCAGATTGCCAGCATGAGCTCGCGCAGCTTTCGGATAAAGGTCCGCTCCGGCGACAGATACAGGTTCTTCGCGAGCTGCTGGGTGATCGTGCTGCCGCCCTGCACGATATGCCCCGCCCTCAGATTGGCCACGACGGCCCGGGCGAAGCCGATCACATCGATTCCGAAATGCTGGTAAAACCGCCGATCTTCCGTCGCGATGACCGCCTGTGGAAGCTGCGGCGGCAGATCGCGCAAGGCGACGAAGACGCCGTTGAAGGCGCCGCGCTGCTCGAGAACCGATCCGTCCGCCGCGACGACCGTGATGCCCGGGCTCTTATGCATGCTGCGAAGGTCGGCCAGATCGGGCAGCGCCGGCGCGAGGATCAGGAACAGCCCTGCCCATATGATGCCAAGCGCGACGATCCCGTAAATCAGCGCCTGTTTTGCTCGCGCAACCCAGATCATTCCCAATGCCGCGTTATTCGACCGCGCTCACGGTCCACGCAGAGCGCGGCCCATTTCGCGCGCCCGCCGCTATGCGCTCCGCTGAAATATCGGGACGGAGCGGATTTCTTCCAGCTCTGTCAGTAATCAAAGCGCGTGTTGCTGGGCGCGAGCCGGTCCCGCCCGACCGGATCCGGCACAAGGTTGAGCTTGCCGCGCTGGTGGAAGGGTACCGTGTGGGACCCGAGCCGCCGGACGATCGCCGTTCCCTTGATGCTGTAGCTGACGGCGCCGACCTGAACCGCATTCAGGATCTGGCGAATGAGGTCGAAGGAGTTCGCCGTCGTCTCGACGGATACGACCGCGGAGGCCAGACGCGGAACCACGACCCTTTGGTTGGAAAGGCCGGTCGCGAAATAGTCTCCGTTCACATCCATCTCGAACGAGACGCCATCGAGCGGGATGTCGAAGTTGTTGGGATTGCTCAGCCGCAGATCGACCAGGAAGCGCTGCTCGAACACGCCGGACGACGCCGGCGTGATGTTGACGAGATTGACTTTCAGCGGAACGGTTTCGTCCACCGTCGCGCATCCCACGACGGCAATGGACAAGCAAATGGTGAACAGCAAGGCTCCAACGAACTTCACGGCAGTATCCCTTTAGCCCCAAACCCTTTGGCCCCAGTATGCAGCTTGCACCATTTCCCCTACCCCGCGCGGCCACAAAGAACGCATGTCGGCCCTGCGCCTACCCGATTGGCGGACGTTAATGCGCAAACGATGTCCGGGCAAGCCGGGCGCGTCTCCGGACGTCCACCGATCCGCGGCGCGCCGACACCCCGAACGCCGCATCGCCTGAATTTCCGCTCCATCGCCGACGCTATCCGCGCTGGCGTCGAGGCGCCTCTCCGGGCCGACGCCAGCCGGCGGCGCGCGCGGATCGGACACTGCAGAATGACTTCTCGTCCTTCAGCGGATCGACCTTGATCTTCTTGTATCCCCTGTCGGTAGGGACATAGAAAAGCTTCCGACCGGCCGGATCGATGACGCCCTTGATCGGGCATTTCGCCTGTTGGGCATCCGGTGCGCCGGGCAGACGCTTGCCGGCCCGCCACGCGGATGGCGGCAGGAACGTCATGTGCCACAACCCGAGCTTTCCGTCGCGTGCCTCCTGTTCCGCATGGTGATAGGCCGCGCCGCTGCCGGGAGCGGCGACGGCATAGCCCGCGCCGAGCAGCACTTTTGCCAGATTTGTCCGCCCGGCATGACAGATATAGCGCTTGCGATCCGCCGCGGCCCGCGTACAGGTCAATGGCGCGTCGAGCTTCAACAGCTTGCGCAGCTCGAAGGCCGCCGTCACCCCGCATTGGTCCCATTTTTTGTCGTGATGGCAAAGTTGCCCCAATTCCGGAGCGTCTATCCCGTAAAGGCGGAAAATCCGGCCACCGATCTGCAGCGTATTGCCGTCGACCACGGAGACACCGCGCAGATGCGTCGGCGCGGCCGCGGTCGGCGACGGCGAAACGACGTAAAGCAAACCTGTGAGAAGCAACAGTCCGGCGCCGGCTATGGCGCAGAAACGAAGGCTCAGCATCTTCCCATACACGGCCGATCACTCGTGCAGCATCCGCGGCGGGCGCAACCGAAGCGCATGGCGCGCAGAGACGGCGGAGTTCTACGTCTACATTACGGCAATTTGGTGTCGATCATCGCGCTTCCGCCTGGCGGCATGCGCAGGATGCACACGGCAGCCGCCCTCCGCGACGAGGCGGCGCCATGGCGAGATCGCTGTTTCTTCCGGTCAGTCCGCCGCTTCGGGCTTCGCCTTCGGCTTCGGATACCAGGTCGAATTGGCGTAATCCTCGGTCACGATGTCGAAAACGACGCCGTTGGGATCCCGGTATTTCTCCTCGGTCTCGGAATTCGGCCGGCTCGGCACCTTCATATGATACCGCCCGCCATTCTCCTTGATCTTCGCCCGAGCCTCGTCCATGTCGTCGACGACGAAACCCATATGGTGCAGGCCGAAGAAATCCTTGCCCCGTTCGTCGCCAGCGGTCTCGTTCGTCGGGAAGTGCAGAATGGCGAGGCTCACGGTGCCGTCGCTCATCATGACGCCGAAGTTGGACTTATAGACCCGTTTCAGGCCGAAGGTCTTTTCATAAAAGGCCGCCGTCGCCTCCGGATCGGGGACCGTAACCGCAATATGCCGAAGCTTCGCCATCGTCGTGATCCTCCCAGAAACCACTGGTTGTTTCGCCGGTTGCCATCATCTTAGCACAAAGCGCCCGGGCGCGCCCATTCGGTCAATCCGGCTTGCGGCAAAGGATTTCCACGGGCCGTGTCCGGCCTTCCTCGATGTTCCGGACGGAATTGCGCCCCTTTTCCCGCGCGCCGGCGCCCATGATGACGTGTACGCCAACCTTCGGAGGCCCCTCGCGCGCGATGCGCTCCCGCATCCGCTGGTGGGAGGCCATGGCCGCCGCGGTCTTGTCGACCGCCGTGACGACCTCGAAGCCGGCGGCCTTCAGGCCGGCGAGCGTCTCCTCTTCACTCACCAAGTAGCTGGCCGAGCCGTCGTCGGACCACGGCGTCGGGTAGACGGGCGCGCCCCCTGTTCCAAGCGCCAGCTCCGACAGCGCGAAATGGCCGCCGGGCCGGATGACGCGGAAGGCTTCGCTATGAAAGCGCGCCTTGTCCGCGATGTTCATCGATACGTTCTGGGTATAGGCGGTATCGAAGCTCCCCGCGTCGAAGGGCAGGTCGAGCGCGCTGGCCTGGCGGATCGTCACGCGGGCGCCGAGCCCGACACAGTCCGTGAGCTGTCGGGCGGTTTCGCAGAATGCCTCGGTCAGGTCGATGCCCGTGACGCGGCAGCCGAAACGGTCGGCCATATAGCGCGCCGGGCCGCCGAGCCCGCAACCGATATCGAGCAGATGATCCCCAGGTGATACCGGCAGCAGATCCGCCAGTTCGGCTGTCGCCTCGACGCCGCGGCCGTGAAAGTGATCGACCGGCGCCAGATCACGCACGGTCAGCCGGGAGACGTCCTTCCCCGCCGCGGTCAGCGCGGCGATGATGTCGTCGAAGAGGTTGTTGCGCCCGTAATGGGCGCGCACCGATGCATCGTCCGTCATCTTCTGTCTCCGCCGTCTCGACCGTGACTTCGACGACACCGTAGCACGCCGGCTCCTGGCGCTGACAACGACCGACGCGTGAAGGAATCCGATCCCCTATCGAGCGACACGGTCGCGGTGATAGTCTCCGCCGCCAACAAACAGGGAGATCGTCCGTGCCTTATACTTCCCGCAAAAAATATCGTCCAATTCGGCCCGGCATTTCGGCCGTCGTCCTGGCCGCCTTGCTTCTGCCCGCCGCGGCGTGGGCGAAATCCAGCGTCATCGAGCGCGGACGCTATCTGTCGGTCATCGGCGGCTGCAACGACTGCCATACCGCGGGCTATCTGCAGAATAACGGCAAGGTGCCGGAGAAGAGCCGGCTCATGGGCGATACGCTCGGCTGGCGCGGACCTTGGGGCACGACCTATGCGCCGAATCTGCGCCTCTACATGTCGAAGATGAGCGAGAACGACTGGGTGAAGGTATCGAAGGAAATGACGCCGCGGCCGCCCATGCCATGGTTCAATCTCAGGCATATGACGGATTCGGATCTGCGGGCGCTCTACCGGTATATCCGCGCGCTCGGCCCAGTCGGCAATCCGGCACCGAACTACCTGCCGCCGGACAAGACGCCGCCACAGCCCTTCGTTCAGTTTCCGTAACCGCCGGGCCGTCCGGCAGCCTCATTCGGCGCGTTTACGGCCGGTCACCATGGCGCGCATCAGGTTCTCACGATGCACCAGGCTGGCCAGCAGCACGCCGCCCACATGCAGAATCACGAGCGCGAGGACGATATTCGCGAGCGCCTCGTGCACCTCTTTGTACAGCCGGCCCGGCCGGCTCTTTCGGCCTTCGGCGCGCTCACCGTCGTCGGCGTGCGCCGCCGATACGAGGACCGGTGTATTCGCGGGAACGGCGTTCTCGACGTAGCCGCTAAGCGGCCCATGCCCGCGGGCGCCGTAGGTCATCAATCCCGTCACCACGATCAGAAGGCAGCCCGCCAACAGGAGATAGACCATGAAGGCGCCGGCCGGGCTGTGGCCGAGATGCCGCCGCGCACGGAATGTGACAAGGTCCCGAAAGTAGCGGAGCGCGGCGAAGGGGCCGAACAAGAAATCGGAAAACCGCGCATGCTCGGTCCCGACGAAGCCCCAAAGGATGCGCAGCAACACCAGCCCGCCCACCGCATAGCCGGCCCACACATGCAGCGCGATGAGCTCGTCCTCGGTGAAATAGGCGACGAAGAAGGCGGCGACGAGCGACCAGTGAAAGCACCGGACTAAAGGATCCCAGACCCGCACTTCACCGGCCGTTTGCCGCGGCTTCGCCGTCGTCATGACCATTGGATTTTACCCTTTGCTTCACCAAGACACGCCGAGAACGAAAGGCGCCCGCCGCCAATCGCCAGCGTCCCGCATGCGCTGGAAAATCGGCTGTCTGTGATGTTGGAGGCGCTAGCCTGGCGTCGGATGCTTACCAGAGCCTTTCGAAAAAATGCGTCTCGTCGTCGAGCCGGGCCTGCTCCAGCCCGCGGAAATCGCCGCGCGACACGATGCCGATCACGCGGCCGTTCTGGGTGATCGGAATATGGCGGTAGCCGCCATCCTGCATCATCCGAAGCGCCTCGATCGCTGTCCTGCCAGGCGGCATGCAGTCCGGCGTCGGCGTCATCACCTCGGCAAGATGGGTGCGCGCCGCGCTCTTGCCCTCCGCCAACACCCGGCAGATCGCATCCCGGCCGGTGAAGATGCCGAGAAGGCGGTCATCGTCCTCCGTCACCAGCACCGCGCCGACCCGCCGCTCCTTCATACGGCGGCAGGCTTCCCTGACCGTCGCGGTCGGCGGCAGTTTGACCGGCCGCTGGTCGTGGATGATATCGAGCATGTGACGTTCGGACATCGCCTGTCTCCCTGGCAAAAGCCATGACGGCCGCCGTGCCCGTCCGCGTGCGCCGTCATCGAATTGTAACGATATCAACGCGCGGACGCTGCCGGCATTGACCGAGATCAGGAGAAGCGATGGAATGGTCGCAGAAATCCGCCGATCGGATCGACCAGGCGGCGAAGTCATAACAATTATTCAGACATATAGGGAGGAAGATCATGGACTTCGGGCTGAACGGGAAGAAGGCTATCGTCGCCGGCGGGTCACGCGGTATCGGCAAGGCGATCGCGCTGGAGCTGGCACGCGAAGGGGTCGACATGGTCCTTGCCTCGCGCACCAAGGAGTCGCTCGAGGCGGCCGCGAAGGAGATCGCGGATGCGACCGGCCGGACCGTCATTCCCATGGCCTGCGACGTGACCAACCGCCAGGACGTCGAACGCATGGTCGACAACGCGGCGGAGGCGCTGGGCGGGCTGCATATCCTGGTCAACAGCGCGTCGCTCCCCGGCGGCTCGCCCAACGCGATCGGCGCGATCGAGACGATCGACGACGACGCTTTCCTGGATGACTTCAACATCAAGTACATGGGCGCGTTGCGCTGCGCGCGGGCGGCGATTCCGCATATGAAGAAGGCCGGCTGGGGCCGCATCATCAACATCAGCGGCACCAACGCCCGCACGCCCGGCAATCTGAGCGGCGGCGCGCGCAACGCCTCGCTGGTGCATTTCACGCGCACGTTGGCGATGGCGCTCGGCCGGGACGGCATCACGGTCAACTGCATCCATCCCGGCATGACGCGGACCGAGCGCACCGCGCGCGTGCTCGCCGAGCGCTCCGCCAAGCTCGGCATCCCGCCGGCGGAGATCGAGAAGCAAGACTACGCCCCGGACGCGCCGCGCACCAACGCCATCGGCCGCATGGTGGACGCGTCGGAGGTCGCCTATGTCGCGGTCTTCCTCGCCTCCGAGCAGGCCCGCGCGATGACCGGCGAGCTGCTGATCCCGAACGGCGGCGCGGGCAAGGGCGTCTGGTATTAGCGCCGGCGGCTTTTCCGCCGCGCGCGGGCCGCATCGTCAGCGGCCGCATCAGGGAGGAAAGAGAGATGGCGGACAGGCTCGGCCTGGAAGAGGCCCGCGTCGTGGTCGAAACGATCTTGAAGGAGGCCGAGAAGCGCGGCTTGAAGTTCGCCGCCGCGGTGGTCGATCCGGGCGGCGAGCTGATCTATCTCGCGCGCATGAACGGTGCCTCGCCGCTGAACGCCCGCATGAGCGTCAACAAGGCCTACACCGCGACGAAATGGCAGCGGGACACGAAGGCGGTCAAGGAGCGGCTCTTCGCCATGACGCTGGGCGACGAGCGGCGCGAGATCACCTGGTTCTGCGACCCGATGTACACGCCGGTCTGGGGCGGCATCCTGCTCAAATCCAAGGACGGCACGATCCTGGGCGCGCTCGGCGAAAGCGGCGGCACGGCGGAACAGGACGAGGAGATCGGTCAGATCGGCGCGAAGGCCTTCGCGGCGCTCTGACGGCGAGGCGCACGGGTGCCTGCGGCGTTTGGGCGGAGACTGCCTCGATCTCCGCCCGTTCGCGTAGCCCGACCCAACGCGCCCGGGGTTATTTCCAGGGCGTCGGCGGCGGGATCTCGCAGGGTCCCTCCACCTCCGCCGTGCCGAAATTCGCCGGGCCGACGATCTCCAGATACTCCATGTCGGGCGAGTAATCGAACAGGTAGTGGGTGATGCCCGGCCGCTGATGCACGCAGTCGCCCGCGGAAACCAGGGTCACCTTGTCCTCATACATGAACTTCGCCCAGCCCTTCATCATGATGACGATCTGGAAATCGCATAGATGCTTGTGCCAGCCGGTGCCCTCCTCCGGCGGCAGGTTCGCCTTGACCAGGTGCGCAATCACCTGGCCGTTCGTCGCATCGGCGATGCCGAGGTCACGATAGAGGAAGAAATCGCGCAGGCCGCCGCCGCGAAATTCCGTGTCGTCCGGCTTCACATGCGAGAATTTCATATCGCTCGAGGATTCGGGTATCGTCTCCGCCTTCTTCGCCGTCATCGTCGTCATTGCAAAGTCTCCTTCGGCTCGACCTGATGGACCACGCGCCCGCAGCGGCTTCCGGCCGCCCCGATGAGGCGCGCCGCGAGCGGCAAACGTCGAATTCCCGGATCTCTTTGCTCTTTTCTGATTGGCATGCCGAAGCATGCACCGCCGCACCCGATTTCGTTCGCACAGGCTGCCGGATCGTTTCGCCGGCTGTTCAGGTCGCGACGTCGTGGAACGAGGCTAGAGCTTTTCATGCCGCGCCGCAATATGGGACGCGTTGCACAGCAGCATGGGCAACGGCGGGCCGGCATCTCAGCCACGCAACGGTACGCGGTTTGGCGATTGCCGCTAGAAGAGCTGCGCGCGCGGCTCGGGCCAATAGCGGTAGAGCGCGAATGTGGCGGCGCTGAGGCCGATCGTCGCCCATCCCCATGCGACGAGCAACGGCGCGATGTTCTCCCGGCTCATATAGCCGCTGTCCACCGCCGGCCCGAACGCGCGCAGCCCGAGGAAGACGGCGCCGGCCAGCATTCCCGCCAGCAGCATCGGCGCCGCGACGACGAGCGCTCCCGTTCCCACGGCGCCGGGAGTGTTGTCCCAGAACTGCGCGCCCCATTCCAGCGCCATGCACAGCAGCAAGGGCGCGACGATCAGCACCAGCGAAAGGCCGACCGGGACCGGCCGGACCGGCGCGACGAACCCCACGGTCCAACGGACCAGCGCAAAGCCGATGCCATAGGCGGCGGTCATCAGGAACATGAGAAAGATGCGATCGGCCAAGGCGTACTCCTTTCCGCATCCCGGCAATCCGGCCCCACCCGATGGCGGAAGCCAAGCCGCTCTATACCGTGGTACCGCGACGTTTCCCAAGGTATTTCTTCCGGAAACGGGGGGATGGCCCGATCAAGGATGGAGGAAATCGCCGCCATGGCGTCCGAGCAATCGAAGGTTGCTTCCGAGATCGGGGGTGGGGGGGAACTCGAAGGTCGAATTCCCGGATCTCCCTGCTCAATCTTGATTGGCATGCCGAAGCATGCGCCGCCGCCTCCGATGCCCGGCCGGATAGGATAAATCCGGACCATTGCTTGTCATCCTTGGCGCGGACACGCATTCTTGGCAGATGCCCGCCAAATGAGAGAGCCATGCCGAACATCCCCGACGATATCTTTACCGAACCCGATTTCTCGCCGGACACGCTGGCCAATCTAGGGCCGCTGCGCCGCCTGGCCGGCGTGTGGCAGTCCGATCAAGGGGTGGATCTCAGCCCCAAGGCGGAAGGCCCCGAACGGCGCGAGTTCCGGGAACATATCCGAATGGACCCGATCGATCCGCAACCCAACGGCCCGCAGCTGCTGTATGGGCTGCGCTACCACATCCATATCAACACGGATGAAGAAGCCATCACCTTCCACGATCAGGTCGGGTATTGGCTGTGGGAACCGGCGACAGGGCTGATCATGCAGACCATCGCCATCCCACGCGGTCAGGTAGTGCTGGCGGGCGGCAAAGCAGCGCCGGATGACAAGACCATTTCGGTGGAGGCCCGGCGAGGCGATACCCGCTTTGGGATTTGCTCGAACCCCTTCCTCGAAGAGGCGTTTCGCACCGACTATTACCGCATCGACATCACCTTCAACGATGACGACAGCTGGAGCTACGTGACGCGCACGGATCTGGCGGTGCGGGGCGAAACGCCGGCCTTCGACCACCGCGACACCAACACGTTACGGCGGGTCGCGCCGCCGACGCCGAACCCGCTGGTCGGCTTGGTGGAGGGCGGTGGGGCGGGGTAGACCGAGGACGCCGCCCGATCGAGAACGAAGGCTGCGATCCCAGTGACTTGTGCTGATTGCCGTGCGCAGCGGGCGCGCGCGACGCCCGCCGGCGGGGAAGTTCGACGATGACGATACGTAGCGGGCTGACCGCGCTCTATGAAGGTGATAGCCCCGGCGCGCGGGCTTATGGCTATTTCCTGCTGATTTTCGATCTCGTGATGATTGTTTACGTCATCATGTCGTCGTTCTTTTTCGGCGCGCTGGCGATCGAGATCGTCGATGCGCTGTTGGGCGTCTTCATTGTCTTCGACTACACCGCGCGGCTGGTTATCAGCCGTCAGCGTTGGCGCACGATCTTCAGTCCCGCGGGACTCGCCGATCTGGTGGTGATTCTCTCGCTTCTGGCGCCGATCGCGGGCGAGGGATTCGCCTTCTTGCGCGTGATACGCACCTTGCGGCTGCTGCGCTCCTATCACCTGCTCAAGCAGCTACGCGGCGATTTCTCGTATTTTCGCCGCAACGAGGCGACATTGTTCGCGATCATCAATCTGGGCATGTTCGTCTTCGTCACCACGGCGCTGGTGTATGAGACGCAACACGGCACCAACCCTGAAATCACGAATTACGCGGACGCGCTCTATTTTACAGTCACGACACTGACTACAACCGGGTTCGGCGACATCACCCTGCCAGGACCGACGGGACGGCTGCTTTCAGTCGGCATCATGATTTTCGGCGTGTCGCTGTTCGTGCGGTTGATCCAGGTGCTGTTTCGCCCACCCAAGGTGGAATACGAATGCCCCGATTGCGGCCTTACCCGGCACGAGCCTGACGCCATCCACTGCAAACATTGCGGTCGTGTGCTCCACATTCCCAATCTCGGCGCGGAGTAGAAGCAGAGCAACCGCAGGAGGCTCGAATCGACGCGATCTCCATTGCGGCGATGGTAGGCCCGGCAGGACTCGAACCTGCGACATAACCGTTATGAGCGGTCCGTTCTAACCAACTGAACTACGGGCCCAGCGCTGTAGGCGGTCCGGGAAAATAGCATATCCGGTAGCGGCGGTGCCGCTAATCGCTGCGTATATCGGCGGATGGGCGGATGCGCAAGGCGGATCGCTTTCATTTTGGGCGTCATGCCACGGCTTGTCCGTGGCATCCATGGCCAGGGCATAGGGAAAGGCCGAGCACCTTCTCAGAGCATCCGTCCGTGGATGCCACGCATGAAGCGTGGCATGACGGCTCAGAGTAAAAGCCGGCCGCTTCCCCAACGAAAAACGGAGGGACGTGCATGCCGTCCCTCCGCTGTTCGAAACCCTGCAACCGGACCCTCAGTAGTCGAGGAAGCTCCGCAGCTTGCGCGAGCGGCTCGGGTGCTTCAGCTTGCGCAGCGCCTTCGCCTCGATCTGGCGGATACGCTCGCGGGTGACCGAGAACTGCTGGCCGACTTCCTCCAGCGTGTGGTCGGTGTTCATGCCGATGCCGAAGCGCATGCGCAGCACGCGCTCCTCGCGCGGCGTCAGGCTGGACAGCACGCGCGTCGTCGTCTCGCGCAGGTTGGAATGGATCGCCGCGTCGGACGGCAGGATCGCGTTCTTGTCCTCGATGAAGTCGCCGAGATGGCTGTCCTCCTCGTCGCCGATCGGCGTCTCGAGGCTGATCGGCTCCTTCGCGATCTTCAGCACTTTGCGCACCTTCTCGAGCGGCATGTGCAGCTTTTCCGACAGCTCTTCCGGCGTCGGCTCGCGGCCGATCTCGTGCAGCATCTGGCGTGAGGTGCGGACCAGCTTGTTGATCGTCTCGATCATGTGCACCGGGATGCGGATGGTGCGCGCCTGGTCG
>CAZPFL010000029.1:0-32976 GCA_964585785.1 uncultured Rhodospirillaceae bacterium
CCTTCGCGCATCAGCGCGCGGATCGCCGTCGGCGCCGTGTAGAAGATGTCGATGTTGTGCTTGTCGCAGACCTGCCAGAAGCGGCTCGTGTCGGGATAGTTCGGCACTCCCTCGAACATCACCGAAATCGCGCCATTGGCCAGCGGCCCGTAGACAATGTAGCTGTGCCCCGTGACCCAGCCGACGTCCGCCGTGCACCAATAGACCTCGCCGTCCTTGTAGTCGAAGACGTATTGATGCGTCATCGAGGTGTAGACCATGTAGCCGCCGGTCGTGTGCAGCACACCCTTGGGCTTACCGGTCGATCCCGAGGTGTAGAGGATGAACAGCGGGTCTTCGGCGCCCATTTCCTCCGCCGGGCAGTCTTCCGACGCCGCCGCCACGATGTCGTGGTACCAGACGTCGCGGCCATTCTGCCAGTCGATCTGGCCGCCGGTGCGCTTGACGACGACGACCTTCTCGACCGTCGGGCATTCGGCACACGCCTCGTCGGTGTTCTTCTTCAACGGGATCTTGCGGCCGCCGCGGACGCCTTCATCCGCCGTGATGACGATGGAGCAGTCCGCGTCCTGAATGCGGTTGGCCAACGAATCCGGCGAGAATCCGCCGAACACCACTGAATGGATCGCGCCGATGCGGGCGCAGGCGAGCATCGCCACTGCGGCCTCGGGGATCATCGGCATGTAGATTGTGATGCGGTCGCCTTTCTTGGCGCCGATGCCTTTCAGCGCGTTGGCAAACTTGCAGACCTCACGATGCAACTCGCGATAGGTGATTTTCCGGTCGTCCTTCGGGTCGTCGCCTTCCCACAGGATGGCCACCTGATCGCCGCGCTTCTCGAGATGCCGGTCGAGGCAATTGTACGCCGCGTTCAGCGTGCCGTCGTAGAACCAGCGGATGTGGACGTCATGCGGATCGTAGGAGGTTTGCTTGATCTTGCTGTAGGGCTTGAACCAGTCGATCCGCTTGCCGTGCTCGGCCCAGAAGCCTTCCGGGTCGTCCACCGACCGGCGGTACATCTCCTGGTATTTCGCGCTGTCGGCCCAGGCCCGTTTCGCAACCGCTTCCGGTACCGGGAAGAGTTCGTTGTCAGCCATGGTATCGCGTTTCCCCTGCAAAATCCTTTCCATCCGGCGCGATATTGACCGGCGCGCCGGCTTTTCTTTCGGATCGCTATAGTGTCATATCTGTGGGGGCAGACCAAGCCCACCGCGCCTATCGTGAATTGTCCGGACAGGGCTCGAACAAGGGGGTTCGGCGCATGCAGCTTCAGCTTTCCACATGGCCGGAGGTCGAGTCCTATCTCGAAAAAAGCACCGGGATCATCCTCCCCATCGGCTCGACGGAACAGCACGGGCCGACCGGCCTGATCGGGACCGACGCGCTGACCGCGGAGGTCATCGCCCGGCGCCTGGGCGAGGAGGCCGGCGCCATGGTCGCGCCCACGATCGCGGTGGGCATGGCGCAGCATCACATGGCCTTCGCCGGCTCGGTCACGCTGCGGCCGTCGACGCTCATCCTGGTCGTTCGCGATATCGTGATGTCGCTGGCGCGCCACGGCTTCGACAAGTTCTTCTTCGTCAACGGCCATGGCGGCAACATCGCGCCCGTGAACACGGCGTTCAGCGAGATCCACGCTGAACTGGGCGAAGCGGTGGCGATGGCCACGCCGGGCACTAACCAGATGCCGGCGGAGGTGACGTGCCGGATCGCCAACTGGTGGCAGACGCCGTCGGTAAAGAAACTGTCGGACGCGCTTTACGGCGACAAGCGCGGCACGCATGCGACGCCCGACGAGGTCGCCGTTACCTGGTACGCCTTCCCCGACCAGCAGCGCTCCGCCGCGCTGGGCCCGGTGGCGCGCGACAGCGACCCGATCCAGGGCGCGGCCGATTTCCGCCGCCGCCACCCGGACGGCCGGCGCGGCGCGGACCCTTCGCTCGCCACGCCGGAAGACGGCCGGCGCTTCGTCGAGGTCGCGGTGAAGGACCTGGCGTTGGAATACCGGGCGTTCTGCGTCGGTTAGAGCTCGATCAACACCACGTCCCGGCCGCGCAGCTCGACTTTGAGCGGCTGCAGCCGATCGCCCGCGCAAGGGCCGCTGATGCAATGGCCGTCCTCGATGCGGAACTCCGCGCCATGCGTGTCGCAGAGGATATATTTCCTGTCCAGGGTCATGAAGCTGCCGTTCGCCCAGTTGAGCGGCGACGCCACATGCGGGCAGACATTGTGATAGCCCCGGATGACGTCGCCCTGCCGGTGCACGAAGATATCGAGCACCTTGCCGTCCTGCTCGATCTCGAAGCCCTTGCCTTCGCCGTCGTTGATGTCCTCGATCCGGCAAAGGACCTTGTCGAGTTTGATCGCCATGCGCCGCGCCCTAGGCCGTGGTCTCGCCCATGGCGCAGATCAGCGTCCACTCGTCGTCGCCGATCGGCGTGACCGACAGGCGCGACTGGCGCACCAGGGCCAAGTTCGCGAGCCGCGGCTCGGCCTTGATTGCCGCGAGCGTGACCGGACGCTTCATCGGCTTCACCGCCTTGACGTCGACCATGCCGAAGCGGCCCGAGGCATCGGTGTGATCCGGGTAGTATTCCCGAACGACCTCGACGATCCCCACGATCCGCTTCTCGTCGACGGAGTGATAGAAGAAGCCGAGATCGCCGATCTTCATTGCCTTCATGTTGTTGGCGGCCTGGTAGTTGCGCACGCCGTTCCAGTGCTCGACGCCCTTCTTCACCTGGTCATCCCAGGACCAGGCGCCCGGTTCCGATTTGAAAAGCCAGTGGGCCATGCGCCTTCCTAAGTGCTGTTCTTGGGCCAAAGATTTTCATACGCCTGCGTCCGCTTGTCGCCGTAAACGCCGTTGGCGTTGAACGGCTCGGCGGCGAACCAGGCGTCGGCGGCCGCGCGGTCGGGAAAGTCGACGATATAAAGCGAGCCGATGCGGTCTTCCATTTCGGTCGCGTCACTGTCCTCGAACATCGGGCCGACGGCGAAGAGATGGTCCTCCGTCGCGGCGAGGTAATCGAGATGCGCCTGGCGGTAGGCCTTGCGCGGGGCGGCGGCATTGGGACCGTTGAGATTGAAATAGGCGAACAGCCGGTCGCGGACCTTGGGACGGCCGGCCTTCGGCCACAGGTTGTTATAGGCCTTGATGGTGACGGAATTGTAGACGCCGTTGCGCGTGAAGGGCTCGTCCTCCAGCCAGGCGGCGGCGGTCCGGCGGTCGGGCCAGTCCATGATGAAGATCGAGCCGGTCATGGCGGAAAGGTCGTCGCGCCACAGCGGGCCGGCGGCAAAGAAGCGGCTGGCTTCTTCGGCCAGATATTGCTGATGCGTCGTGCGGATCTCCGCGCGGCGGGCGGCCATGCCGGGGGCGTCGAGCAGGTAATAGACGAACAGCATGGCCGCTCCTGGAGCCGGTGGCTCGCTCTTGACGCTTACGCGCCTTCCGCCGCGCCCGGGTTCCACTGCCCCTTGCGCATGCGGGTGATCGTGACCTTCTTGAATACGCCGTTCTTAGCGAAGGGATCGCCGTCGGAAAAGGCCTTGGCCTTGGCGCGGCTGTCCACGTTGACGATGAACAGGCTGCCGATCGCTTCGGTGCCGGCGTCGTTCTGCGTCGCGCCGGCGAGCACGAGGATGCCCTTCTGGCTCTGCAGATATTCGCGGTG
This sequence comes from uncultured Rhodospirillaceae bacterium, assembly GCA_964585785.1. Taxonomy (GTDB): domain Bacteria; phylum Pseudomonadota; class Alphaproteobacteria; order UBA8366; family UBA8366; genus WHUA01. The sequence continues at coordinate 3,678 of CAZPFL010000029.1, forward strand.
GGGGGCGAGGTGCTTTTCGCGGATCGCGGCGGTGTCCGCATTGTCTTCACAAGCGATGGCCCACAGCATGGTCGGTCTCCCTAGCGGCGATTATTGATGGCGTGCGAGGAGGCTAACGGGCCCTCGCACGGGGGTCAATTCGTGCCAGTCAATCGATATCCGGCGTTTCCGTGCGGAAGGGCCGGCTGAGCAGGCCCGCGATCGTCCGCTCGATATCGGCGCCGTGGTTGATCACCTGGTCCACGGCGGCACAGATCGGCATCTCGACGCCGAGCTTGGCGGCCAGCGCGACCACCGTGGCGGCGCTGAACACGCCTTCGGCGATCGACTTGCGCTCGGCCAGGACCTCCTTGAGCGCGCGGCCTTCGCCAAGCGCGATGCCGAGCGACATGTTGCGCGACTGCGGGCCGTTGCAGGTCAGCGTCAGATCGCCGAGCCCGGACAGGCCCATCAGCGTCTCCGGCTTGCCGCCCTTGGCGACGCCGAGCCGCGCCATCTCGGCAAGGCCGCGGGTGATCAGCGCGGCGCGCGTATTGTCGCCCAGCTTCTTGCCGGTGACGATGCCGCAGGCGATGGCGAGCACGTTCTTGACGGCGCCGCCGATCTCCGCGCCGACGGGATCGTCCGAGAGATAGGGGCGAAACAACGGGATGCCGATCAGCTCGACCAGCTTCTGGCCGAGCGCCGTGTCGGCGCAGGCGAGCGTCACGGCGGTCGGCAGGCCCTGCGCCACCTCGCGCGCGAAAGTGGGGCCGGACAGGACCGCGATGGGCGAGTCGGGCAGCGCCGCCTCGGCGGCTTCCGTCATCAGGGCGAGCGTGTCGTGCTCGATCCCCTTGGCGCAGAGCACCAGGGGCGTCCCGGGTTTCAGATGTGGGCGCATGCCGGTGGCGACGTCGCGGAGAAACTGCGATGGGGCGACGAGCAGCACGGCGTCCGTGTCCGCGAGAGCCGCGGCCATGTCGCCGGTTGCCACGATGCCGGGCTCGAGCGCGATGTCCGGCAGGAAGATCGGATTGCCCTTGCCGGCGTTGATCGCCTCGACGACTTCCGGCTCGCGCACCCAGAGCGTCGCCTCGTGCCCGGCGCGCCGCGCGACGCAGGAAAGCGCCGTGCCCCATGCCCCGCCGCCGATGATTGCAATTCGCGCCATGGCCTACCCTCCTGGCATCGCGGCGGTTTCGTCAAGCGGCCAGCGCGGCCGGGCGGGCGCATCGAGCGTATCCGTGAGCCCCGCGCGCAGCCGCTCGATGCCGGCCCAGGCCACCATCGCCGCATTGTCGGTGCAGAGCGCCAGCGGCGGCGCGACGAAGCGCATGCCCGCCGAGCCCGCCGCGTGCGAGAGCGCGGCCCGCAGCACCTGATTGGCGGCGACGCCGCCCGCGACCACAAGCGTGTTACTCGATGGAAATTCCACGCGAAAGCGCGCGATCGCACGCGCCGCCCGGTCGGCGAGCACATCGGCGACCGCCTGCTGGAAGGACGCGGCGATGTCGCGTGCGGTTTGCCGGTCGAGCGCGCCCGCCGGCAGCCGGTCGATCGTCTGGCGCACCGCGGTCTTCAGCCCGGAGAAGGAAAAGTCGCAATCGGGCCGGCCCAGCATCGGCCGCGGCAAGTCAAAGCGCGCCGGGTCGCCCGCCCGCGCGGCCGCTTCCAGCGCCGGTCCGCCGGGATAGCCGAGGCCGAGCATCTTGGCCGTTTTGTCAAAGGCTTCGCCGACCGCGTCGTCCAAGGTCGTGCCGTAGCGCCGATAACCGCCGGGCCCGGTGACGGCGAGCAGCATGCAGTGCCCGCCCGAGACGAGCAGCGCGAGATAGGGAAAATCGATGCCCTCGGTCAGGCGCGGCGTCAGCGCATGCGCTTCCATGTGGTTGACCGCGACGAAGGGCAGCTTGCGGACCAGCGCGATCCCCTTGCCCGTCATCAGCCCCACCATGACGCCGCCGATCAGCCCCGGGCCGGCCGTCGCCGCCACGCCGTCCAGGTCCTCGTAGCCGATCCCGGCCTCGTCGAGGGCGCGCGCCACCAGCCCGCCGATGTGGTCGAGATGGCTGCGCGCCGCGATCTCCGGCACCACGCCGCCATAGGGTCGGTGCTCGTCGAGCTGCGACAGCACGACGTTGGCGAGGATCGTCCGGTCATCCCGGACGACCGCCACGGCGGTCTCATCACAGGAGGTCTCGATGCCGAGCACGAGCATGGCGGGGTTGTAGCCCTTGCCGCTGGGGATCGCAAACCCCTTCCGGTCGGGCGGGGAAGCGGGTAGAGATGCGCCATGACGCCCAAACTGCGAATCGGAACGCGCGGCTCGCCGCTAGCCTTGATCCAGGCGGAAGCCGTCGGTGGGGCCTTGATGCGCGCGCACGCCGCGCTGGAAATCGAGTATTGCGTCGTGCGCACCAGCGGTGACCGCATCCAGGACCGCCCGCTGGCCGAGGTCGGCGGCAAGGGCCTGTTTACCAAGGAGATCGAGCAGGCGCTGTTCGACAATCAGATCGACCTGGCGGTCCACTCGATGAAGGATGTCGAGACCTTCCTGCCCGACGGGCTTTCCATCGTGGCGATGCTGCCGCGGGAAGATCCGCGCGATGTCTTGCTTTCGGCCAACCGCGAATCGCTCGACGCCTTACCAGAGGGCGCGCGCATCGGCACCTCCTCCGTCCGCCGCCAGGCGCAGCTGCTGCATCGCCGCCCCGACCTGCGCGTCGTTCCCTTTCGCGGCAATGTGCAGACCCGGCTGCGCAAGTTGGGAGAGGGCGAGGCCGACGCAACGCTGCTCGCCGCCGCCGGGCTCAAGCGCTTGGCGCAGCTCGGCGTCATGACCCAGATGCTGGAAGCCGACGTCATCCTGCCGTCGGCGGGCCAGGGCGCGATCGGCGTCGAGGCGCGGACGGCGGATACCGAGACGCTCGCGCTGCTGGCGGCGATCAACCATCGTGAGACGGAGATCTGCGTGTCGGCGGAGCGCGCGATGCTGGGAGCGCTGGACGGGTCCTGCCGCACGCCGATCGGCGCGCTGGCGGAGCTGGACGGCTCGGGTAAGACGTTGCGGCTCCGCGGCCTCGTCGCGCGGCCGGACGGCTCGGAGCTGCATCGCCGGGAACGAAGCGCGGCCACGGGCGACGCGATCGCCATGGCGGCGGATCTCGGCGCCGAATTACGGGCTTTGATGACGGCGGATTTCTTCTCATGACGAACCGACCGGCCCGCCCCCGCGTGCTGGTCACGCGGCCGAGCGCGGACGCCCTGCCGCTCGCCGATTCCCTGCAGCGTCGCGGCTTCGACGTGCTGCTGCAGCCGCTGCTGCGTATCCGGCCGACGGAGGGGCCGCCGCCCGACCTCGGCGGCGTTCAGGCGCTGCTCTTCACCTCGGCGAACGGCGTTCGCGCCTTCGCCCGCCGCTCCGGCGTCCGGACGCTCGCGGTCTTCGCCGTCGGCGACGCGACTGCGGCCGCGGCCAGGGCCGAGGGGTTTTCGTCGGTCACGAGCGCCGGCGGCAATGTCGACGACCTCGCCCGGCTCGTGGCGGATCGCCTCGATCCGGCGGCGGGCAGGCTGTTGCACGCGGCCGGCAGCGCGGTCGCCGGCGACCTTGCCGGCGCGCTGGGCGCGGCCGGCTTCGCGGTCGAGCGCCTGCAGCTCTACACGGCCGAGCGGGTAGACAGCTTCGATCCCTCGGTCGTCGCGGCGCTTCGCGACGGCACGGTCGACGCCGCGTTGTTTTTTTCTCCGCGCAGCGCCGCCAGCTTTGTTAGTGTGGTGCGCGCTGCCGGGTTGACCGAGGCATGCCGGGGGATCGGGGCTTTTTGCCTGAGCGAGGCCGTTGCAGAGGCGGCCTCGGCGATATCCTGGCGGGCGGTAACTGTCGCCCCGGAGCCGAAACAGGAAAGCCTGCTCGCTACACTGGAGCGCGAATTGACCGAAGCAAGCACACCGGATACCGCGTCGGAAAATTCCGCTGACATCGACGATCTCCTGAAAACCGGTGATGCGTCCGCGGTCATCGACCGGTTCGGCGGCATTCGGCCCATGGCGACGAAGCTGGGGGTGCCGGTGACGACCGTCCAGGGATGGAAAGGCCGCGGCCATATTCCCGATAACCGCTTCGCAGCCGTGCGCAGCGCCGCCGCGGCGCATGGCGTTGATCTGTCCAGCGATTTGCCGGTGGGCAAAGCCGCGCCGGCAGGCGAAAGCGCTTCGCCGGAGCCTTCGGAGAAAACGGCGGCACCGGCGCCGGCCGCGGCGCCGGCTGCGCCGATGGGCGGCTCCGGCGTTGCCTGGGCCGCTCTGATCCTGGCCGTCGTCGCGCTCGCCGGCGTGGCATCATACCGCTACTGGGGCCAGTTCTTCGGTGAGAGGCCTCCGCCAGTGGCCGATCTGGCGGAGCGCGTCGCGAAGCTCGAAGCGGCGCCCACGCCCGACACCGGATTGCGCCAGCGCATGGACCGCATCGATGAAAAGATCGACACCGTATCGCGCCAGTTCGCCCGGCTGGCCTCCTCCGAAAGCGGTGGCGGCAAGGCGGTGCAATCGGTCACGGCCGAGGTCGGCGCGCTGCAGGCTTCGGTCGAGGCGCTCACCCAGCGAATTGCCCAGGCGGAGAAACGCGCCAGCACAGCGGCGGCGGCGACCGGCGATTCCCTGACAGCGTTGCAGGCGGACGTGGCGGCGCTGCGCCGCACGACGGATGCGATGGAAGGCCGTATCAAGAAGCTGGAGAACCGACGCCCGGTGAGCGGCGAGCGGATCGCGGCGTTGGCGGTGGCCGCGGGGCAGCTCGAAACGGCCCTCGACAGCGGCCGCCCGTATGGCAACGCGCTCGACGGCCTGATCGCGCTGGCCGACGGCGACGCGGCGATCAAGAATGCGGCCGGAACGTTGCAAAGCTGGGCCAAGACGGGCGTGCCCACGCTCGCCGACCTGTCGCACCGGTTTGCGGTGATGGCGCCCGAGCTGCGGGCGCCGGCCGCCGCTCCGAAGAACGGCAACTGGCTCGATACGCTACGCGCGAAGGTGCAGTCGCTCGTTAACATGCGGCCGATCGGCAAGGGCGGGGAATCGTCGCCCGTCACCCGGGCGGAACGCGCGCTTGCGCGCAATGATCTTGCCGCGGCGGTTCATGCGCTTGACGGGATGCCCGGCCCGGCGGTGCCGTGGCTCGCCGACGCGCGCAACCGTCTCGCCGCCGACGCCGCGGTTGCCGCCGTGCGCGCCCGCATCGTCGACCGGCTGGCGGCGGAATCGCGGGCGGCGGCGGCCAGTGGCGCAAGCGCGGGCGCGGCCGACGGGCGTGGGACCCAATGAAACGCGTCCTTCTTCTCGCCATCGTCATCCTACTGGTGGCGCTTGCCGCCGCCTGGCTCGGCCACAATCCGGGGACGGTGACGGTCGAATGGTTCGGCTGGCGGGCAGATACCTCGGTGGCGATGCTCGTTTTCGTGATCGCCGTCGTCACCGTCCTGGGCGCACTCGCCTACAGGTTCTGGCGGTTCCTGCTGCGCTTGCCGGTCAGTATCGGCGAAGCGCTGCGTCTTCGCCGCCGCCGCCGGGGCTACGAGGCGCTCAGCTCCGGCATGATCGCCGCCGCCGCCGGCGACAGCCGTGAGGCGCAGAAACAGGCACGGAAGGCCGAGGCGCTGCTCGAAGACCTTTCGGCGACGCGTCTGCTACGGGCCGAGGCCGCGCGGCTGGGCGGCGACACGGCTACCGCGCGCCGCACCTACGAGGAGATGGCGCAAGCGCCCGAGACTGCGCTCATCGGGTTGCGCGGTCTGCTCGATCAAGCGGAGGCGGCCGGGGATCGGGCAGAGGCGCTGCGCCTGGCCGAGAAAGCCTATCGCCAACACCCGCGGGCGCGCGGCATCGTCGAGCGGCTGTTCCAGCTTCAGATCGATTTCGGGCAGTGGGCGGCGGCCGACCACACCATGGCCGAGGCGCTGCGCAACAAGGTTTTCGCCGCGTCCGACGCCCGGCCGTGGCGCGCGGCGGTGCTTGTCGAGCGCAGCCGGCTTGCCGAAAAGGACGGCGAGATCGAGGCCGCGCTGTCCTTCGCCCGCGAGGCGCAGCAGCTCGATTCCGATCTCGTGCCGGCCGCCGTCCAGCATGCCCGGCTGCTCGGCCGGCAGGGCAAGACGCGGCGCGCGCAGCGCCTGCTCGAGAAGATCTGGCCGCAGCATCCGCATCCCGAGATTGCCGCGGCCTATGGCGCGCTGTTCGAGGGCGAGGCGCCGCTGCAGCGGGTCAAGCGATACCAGCGGCTGCTGAGCTTCCGCCCCGACCACGCGGAAGGGCATCTGGCGCTCGCCGAAGCCGCGCTCGAGGCGGGGCTTTGGGGCGAGGCGCGCGCGCATCTCGGCCAGGCCGCCGATCGGGCGCTGACGCCGCGCGTCTGCCGCCTGCTCGCCGAGCTTGAAGAGGCGGAGCACGACAACCTCGCGGAATCGCGAAAATGGCTCGAGCGCGTGGCGACCGCGGATCCGGATCCGACCTGGGTCTGCGACAGCTGCGGCGCGGCGGCGGGGTCGTGGAACGCGCGCTGCCATCACTGCGGCGCCTTCGACACGATGGACTGGCGGCCGCCGCCGCATGTGGGCGCCCGGCTGCCCGCGCGGCCGGCGTCGACGAGCCTGCCGGGTCCGGCGCGCGCCGGGCAGGCCGACTGATTCACGCCCGGCCGCCGATCGCGATGAGGCCCGCGATAAGAAATGGGCCGGCGGAGGGAGCCGCCGGCCCAGACTGGGGATAGTAAGATTGCAAGTTAATCAGTGGGAAGCTTCGGAAGACGTCAAGCGTCCGTGGTCGCTTCCTGCAGTGTGGCAAGGATGATGCTAGGGCACCGCATGCCTTTCCGCAGTGATGCACATCACATAAGGTTAAAATCTTCTTTACCATCTTCGGCGCCGCGACGGGCCGGCCGGCGGGCCGCGCCTCGCCGCTTGCGAATCCGCGCCGACACGCTTATGTTCCGCGCCGTTAGGCATGCGCGAAAGCGCCAGGGCGCCGCTGTAGCTCAGTTGGTAGAGCAACGCATTCGTAATGCGTGGGTCAGGTGTTCGAGTCACCTCAGCGGCACCACTTCTTTTTCCCTAATCCATTGGTTGCCCTTTACCGGCCGACGGATTCGGCGGCGTTGCCGCGGAGGCTAGCGTGAGCCGGACCGAGGGCCTAGACATCGCCGTCATCCTGCCGTGTTACAACGAGGCGGCGGCGATTTCCGGCGTGGTGCGGGATTTCCGGCAGGCGCTGCCGGATGCCGCTATCTACGTCTATGACAACAATTCGGCCGACGACACCGCCGCCGTTGCGGAGGCGGCGGGCGCGCGCGTCCGCCATGAGCCGATGCAGGGCAAGGGCAACGTCGTGCGCCGGGCCTTCGCGGACATCGAGGCGGACGTCTATGTCATGGCGGACGGCGACGGCACCTATGACGCGAGCCAGGCGCCGGCGCTGATCGACATGCTCCTCGACCGGCAGCTCGACATGGTGGTCGGCACGCGGGCCGACGGCTCGCCCGACGCCTATCGTTCGGGGCACCGCACCGGCAACCTGCTGTTCAACAAGGCGGTGGCCTGGCTGTTCGCCGATCGTTTCCGCGACATCTTCTCGGGCTACCGGGTGCTTTCCCGGCGCTTCGTAAAATCCTTCCCGGCCTTGTCGCAGGGGTTCGAGATCGAGACCGAGCTGTCGGTGCACGCGATTCAGCTTCGTATGCCCGTCGCCGAAATGCCGACGGCCTATGGCAGCCGGGGCGAAGGCTCGGAAAGCAAGCTTCGGACCTACCGCGACGGGCTCAAGATCCTGTTCACGATCGTCCGGTTCATCCAGCATTACCGGCCGCTGATGTTCTACAGCGCGGCGGCGGTGGCACTGGCGTTGCTGTCGATTGCGCTCGGCTATCCGATCGTCATCGAATTTTTCCAGACGGGACTCGTCCCGCGCCTGCCCACCGCGGTGCTCGCCACCGGCGTCATGCTGCTGGCCGCGCTGTCACTCGCGATCGCGCTCATTCTCAACGCCAACGGCCGCAGCCAGCTCGAGATGAAGCGCCTCAAATATCTCGAATATCCGCGGACACCACGCCGCCGTTAAGCCGGGCCGCCGGGTTTGTCGCCGTTTCCGGCGAACAGGCGCAGCACGTCGAGCGGGAAGGGGAAGACGACGGTGGAGGTCTTGTCCGAGGCGACGGCCTGCAAGGTGTTGAGATAGCGCAGCAGGATCGCCTGGCTGTTGGCCGACATGACCTTGGCGGCTTCGAGGAATTTTTCCGAGGCCTGCAGCTCGCCTTCCGCGTCGATCACCTTGGCGCGTCGCATGCGCTCGGCCTCTGCCTGGCGGGCGATCGCGCGGATCATGCTCTCGTTGATGTCGACATGCTTGATCTCGACGTTCATCACCTTGATGCCCCAGGCATCCGTCTGCGCATCAAGGATGGTCTGGATGTCGACATTGAGCTTGTCGCGCGCGGCCAGCATCTCGTCGAGCTCGTGCTGGCCCAGCACCGAGCGCAGCGTCGTCTGCGCGAGCTGACTGGTGGCCATCATGAAGTCTTCCACCTGGATGATCGACCGCTCGGCGTCGATGACCCGGAAATAGACCACTGCGTTCACCTTGACCGAGACGTTGTCGCGCGAGATCACGTCCTGTTCCGGCACGTCGAAGACGCGGGTGCGCAGGTCAACGCGGACCATCTGCTGGATCACCGGGATGACGAGGATCAGGCCCGGCCCTTTCACTTTCCAGAAGCGGCCCAGCAGGAAAACCACGCCGCGCTCGTATTCCCGCGTGATGCGCAGCGCGGAGAGGATCAGGAACAGCGGCACCAGGATGGCGATGACGACCACGTAGCTCAGCATCGGATCACCTCTATTTCGATTCGGGCTCGACCAGAAGCACGAGGCCTTCGCGCTGCCGGATACGTATTTTATTCCCAGGCGTCAGCTCGCTCTGCGCGCGCGCCTGCCAGATCTCGCCATGGGCGTGGACGCGGCCGGTGAGGCCGGACCAGGAGACCACTTCGCCGCCGAGGCCGATCAGCTCCTCCGGCCCGGAGACGACGGCCCGCCGCCGCGCCCGCATCACCATCATGCCGACGAACAGGAAAAGCGCGGCGCTCACCGTCGCGATCGCGCCGATCAGCGGCATGTAAACGTGGAATCCCGGAACGTCGGCGTCCATCAGCATGATCGAGCCGACGACGAAGGCGGCGATGCCGCCGATCCCGAGCGCGCCGAAGCTCGGCACGAAGGCTTCGGTCACCATCAGCGCGGTGCCGAGCAGGATGAGCGCAAGCCCGACATAGTTGATTGGCAACACGTTGAATGCATAAAGCGCGAGCAGCAGGCTGACGGCGCCGACAGTGCCGGGCACGACCAGCCCCGGATGCCAGAATTCGAAGATGATGCCGTAGATACCGACGATCATCAGGATATAGGCCACGTTCGGGTCGGTGATCACGCTCAGGAGCTGGCTGCGCCAGTCGGGCTCCACCGTCACCGTGTCGAGATCCTTGGTCTTGAGCTGCCGCTCCACGCCGGCGACGGCGACCGTCCGTCCGTCGATCGCAGTGAGAAGGGCGCGCACGCTGGGCGCGATCAGGTCGATGACATGCTTCTGCAGCGCTTCCTTGGCGGTGAGCGACGCGGCGTGGCGTACGGCTTGCTCGGCCCAGTCGGCGTTTCGGCCGCGCAGCTCCGCGAGGCTTCGGATATAGGCGATGGCCTCGCTCACGATCTTGTCACGTAGGGTCGGGTGTCCCGCCGGCGGTGTGTTGGTTGTCTTTTCGCCGTTCTTCGAGCCGGATTTTTCCGGCTTCGAGCCGAAGGGGTTGGACGGCGCCTCCGATCCGCCGATGCTGATGGGCGTGGCCGCGCCGAGGTCCGTGCCGGGCGCCATCGCCGCGATATGCGTGGCATAGAGGATGTAGGTGCCGGCGCTGGCAGCCCGGGCGCCGCTTGGCGCGACATAGCCGATCACCGGGACCGGCGAGGCGATGATCGACTTGATGATGGTCCGCATCGCCGTGTCGAGGCCGCCCGGCGTGTCGATGCGCAGGATGATCACCGGCGCGCCTTTCTTGGCGGCCTCCTCGAGGCCGCGCCGGACGTAGTCGCTGGTCGCGGGACCGATACCGCCCTTGATGTCCAGGATGACGGCAGGGCCCTGTGCCGGCGCCTGGACCTTGTCCGCGGCCAGCGCGAGCGCGCCGCCGACCGTCAGCAACAGGAACAAAATGACGCGTGCGATCATCTGTCGGGTGCTCCCAGCGGCGCATAGCCTAGCACGAAGCGGCGTGCAGCGGCTGATTCAGGTCAGCCCTGTCCCTCCACGCGGACGACGCAGCCGACGGCCGCATCCAGCATGCCGGCCGCGCTAGCGTTCGGCGCCGCGATCTCCACGAGGCCGCTGGAATTGCCGTACCAGAAAGGCTGGCCCGCCGGCGCCGCGCCGAAGACGCGGGCATGGCGCACCGCATGCCCGTTGACATGAAGGACGGCCGCAGGGTCAGCCTTCTCGGCCCGCAGTCCGGTCATCAGGTTGCCGAAGCGGTCCGCATAGATGATTTCGACCAGGTCGTCGGGCCACGCGGCGCCCGGCCGCTGGTCCGGCGTCTCCCCGACGGCGGCTTCCAGCCAGTCGGCCGGCGGCGTTCCGGCGGATGCGATCCGCGCCGCGACCGGCGCGAACAGGTCGCGGCCGTGAAAGGACTGGGACAGCTTTTCCGGCTGCCAACGGATGCGCCAGACCCGCTGCGTCTCGGCGCGGCGCTGCACCTGTTCGAACAGGCCGTTTCCCGGACCGACGAACCAGCGGCCATCGGCCTCGACGACGACCGGCGGCCGCGCCGTTCCGACGCCGGGATCGACGACGGCGCAGCAGACCGATCGTTCCGGGAAGTCGGCGGCGAGGGCCGCGAGGAGATAGGCCGAAGCGCGCGGGTCATGCGCCGGCGCGTCATGCATCAGGTCGATGACGGGCACGCCACGCGCCTGCTGCGCCAGCACCGCATGCATCTGGCCGACATAGGGGCCTTCATGGCCGAAATCGGTGAACAGGAAAATCACGACGCCACTATGGCGAAACGGCGCCCGAGAGGGCAAGGTTCTCGACGGAAGGCAAGGAGAAAAGGATGACCGGACAATGCGGCTAAAAGACAAGATCGCGATCGTTACCGGCGCCGGGTCGGGCTTCGGCCGCGGCATCGCCACACGCTTCGTCGAGGAGGGCGCGCGCGTCGTTCTAGCCGACATCAACGTGGAGGCCGGGCAAGCGGCCGTCGAAGGGCTGGGCAGCACGGACGCCGCAACCTTCTGCAAGGCGGACGTCTCCCATAACGGGGAAATGCGGGCGCTGGTCGAGACGACGCTGGACCGTTTCGGCGGGCTCGACATCTTCGTCAACAACGCCGGGATCACGCACCGGCGGCAGCCCATGCTGGAGGTCGATGAGGCGACTTTCGATCGCATCTTCGCGGTGAACGTGAAGTCGATCTATCTCTCGGCGCTGCACGCGGTGCCCGTGCTGCGGCAGCGCGGCGGCGGTGTGATCATCAACATCGCGTCCACGGCGGGCGTGCGGCCGCGCCCGGGGCTGACCTGGTACAACGCGTCGAAGGGTGCGGTGATCACGCTGACCAAGTCGATGGCGGTCGAGCTGGCCCCGGACCGTATCCGGGTCTGTGGCATCAACCCGGTTCTCGGCGAGTCCGGGATGACGGAAATGTTCATGGGCGAGGAAGACACGCCCGAGAACCGCAAGAAATACGAGGCGACGATCCCGCTCGGCCGCTTCAGCACGCCGCGCGATATCGCGAATGCCGCCCTCTATCTCGCCTCCGACGAGGCCGAGCTCCTCACCGGGCTCTGCCTCGATGTCGACGGCGGCCGCTGCATCTGAGACTCAACCTGATGCCGGCGCGCAAATGAAAACCGCCCGGGCCGAAGCCCGGGCGGTGCCGATTTGGTTTGGCGTGTCCGCGTTACCGTTGGTTGCCGAAGATCGAGAGCAACCAAACAAACATCGTCACGAAGCTGCCGTAGAGCGTGAACGCGCCGAAAATTGCTTTACGCGAGGTCAGCTCGTCCCCGTCGCTGGACACGTAGAATTCCTTGATCGCCTGCGTCTCATAGGCGGTCAGGCCGGCGAAGACCAGCACCACCACGATCGACAGGATCAGGTGGAAGCCGCCGCTGTGGAGGAAGAACGCATTCAGCAGCACGGCAACCAGGATGCCGATCGTCGACATGGCGAGGAAGCGGCCCATCGTGGACAGGTCCTTCTTCGTCGCATAGCCGTACAGGCTCGTGCCCGCGAAGGCGGCCGCGGTGATGAAGAACACGCGCGCGACGCTCTCGCCCGTGTACATGTAGATCATCGGCGCGATGAGCGCGCCCCAGAGCGCGGAATAGAGCCAGAACGCGCCGTGCGCGACAGCGCTGCTCGCCTGGAAGATGATGCGGCCCGAGAACCAGCCGAGGCCGAGGATGCCGAAGAACAGCACCCATTTGAAATTGCTGAGCGCGATCGTCTGCATGATCTGCGGGTTCATCGCAACCGCATAGGCAACGATGCCGGTCAGCGCGACGCCCATCGCCATGTAATTGTAGACGCGCAGCATGTATGCCCGCAGACCGACGTCGATGTCGGCTGAGTAGGCGCGGTCTACCGTGCGTCCTTGTGCTTGAGAACGCGGATCAAAAGCCATGGGGGAGCCTCCGTTCCCTATTTGGTTTGTCGTTGACCCCTATATTGGGGATTTCCAGGCTGGAATCAATAGGGGCGGGGCAATTTCGGCTGGGCGCCCTCGTCATAAAATTGCGATTTTTCCGTCATTTAGGGCACGCAGCCCCTCTCCGGCGGGCCGGACCGGGGCCGGATAGCGGCGTTCTGACGCAATTGTGATCGGGCGTTATTCGTTGCGCAGGACCGGCGCGGCCTTGTGCCCAAGCGCGCGCCAGGTGCCGGCGAAACCCGCCAGGAGCGTGATCGCGACGCAGAGGACGATGGTCGCGGCCACCGGCTTGGGGAGGAAGGTCCAGTCCGCATGCATGACGAAGGTCACCACGGCCCAGCCTGCGACCGAGCCGATCACGGAAGCGACCAGCGCCGTCGCCAGGCCGAGAATGCCGAACTCCACGAGGTAGGTCGCGAGGATGTTGCGCCGCGTCGCGCCCAACACCTTGAGCAGAACCGCGTCCTGGATGCGCCGCCGCCGCGTCGCCGCGATCGCGCCGGCGAGCACCAGTGCGCCCGCCACGACGGCGACACTGGCGATCAGCTGCACCGCACCGGATAGCTTCTCGAGGATGTCGGCGACACTCTGCAGCACTTCCTTGACGCGGATCGCCGAGATGCCGGGAAAGCGGTCGGTGACCGCGCGTTCCAGCGGGCCTTCCGATCCGGATGCCGTCTTGGCGGTCGCGACATAGGCCTGCGGCGCCGATTCCATCAGCCCGGGCGAGAACATCATGACGAAGTTGAGCGACAGCGTGTTCCAGTCGATGTCGCGCAGGTTGGCGATGCGCGCCGTCACGTCGCGCCCGAGCAGATTGATCGTGATCGTATCGCCGATCGAGAGACCGAACGCCTTGGCCGCGCGGGCGTCGAAGGAGACGAGCGGCGGCCCCTTGTAATCCGGCGGCCACCACTTGCCGGCGATGACGCGGCTGCCATGGGTCGGGGCATGGCGTGCCCAGGTAAGGCCACGGTCGCCGCGCAGGATCCAGGCGTATTCGGGCGGCGGCTTGATCCGGTCGACCGGCGTGCCGTTGAGCTTGACGATCTGACCGCGCAGCATCGGCACCGCCTGGATGTCGCTGACGCCCGGGATGCTGTGGGCGAGCGCTTCAAAGCCGTTCAGGTCCCTGGCCTGGATGTCGATGAAGTAGAAATCGGGCGCCTCGGCGGGCATCGTCTTGGTGATCTCGCGCGCGAGATTGCCTTCGACCAGCGCGACCGCGGCGAGCACCGTCAGGCCGAGGCCGAGCGACAGCACGACGCTGCCGGTCGGCGCGCCGGGGCGCGAAAGATTGGCGAGCGCCAGCCGGGCGACGGGCGTGCGCGGCCGCGGCATCCGCCGGATCAGCGCGATGATCAGCCGCGCCGCGCCGTGAAAGGCGGCAAAGGCGATGATGGCGCCAATCACGAACCATGCGGCGATCTTCGGCACATGCGCGGTCGCGATCGCGAGCGCGGCGAGGCCGATCAGCACGGCCGCCAGCGCCGCCAGATAAATGCTGCGCGGCCGCTTCGTTGGCGGCAGGATGACGGCGCGGAACAGGCTTGCCGGCGAGACTTCGCGCGCCTGGGCGAGCGGCCACAGGGAAAAGGCGAGCGTGATCAGGAAGCCGAACAAACCGGCCAGCGCCAGCGGCCAGGGATAGAAGCCGGCGCGCGCCGCGACCGGCAGCCGCTCCGCCAGCAATGGCGTGACGACATTGGGCGCCAGCGCGCCTAGCAGAAGCCCGACCGCGATCGCTCCTGCGGCGAGGATCAGCACCTGGAACAGGTAAATGCGAAAGACCAGCGGGCCCGGGCCGCCGAGGCATTTGAGCGTGGCGATCGTCGCGATCCGCGTCTCGAGATAGCTGCGCACCGCGTTGCCGACACCGACGCCGCCGACCAGCAGCGCCGTCAGGCCGACAAGGCTGAGGAACAGCGTCGCGCGATCGACGAAGCGCTGAATGTTCGGCGCGGCATGCTCGATCGACTGGATCCGCCAGCCGGCATCGGGAAACCGCGCCTCGATGCTGTCACGCCAGGCGGCGATTGCGACGCCTTGCGGAATGGCGATGCGGTAGTGGTAGCGCACCAGGCTGCCCGGTTGCAGCAGAGCCGTGGCCTTCAGCGCCGGCAGGCTGATCAGCAGGCGTGGACCGAAATTCAGCACGCCGGTGCCGCGATCCATCTCTTCGGCGATGACGCCGGTGATGCGGACCGTGATGCTGCCGAGGCGAAGCCGGTCGCCCACTTTGATCTGCAGCTTGTCCAGCAGCCGCTGCTCCGTCACCGCGCCCCAGTCGTCGCCCTGCCGGGCGATCGCGGGGGCGAGCGCAGCGCCGCCGTCGAGGCGGAAGCCGCCGAAGAGCGGGAAATTGCCATCCACCGCCTTGAGCTCGACAAGGCTGCGTTGGCTGTCGTCGGGCGTCCGCACCATGGCGCGCATCTCGGCCACTTCGGAGAGGCGTGCCGCATGGGCCGCGAGCCACGCGCGCTGCTCGGCTGTTGCCTCGCGGTGGTTCAGCCGCAAGTCGAAGTCGCCGCCCAGGAGCTTGCGCGCGTCGCCGTGGATGCCGGCGACGATGCCTTGCGACACGGAGCCCACGGCGGCGATGGCGGTGACGCCGAGGACAAGGCAGGCGATGAAAACGCGGAAGCCGCGAACGCCGCCCCTGAGCTCGCGCCATGCCAGGCGCCAGGCGAGCGCCGAGCGCGTCATTGGGCGGCCGACGGCAGGTCCGATTGCCGTGTCGTCATGCCCTGGATGCGTCCGTCGACGAGGCGGATGCTGCGGTCGCAGCGCGCGGCCAGCACCGGGTCGTGGGTAATCAGCATCAGCGTCGCCCCGCGGCGGTCGGCGAGGTCGAACAGGAGGTCGATGATATGCCGTCCGGTCTCGCCGTCGAGGTTGCCGGTCGGCTCGTCGGCCAGCAGGAGCTTCGGCTCCATGGCGACGGCACGCGCCAGCGCGACGCGCTGCTGTTCGCCGCCCGAAAGCTGCCCCGGATAATGATCCAGCCGCTTGCCCAGACCGAGCGCGGCGAGTTCCTCGCCGGCGCGCGTGAAGGCGTCGCTGCGGCCGGCGAACTCCATCGGCACGGCGACGTTTTCGAGCGCGGTCATGGTCGGGATGAGGTGGAAGGCCTGGAAGACGATGCCCATGGTATCCCGCCGGAACAGCGCTAGGCCGTCTTCGTCCAGCAAGCTCAGATCCTGCCGCGCGATCGACACCGTGCCCGCCGTCGGCCGCTCGAGGCCGGCGATGACCATGAGCAGCGAAGTCTTGCCCGATCCGGACGGCCCGACGACGCTGACCCGCTCGCCCGGCGCCACCGAGAGATCGATGCCGCGCAGTATATTGACCTGGCCGGCGCTGCTACCAAGTGTAAGTTGGACGCCTTCGAGGCGGATCATGGTTTCTGTGGGCATGAGCATTCTTAGGCGTCGCGGCGGTACCGGGCCGGAAGACCCGTGCGGCAGGGAAGAATCGGCATGCCGAGCATATGGCCCGGCATGGCCGTATTTCAACGCGTTGGCTGGCGTTGCCGGCGCGATCGTGATCGTCCTCGGGCTGTTCGCCTCGGCCGCGATGGCGGCGCCCGCGCGGACGATCGTCGCGCTCGGCGACAGCCTGACCGCGGGCTATGGCCTTCCGGGGTACGAGGGCTTCGTGGCGCAGCTGAACGCGGCGCTGCGGCGGGCCCGCGTCAACGCCCACGTGATCAACGCCGGGGTCTCCGGCGACACGAGCGCGGACGGTCTGGCGCGCGTCGACTGGCTGTTGCAAGACAAGCCCGATCTCGTCCTGGTCGAGCTTGGCGCCAACGATGCCCTGCGCGGCCTGGACCCGACCGAGACAAAGCACCACCTCGCGGAGATCATCGATCGGATCAAGCATGCGGGCGCGCGCGTCCTTCTCATCGGGATGAAGGCGCCGCCCAATCTCGGGCCGGAATACGCCGAGAAATTCGATCGCATCTTTCCCGATCTCGCAAACGAGCTTAAGGTGCCCCTGTATCCCTTTTTCCTTGATGGTGTCGCCGCCAATGCTGCCCTGAACCAGGCAGATGGCATGCATCCGAATGCGAAAGGCGTCTCCGTGATCGTCAAACGATTGTTGCCGATGCTGACGCGCGTGCTGGGAGAGGACGGATGACCGGAAGCGAGCCGTTTCTCGTCGCCCATGCGTCGGCGCAGAACTGGCGCGAAGCGGCGGGTAAGATCATCCTGGAGTTGAAGCCCGTCACCGCGGCCTATCGGCTCGGCTTTCTCTACGTGTCCGATCATTTCGCCGATCAGCTGAAGGAGATCTCGATCTTCCTGCGCCAGACGACGGGCGTTCCCCATTGGGTCGGGACAGTCGGCTTCGGCGTATGCGCGACCGGGACGGAGTATTTCAACGAACCGGCGATGGTGGCGATGCTGGCACCCATCGCGGAAGACGATTTCCGCGTGTTTTCCGGGGTGACGACCGATCTCGCGCCACTGATGGACAAGCACGGCGCCTGGATCGACCGGCCGATCCCGCCCGTCGCCATCGTGCATGGCGATCCGCGCAATCAGCAGCTGCCCGATCTGATCGAACAGATGTCGGTCGCGACGAACGGCTTTCTCGTCGGCGGGCTGACCGCGTCGAACAACGGCTTTCCCCAGCTTGCGGACGGCGTCGAGGACGGCGGGCTCTCCGGCGTGATGCTGTCGCTCGAGGCGGTGCCCGTGCAATCCGGCCTGACGCAGGGCTGCTCGCCGATCGGTCCGGTGCACCGGGTGACGGAATCGCATCAGAACGTGCTGATCCGCATCGACGACCGGCCGGCGCTCGACGTCTTCAAAGAGGATATCGGCGAGGTGCTGGCGCGCGACCTGCGCCGCGTCGCCGGCTACATCTTCGCGGCGTTGCCCGTCTCGGGCTCCGACACGGGCGACTACATGGTGCGCAACCTCGTCGGGATCGACCCGGAAGCGCGCGCGCTGGCGATCGGCGAGCTGATCGCGCCTGGCGACCAGATCATGTTCTGCCGCCGCGATCACGACAGCGCGGTGGAAGACATGCGCCGCATGCTGGGCGGCCTCAAGCGGCGGGTCGGCAAAGGGCCGGTGCGCGGCGGCCTTTATTTCACATGCTGCGGGCGCGGGCCGAACCAGTTCGGCCCGGACGGCGCGGAGCTGCAGATCGTCAAGGAAGAGCTGGGCGAGTTCCCGCTGGTCGGGTTCTTCGCGAACGGCGAGATAAGCAACAACAGGCTATACGGCTATACCGGTGTTCTTACCCTGTTTCTTTGACTATGCGCGCGTGCCCGTCGGGGCGGCGACACAGCCTTGATTCGATTGTTCGTTGGCATCGAACTGCCGGAGGCCATCCGTGAGCGGCTGGCCATGCTGTGCAGCGGCGTGCCGGGCGCACGCTGGATTTCGCCCGAGAACCTGCACCTCACGCTGCGCTTCGTCGGCGAGGTGGAGCACGGACAGGCCGAAGATATCGACGCGGCGCTGACGCGGCTGCGCGCGCCGTGCTTCGACATCACCCTCGACGGCGTCGGCCTTTTCGGCAAGCCGTCGGCGGCGCGCGTGCTGTGGGCCGGCGTGCGCAAATGCGAGAAGCTGATGCGCCTGCAGGCCAAGATCGAGACCGCGCTGCAGATGTCGGGATTGCCGCCGGAGGAGCGCAAGTTCTCGCCGCATATCACGCTCGCACGGCTGAACGGCGCGCCGTTTCTCCGCGTGCAACGCTTTCTTGCCGACAATGGCCATTTTCTCGCGGGGCCGATCGCGGTCGATCGCTTCGTGCTTTTCTCGAGCTTCCGGTCGGCATCCGGCGCGATCTACGCGGCGGAGGCGGACTACCCGCTGACGCCGGAGTGAGACCGGGCGTCAGTAGCGCTCACGCCGAATACGGTTGAGCCATCCCCGCGCGCCGGCCTCGATCAGGTCCATCGCATACTCGAAGGCCTCGCCGTTGCCGTTGAAGGGGTCCGGCACGTCCATCCGCCCGAACTGCGGCGCAGCATCGAGAAACATCGCGATCTTGTCATGCGCTCCGGGCGGGCAAGTGCGGATGAGCTGCCGGAAATGCGAGGTGTCCATCGCCAGGATCAGGTTGAAGTCGGCGAAGTCCTGCATGTTGATCTGGCGCGCCCGCAGGTTGCCGATCTCGTAACCCCGCGCCTTCGCGGCCTTGACGGCGCGCGCATCCGGCGGCTGTCCGACGTGATAGCGCTGCAGGCCGACGGAATCCGCGCCGATGCGGTCGGCGAGGTCCGCCTCCGTCACGATTTGGCGGAATACCCCTTCCGCCGTTGGCGAACGGCAGATATTTGCAGTGCATACGAACAGGACGCAGTACATCGATCTCTGGCCCGGGTCGCCTGTGGCCGGTTGCGATACTATGTTATCGAAATGTCGGCCGAGCGCACCCGTCTCTCCCCGCTCCGCGACCCTATGACTTTAGACCGGATGAACGAAATCGCGAACACGCAACTGACCGACGATACGCTGGACGCGTTGCTGCGGGAAATCCGGCAATGCCGGCTGTGCGCCGCGGCGCTGCCGTTGGGGCCGCGGCCGGTGCTGCGCGCGCGGCGGTCGGCGCGCATGATGATCGTAGGACAGGCGCCGGGCACGCGCGTGCACGAATCCGGCATACCCTGGAACGACCCGAGCGGCGACCGGCTGCGCGACTGGCTAGGCATCGACCGGGACCGCTTCTACGATGAGACGCGGATCGCCATCGTCCCCATGGGCTTCTGCTATCCGGGCGTCGACCGCCACGGCGGCGACAAGCCGCCCCGGCAGGAATGCGCGCCGCACTGGCACCCGCGGCTCGCGCCGCATCTGGGTGGCGTCGAGCTGACGCTGCTCGTCGGCACCTACGCGCATAAATATTACCTCGGCAAGCGCCGCCGGCCCTCGGTGACGGACACGGTTCGGCACTGGCGGGACTATGCGCCCCGCTTTCTGCCGCTGCCGCATCCGAGCTGGCGCAACACGGCCTGGCTCAAGAAGAATCCGTGGTTCGGCGAGGAGATTCTGCCGGTTTTGCGCGAGCGCGCCCGCGCGCTGCTGGGTTGAGCGGCCGGCCGGCTCACTCTTCCGCTTCGATGGCTTCCATCTCTTCGTCGCTGAAGCCGAAATGGTGCCCGATCTCATGGATCAGCACATGGCGGACCACGTCGAACAAGTCTTCGCCGGTCGCCTCGGTATATTCGAGCAGCGGCAGCCGGTAGAGGAAGATCATGTCAACGGACTGGCGAATGTCGAAAAAGCTTCGCCGGTCGATCGGCAAGCCGTGATACAGACCGAGGAGATTGTATGGCGACTTCAGGCCAAGATCGACGCAGGTGCGCCAGTCGGGCAAATCGACGACCCGGATCGCGACGCCCTCGACCTGGTCGCGCAGCGACTTGGGAATCCCCTCGAAGGCGCGGTACGCCAGGGCTTCGATCGCCGATGCGTCAAGTTTGCTCAGATCCATGGCGCGTCGCAGCATAGCCTTTGGGGTGAGAACGCGCCACAATGGCGGGCGCCGCGGCAGGGCTGCCGCAGGGGGACGCTTCGGACAACGGACGGGAAGGCGAACATGGTTGAAAAGCTCAGCGCAGAGGCGCGCCGGCGCGCGCTGGAAAGTCTCCCGGAATGGAAGATGGTGGATGGACGCGACGCAATCCAGCGCCGGCTGAAATTCAAGGACTTCAACGCGGCCTGGGGATTCATGAGCCGCGTCGCCCTTCAGGCGGAGCGTATGGACCACCATCCGGAATGGTTCAACGTCTATTCCACCGTCGACATCACGCTTTCGACGCATGACTGCGGCGGGCTCAGCGAGAAAGACGTGACGCTCGCCTGCTTCATCGATTCCGTGGCGGCCTGAGCCGGCATGCGCGATGGCGCCAGGATGGCGGCCGCGGGCCGCCGCCGTTGCGGGCTCGCCGTCCTCTTGCTGGCCCTGTTCTGGGCGGGAACCGCCGCGGCGCAGGATTTCGCCGCCGGCATGCGCGCCCATCTCGCCAAACACTACCAGGAATCACGCCGGATCTTTCATGCCCTGGCCGACGCCGGCAACGTGCGGGCGGAATTCATGATGGGCACGATCTACGAGCAGGGCCTCGGCGTGCCGAAGGACTTGGAGGCGGCCGCGCGCTGGTACCGGCTGGCGGCGGACGGCGGCAACGCCTCGGCGCAATACAATCTCGGCATCTTCTACCAGTTCGGAAAAGGCGTCCCGAAGGATCCCGTAAAGGCGGCGCATCTGCTCCTCCTGGCGGCGGAGCAGGGGCATGGGCGCGCGCAGAACAATCTCAGCACCTTTTATTTCACCGGTATCGGCGTGCCGCGCGACCTCGTCGAGGCGTGGAAGTGGCTGACGCTCTCCGCCGATGACCTGAAGGGCCAAGGGCGGCAGATTGCCTTGGAAAACCGTAAGGTCATCGAGCGCGAGATGACGCCGGAACAGATCGAGACCGCCCGGCGCCGGGTCGCGGACTGGAAGCGCCGTCACGCGAAGTAGGGAGCCGGCCGTCCATTCTCGCGATATGGCGAAATGTCCGCCGACGCCCCATATGGCTGGAATGCAAGGATTACCGATGGAGCTGCCGTCGCCCGGCAGCGACGACGAACGGATTGTGCGGACCGGATTCTGGGCCAAGCTGCGCCGGGTGGCCGCCCGAACGGGCTTCGCCCAGGAGGCGGTGGCCGCGTACTACTGCGCCACCGACCCCGCGACCCCGGCGCGGGTGAAGCTGATCCTGCTGTCCGCCTTGGCCTATTTCGTCATGCCGGTCGACGTGATCCCCGATTTCGTCGCCGGCCTCGGCTATACCGACGACGCCGCGGTCCTACTCGCCGCTTGGCGCGCGGTCGGACCCGAGATCAAGGACACGCATCGCGACCGTGCCCGCGCCGTTTTGGAAGGCGGCATGCGGCCCGATGACGCGGGAGCCGCGGGTATTTAGGGAACGCCGCTGATTTCCCGTTCCTGCGCGATCCGCGCCTCCTGAGCTTCGCGCCGGGCGATGTAGAATGTCGCCCCGACGATCAGAGCGGCGCCGATTATCGTGTATGCATCCGGGATTTCGAGAAAGAAGATATATCCCGCAAGGCCGGACAGGATGAGACGCGTATAATCGAAGGGCATCACCGCGGTCGCCTCGCCGGCGCGCAGTCCGTTGATCAGGCATGTGTGCCCGACGCTGAGTCCGGCTCCCACCATCGCGAGCTGGATCAGTTCCAGGTTGGTCGGGTTCTGCCAGACCACGAGGGCGGGCGGCAGCGTCACGAAGGTCGGGATCAGCGTTCCCCAGAACAGGATCGTTAGCGGCTTCTCGGTGACCGTCATCCGCTTGATCAGGACGACGCTCATGGCGACGAACAGGGCGTTGAGTACCGCGGCGACGGCCGCCGGGTTGGCATGCGGCCCGGGGCGGACCATCACCAGAACGCCGAGAAAACCGATCACCGTGGCGAAGGAACGGCGCCAGCGGATTTTTTCGTTGAGAAAGAGCACCGCGAGAACGATGACCCAAAGCGACCGGGAAAAGCTGATGCCGGTCACGTCGGCCAGCGGCAGGTGCGTCAAGGCATAAAAGATCGTCATCAGGGCGAGCGATCCGGTCAGGCCGCGCGCAAGATGGAAGTTCATGCGATTCGTGCGCAGGACATCCCAGCCGCCGGCGCGCCAGACGATCGGCCATAGGAACAATGTCCCAAACAGGCCGCGGAAGAAGACCATCTGGAAGCTGTCCAGCGTGGTGCCCATATGCTTAATAAGGGAATTCGTCGCGGTAAAAATGACCGCGCTGGTTAAGATCCAGATCGCCCCCTGGACGTTTCCAGGCAATGAGCCGAGGCGCGCAGCGATTCGTTCCATTCCGCGGTGAATTTCCTCGACGTGTAAGAAGGCTTGGCGTGCAGATCAAACGCCGCGGGACATATCACACCGGGCTCGGATTTGGAATTGTAATTCGTATATTTAGTTCAACTGATTATTAACAAATTCTTGCGACCCCGTGTTTTCCGCGGCCAATGATTTGTTTATACCATGCCATCGAGGGAACGAGCCAAAGAATGGCGATCCGGAGGCGACGGTGACAACACCATTATGGCGACCTTCCGACGAGAAGATCGCGTCGACGAATCTAACGGCGTTTGTCCGGTTTCTCGAAGAGCGCACAGGACAGGTTTTCGACGGCTATCCGGCGCTCCACCGGTTTTCCGTAGACCAGATGGATGCGTTCTGGGGCGCCGTTTGGGAATTCTGCGGCGTCATTGCCGCCTTCCGCGGCGGGCCGGTGCTGATAAACCCGACGAAGATGCCGGGCGCCCGCTTCTTCCCTGAGACCAAGCTCAATTTCGCCGAAAACCTGCTGCGGCGCCGCGACGACGGGGTGGCGATCATTTTCCGCGCCGAAGACAAGGTGGAGCGCCGCCTCTCATGGCGGGAGCTCTACGACAGCGTCGCCCGCATGGCGCAAGCGTTGCGGGCCGCCGGCGTGAAGCAAGGCGACCGCTGCGCGGCCTTCGTGCCGAATGCGCCCGAGTCGGTGATCGCGATGCTGGCCACCGCGTCGATCGGGGCCGTCTGGACGTCCTGCTCGCCCGATTTCGGCGCGCAAGGCGTGCTCGACCGCTTCGGCCAAGTCGAGCCGAAGGTCCTCTTCGCCTGCGACGGCTATTATTACAACGGCAAATGGATGGATACGCGCGATCGGGTGGCCTCGGTGGCGCGGAAGCTGCCGTCCGTGGAGCGCGTGGTGCTGTTCTCGATCAGCGGCGGCGCGCCGGACCGGTCGGCGGTCCCCGGCGCGGTCGCGTGGGAGGATTTCATCGCGCCGCACGCCGCCGGCGATATCGTTTTCGCGCAGCTCCCCTTCGGGCATCCGCTCTACATTCTCTATTCTTCGGGCACGACGGGCGTGCCGAAATGTATCGTCCATTCCGCCGGCGGCACGCTGCTGAAGCATCTCGAGGAGCAGCGCCTGCAATGCGACATCAAGCGGGACGACCGGGTCTTCTACTTCACGACCTGCGGCTGGATGATGTGGAACTGGCTGATGACCGCGCTGGCGAGCGAGGCGACGTTGGTGCTCTATGACGGCTCGCCCTTCGCGCCGAGCCCGAACGTGCTGTTCGACTACGCCGACGCCGCGGGCATCACCTTCTTCGGCACCTCGGCGAAATACATCGACGCGCTGGCCAACAACAAGCTGGAGCCGCGAAAAACGCATAACCTGCGGACGATCCGGACGATCGCCTCGACCGGCTCGCCGCTCGTTCCGGAAAGCTTCGATTACGTCTACCGGGCCATCAAGCAGGACGTCTGCCTGTCGTCGATCTCGGGCGGCACCGACATCGTCGGCTGCTTCGTCGGCGGCAACCCGAACAGCCCGGTCTGGCGGGGCGAGATTCAGGGGCCGATGCTCGGCATGAGCGTCGATGTCTTCTCCGAAGACGGCAAGAGCATGCACGGCGAGAAGGGCGAACTGGTCTGCACCAAGCCGTTTCCCTCCATGCCCGTCGCGTTCTGGAACGACAAGGACGGCGCCCGTTACCGCGCCGCCTATTTCGAACGGTTCCCCAACGTCTGGTGCCATGGCGATTTCGTCGCCTGGACCGAGCATGGCGGCATGGTCATCTACGGGCGGTCGGACGCGACCTTGAATCCCGGCGGCGTGCGAATCGGCACGGCGGAAATCTACCGCCAGGCGGAATCCTTCGACGAGGTCGAGGAAGCGCTTTGCATTGGCCAGCAGTGGCAGCACGACACGCGCGTCATTCTGTTCCTGCGGCTCAAACCCGGCGTGGCGCTCACGCCCGATTTGACCGACCGTGTCCGCAAGCGCATCCGCGAGAACTGCTCGCCGCGTCATGTGCCGGCGAAGGTCGTCGCCGTCGCCGACATCCCGCGCACGAAGTCGGGCAAGATCACCGAGCTGGCGGTGCGCGACATCGTCGAAGGCCGGCCGGTCAAGAACAAGGAGGCGCTGGCGAACCCGGAGGCGCTCGAGCTGTTCGCCGGGATCAAGGAGCTGCACGAGCCGTGACCGCGCTTCCGCGGGATGGCGGCGCGGCCGCCGCGCCGATCCGCGCGCGCATTCGCGATCTCGAGACCCAGCAGATCCTGCAGGTATCCGAGCTCGCGCTCGGCGACCCGAAGGTGATCCCGCTGTGGTATGGCGAATCCGACGTGGCGACGCCGGATTTCATCAACCGCGCGGCCGCCGAGGCGCTCGCCGCCGGGCAGACCTTCTATACCCATAAACAGGGCATTCCGGAGCTGCGCACCGCGCTGGCGGATTACGCGCGCGGCCTCTACGGCGTGGCCATGCCGGCGGAGCGGATCACGGTCACGTCCTCGGGCATGACGGGCATCATGATGGTGATGCAGATGCTGGTCGATGCCGGCGACAACGTGGTCATCGTCGGCCCGGTCTGGCCCAACGCGCGGTCGGCGGTCGAGATCATGGGCGGCGCGCCGCGCACCGTGGCGCTGCGTTTCGGCAATGACGGCTGGGCGCTCGATGTCGAAGAAGTGATGGCCCGCTGCGACGACCGCACCCGCGCAGTCTTCGTCAACTCGCCCGGCAACCCGACCGGCTGGATGATGCCGCGCGCCCAGCAGGAAGCGCTGCTCGCCGCTTGCCGCGCACGCGGGATCTGGGTCATTGCCGATGAGGTCTACGCCCGCATCGTCTACGATCGCCGCGCCGCGCCCTCCTTTCTCGAGGTCGCGGAACCGGACGACCTGCTCATCGTCATCAACAGCTTCTCCAAATCCTGGGCGATGACCGGCTGGCGGCTCGGCTGGCTGACGCATCCCGTGGCGACGAGCCGCTTCCTCGCTAACCTGGTCGAGTTCAACACCAGCGGCACCCCGGCCTTCCTGCAGCATGCCGGCGTCACCGCCGTTCGGGAGGGCGAAGCGCTGGTGGCGTCCATGGTCGAGCGCTGTCGGGCGGGACGCGCGGTGATCGGCCGCTGTCTCGCCGCCCTGCCTCGGGTGCGCTACAGCCCGCCCGAGGCCGCCTTCTACGCCTTCTTCGCCGTCGAGGGCATGATGAACAGCCTCGACTTCGCCAAGCGGCTGGTGCACGAGGCCGGCGTCGGCCTGGCGCCCGGGACCGCCTTCGGGCCGGAAGGCGAGGGCTTTCTCCGGCTGTGCTTCGCTCGCGCACCGGAAACGCTGGAGGCGGCGGCGGACCGTCTCGCCCGCGCGCTTCGCTGACGCGCGTCAGCGCATCGTGATGATCACCTTGCCGGTGGACTTGCGTTCCAGCAGCGCGTTCAGCGCGTCCTTGGTGCGTTCGAGCGGGAAGGTGAAGCTGATATGCGGCTTCAGCTTGCCCTCGCCATACCAGCGGCAGATCTCCTCCAGCGTGCGGCGCATGACCGCCGGCTGCTCGAAGCGATAGCTGCTGAAGGAATAGCCGATCGCCGAGATGTTCTTGACCAGCAGATAGTTGGCGGCGATCTGGGGAATATCCCCGCTCGCGAAGCCGAGCGTGATCAGCCGGCCCTCGAAGTTGAGACAGCGCAGCGCCGCGCGCGAGGCGTCGCCGCCAACCGGGTCGTAGACCACATCGGCGCCGCCGGTCAGCTGCTTGACCCGCTCGCGGATGTCCTCCTTGGTGTAGTCGATCAGGTGATCGGCGCCGCGCGAGCGGGCGACCTCGAGTTTCTCGGCGCTGCTGGCGCAGGCGATCACGGTCGCGCCCAGCGCCTTGCCAACCTCGACGGCAGTGAGGCCGACGCCGCCCGACGCGCCGAGAACGAGCAGAATCTCCCCCGGCTTGAGCTGGGTGCGGTGCGTGAGCGCCAGGTGGCTGGTGCCATAGGCGATCGGGAAAGCGGCGCCCGTCGAATAGTCCATGCCGTCCGGCATGTGCACCGCATGGCCGGCGTCGATCAACGCTTCCTCCGCGTAGGCGCCGAAGCGCATCGGCGCGAGAACCCGGTCGCCGACCTTGAAGGCCGTCACGCCGTCGCCGACTGCGGTCACCTCGCCGGCGGCTTCCATGCCGGGGGTGAAAGGCAGCGGCGGCTTGTGCTGATAGAAACCCTTGATCATCAGGGTGTCGGCGAAGTTCACGCCCGCCGCGTGCACCGCAACGCGGATCGTTCCCGGTTCCGGCGACGGCGAGGGAATATCCTCGAGTTCGAGGGCGTCGAGCCCGCCGAGCTGGTGAATCCGAATCGCGCGCATGATCCCGTCCTATCGTTGATTTTCCGGCCGCCGGGGCGGCCCGCGCGAAACTTGCCTTGCGGCGCGGACGGATGCAAGTTGGCCCCCATGCGGGGGTACTTCGGATTGGGCGTCGAGGGCATCTCCAAGCCCATGAATGCCGGCAGCCTGTTTCGCACGGCGCATGCCTTCGGCGCGGATTTCGTGTTCGCCATCGCACCGGACGTGAATTTACGCATGGTCCGCAAGGCCGACACGTCCGAGGCGGCCAAACATGTGCCGCTCTACGAATATCCGACGGTCGAGGCGCTGCAGCTGCCGCACGGCTGTCAGCTCGTCGGCGTCGAGTTCCTCGAGGACGCGGTCGATTTGCCGAGCTTTACGCATCCGGCGCGGGCCGCCTATGTGCTTGGTTCGGAGCGCGGCACTTTGTCGCCGGCGCTGCTCGCCCGCTGCAGCCATGTCGTGCGCATTCCGACCCGGTTCTGCGTCAATATCGCTGTCGCCGCGGCGATTCTGTTGTACGACCGGATGCTGACGCGCCGGCGTTTCGCGCCGCGGCCCACCGGAACAGGCGGGCCGGTCGAGGCGTTGCCGCCGCATGCCCATGGCGGCCGGTTCACCCGGCGGGACACCTGATCCGTCAGAGGAGAGCCTTGAAAGCGCACCCGAATTCTTTGTATTGAGGGGTCATGAACGTGTTTTGCCGAAAGTCCGTCCTGTCCTTTCTCGTCCTTTTCGCCTTGGTCGCTTCCGCCGCGGAAGCTGCGGCGGCGGACAAGGTGCTCGGCCGCTATGGCGACTGGGGCGCGCAGACCTTCACGGAAGGAAAGAACACCGGCTGCTCGATGTGGAGCCAGCCGACCAAGGATCAGGGCAAATACAAGCAGCGGGGCGCGATCTACGCCTACGTCACGCATCGCCCATGGGACAAGCGCCTCAACGAGGTCAGCATCTCGGCCGGCTATACCTACAAGAAGGACAGCACGGTTCAAGTTCGTATCGGTAATGAGAAATTCTCGATGTTTACCGATGGCGACACCGCCTGGAGCCGGACATCCAAGGACGACAAGAAGCTTGTGGACGCCATGCGGCGCGGAAATGCGATGGTCGTGGTCGGCGTATCGAACAAGGGTACGCAGACCACCGATACCTACTCTCTGAACGGCTTCACCAAGGCCTATGAGGCGATCGGCAAGGCCTGCAAGGTGAAATAGCCTGCGATTCCGGGGCCCGCGCGCGGCCCCCCTTCCGGATACGGGAAAAGCATTGGCGGATCGGGGCGGCGGGCCTATATCATCGGCGCGATGAGCCAAACCGCCCCACTGCTCCAGGATTTCATGCCCGGCGGCGCCATGACGGCGCCTGCGGACCCGCGCCCGAACCTGGTCGGTATGGACCGGGCCGACATGGCGGCTGCGCTGGCGCCGCTCGGGATCGAGCCCTACCGGGTCCGCCAGGTCTTCCAGTGGGTCTATAACCGCGGCGTCACCGAGTTCGACGCTATGACCAACCTGTCCAAAGCGCTCCGGGCGGCGCTCGACGCGCGGTTTCGCATCGCCCGGCTCGCGGCGAGCGCCGATCACCAGTCGGTCGACGGCACGCGCAAATGGCTGGTCCGCTTTCCGGACGGCCAGGAAGCGGAATCGGTTTTCATCCCGGAGCCCGACCGGGGCACGCTGTGCGTCTCCAGCCAGGTCGGCTGCACGCTCTCCTGCAGCTTCTGCCACACGGGCAAGCATAAGCTGGTGCGCAACCTGGGGCCGGACGAGATCCTGGGCCAGCTCATGCTGGCGCGCGACGCGCTCGGCGAATGGCCCGATTCGCAGGTCGACCGGCGGCTGACCAACATCGTCATGATGGGCATGGGCGAGCCGCTCTACAATTTCGACAATGTGAAGAAGGCGCTCGGCATCGCGCTGGACGGCGAGGGCATCGCCATTTCCTGGCGCAAGATCACGCTTTCGACCTCGGGTGTGGTGCCGATGATCCGCCGCGCCGGCGAAGAGATCGGCGTCATGCTGGCGATCTCCCTGCATGCGGTGCGGGACGAGCTGCGCGACGTCCTGGTGCCGATCAACCGGAAATGGCCGATCGCCGAGCTGCTGCAGGCTTGCCGCGACTATCCGAACGGCACCAACGCACGGCGCATCACCTTCGAATACGTCATGCTCAAGGGCGTCAACGATTCGGACGCGGACGCGCGAGAGCTGGCGCGGCTGCTGCAGGGTATCCCGTCCAAGGTCAACCTGATCCCCTTCAACCCCTGGCCCGGCACGGCCTATGAATGCTCGGACGCGAAGCGAATCGAGCGCTTCGCCGACATCGTCAACCGGGCGGGCTACGTCTCGACCGTGCGCACGCCGCGCGGCCGCGACATCCTCGCCGCCTGCGGCCAGCTCAAGAGCGAGA
>CAZPFL010000030.1:0-31764 GCA_964585785.1 uncultured Rhodospirillaceae bacterium
CGGCAGCGGCATCAGCGCCGAGCCGCCGCCCGAGATCAGGCAGAGCACGAGGTCATCGGGCCCCGCCCCCGACGCGAGATCGAGAATGCGCCGCGCCGCCGTCTCGCCCGCGGCGTCCGGCACCGGGTGGCGCGCCTCGACGATCTCGATGCGCTCGCAGGCGACGCGATAGCCGTGCTGGGTGATGACGAGGCCTTCGAGCGGCCCATCCCAGGCGTCCTCGACCGCGCGCGCCATCGCCGCCGAAGCCTTGCCTGCGCCGATCACGATAGTGCGCCCCTTCGGGCGCGGCGGCAGATGCGGCGGCACGCAGCGCGCGGGCTGCGCCGAGGCGATGGCGGCCTCGAGCATGTCCCTCAAAAAGGTGCGCGGATCAGTAATGGTCATGCGGCAGGCATAATGCCGCGCCGGCGGGGTTACCGGAAGTCCGGTTTGTAACCCGGCGGCGGCGAGTAGCCGAGGTCGCCGCGGGCGATCACCGCCTCGCGCCCGCCATGGATCACGAGCTGCTCGGCCTGGCGGCGCTTGGCGCGCGCGTCCACTTCCTCCGGGTCGCAGACCCGGCGCAGCAGCATCTCGCATTCCGCCCGCACCGCCGCGCAGGCCGGATCTTCACCCAGGTCGCGCAGCTCCTCGGGATCCGACTCCAGATCAAAGAGTTGCGGCGCGTATTTCGGGTAATAGACGAACTTGTATTTGCCGTTGCGGATCATGAAGGCGCCGGTGGTCGAGCCCATTGCGTGGTATTCGGAGAAGACGGTCCGGCGCGGCGTGGCGCCGTCGATGATGTCGAACAGCGAATGCCCGGGAAAGGCGCGCTCGGGCTCGGTCAGCGCGACGCCGGCCGCCTCCAGAAAGCTGGGATAGCAGTCGACATGGCTGACATGGGTGCGGCAGGTCACGCCTTTCGGCAGGTCCGGCCCGGCCATGATCAGCGGCACCGCGGCCGCCTCCTCATACATGGTCGACTTTCCCCAGAGCCCGCGCGCGCCGAGATTGTCGCCGTGGTCGCTGGTGTAGACGATCCGGGTATTGCCGCCGTAGCCCGCTTGCTCGAGCGCCGCCAGCACCTGGCCGATATTGTCGTCGAGGAAGCTGCAAAGGCCATAGTAGGCCGCGGTTGCGATGCGCACCGTCTCCTCGTCGAAATAGTCGTCGTAGTTCAGGCTGCCGGCGTAGTCGCGGATGTAGGGATGCTGCGGCCGCTCATGCTTCGCGTACTGCTTGGGCCAGGGAACGCGATCGAGCGGATAGAGGTCGAAGAAGCGCTCTGGCGCGGTCAGCGGGAAATGCGGGCAGACCCAGGACACGAACAGCGTCCAGGGCGTGTCGCCCGATTTCGGGGCTTCCTCTTTGAGCCAGCGGATCGTCTCGGTCGTGATGTTGCGGTCGTATTCGGTGTATTCGCTTTCGCCCGCCTTGGCCGACTTCGCGATCTTGTAGGAGCCGCCGCGCACCGGCAGGTCGTCGCGCACCAGCCCCATGAGATCGCCCTTCCCTTCGATCACATGCAGCGGGATGTATTCGCGGCGGAAGCCGTTGTCGTCCTCGGTGCGCCGGAAGTGCAGCTTGCCGATCGAATCGACCGCGCGCCCCGCGCCGCGGAGCCGGTGATGCCAGCTCGGCACCGAGCCTTCGTAGGGATCGCCGTTGTCCCAGTAGCCCATGCGGTGGATATATTGCCCGGTGGCGAAGGTCGCGCGCGCCGGGATGCAGATCGGCGAGTTGCAGTAGGCGTCGGTGAAACGCACGCCGCGCGCGGCAAGAGCGTCGAGATGCGGCGTCTGCGCCACCGGGTGGCCGTAGCAGCCGAGGATCTTCGGGTTGTGCTCATCCGACATCAGGACGAGCGTGTTCATGGGCTTCATCGCCGCTGTCTCCGCGATTCCGAAAGGCGGCCGCTATTCCGCGGCCCGAACGGGCGTGGCCGGCGCCGCGTAGCGCTCGGACTTCACTGTGTAGGCGGCGAGGACATCGCGGTCGACCACCGGCGCGTAGCCCGCCGGCAGGATCATCTCGCCCTGCTCGAAGCGCATCGGGTTTTCCAGCAAGCTCTTCGCCGCCTTGAGGAAGCCGTTGTATTCGCCCGCATTGTCGATGGTCGAGCGCGCGACGCAGGCCTCCATCCAGCAATTGATGTCGAGCGAGGTGCCGTCGCCGAGCACCGGCTCCAGGCCGCGCGCCTTCGCCAGCTCGAGGCAGGACTTCAGCCGCGACAGCGAGCCGGTCCGTTTCAGCTTCATCTTCACGAAGCCGACATTCCGGATCAGCGCCGCGCGCTCGATGTCCTCGGCATAGTAGATCGGCTCGTCCAGCATCAGCGGCACGGTCGAGACCTTGGCGACGGCGGCGTTGCCGTCCCAGTCCTCCGTCGCGCAGGGCTGTTCGAACAGCATGATGCTGTCCGGGTCGAGCGAGGACGCGAAGCGGCAGCCGTCCTCGGGCGTGAAGCCGCGGTTGGCGTCGAGCCGGAGCCGCGCGCGCCCCTTGTTCACCTTCTGGATCGCCGCGACGCGGGCAAGGTCGTCCTCGACATTCTTGCCGACCTTGATCTTGAGCGTGCGGTAGCCCTGCGCCAGGCGGCGCTCCACCTCGGCGGGCACGTCCTCGAGGTCGAAGGCGTTGAACGGCGTGAGTAGCGGCAGCCGAACCGGCTTCTCGAGCTTCAGGATCGGGTCGCCCTGCAGCATCTCCATGGCCGTGACCAGCGCGGTCGCCGCGATCTTGTTCGATTTCTTGTTGCCGTCGACATGCGCGATGGCGGCGGCGACGTCCATGCCCACGACCTTTTCCGCATGCTCGCGGGCGAAGGCCCAGCCGCCGTCCCGGGTCTCCGCGCTCGAGCCGGGCGAGATATGCCCCTCGCCCCAGCCGATCCGGCCGTCCGCGTCCAGCGCCTCGACCAGGATCGGCTCGAATTCCTCGAAGGTGCGGTAAGACACCTTGTAGGGTACGGTCAAAGGCGATTTGACCCAATACAGATTGATTTGACGAAGTTTCATGGACGCAGTCTCCGGGGATGCCGCTCAGCCGCAGAAAATCGGCCGATCCGTGGATTTTCAGACAGCATAAGCGAAAGCCGCGACCTTGCCCAAACCGACGCCCGTCCTGGTCTGGTTCCGCCGCGATCTGCGCCTCGCCGACAACCCGGCGCTGAGCGCGGCGGCGAAAGGCGGCCGGCCGATCGTGCCGATTTTCATCCTCGACGAAGAGACCACGGGGACCCGCCCGCTTGGCGGC
This sequence comes from uncultured Rhodospirillaceae bacterium, assembly GCA_964585785.1. Classification (GTDB taxonomy): domain Bacteria; phylum Pseudomonadota; class Alphaproteobacteria; order UBA8366; family UBA8366; genus WHUA01. The sequence goes on from CAZPFL010000030.1 coordinate 3,241, forward strand.
GCGAGCCGCTGGTGGCTGCACCAGTCGCTCGCCGCGCTGGCTATCGACCTTTCGCAACGGGGCGTGCGTCTCGTGCTGCGGCGCGGTCCGGCGGCCGAAGTGCTGAACGGCCTCGTCGCCGAGACCGGCGCGGACGCGGTCTTCTGGAACCGGCGCTACGATCCGGCGTCGGTCGCACGCGACCGCGGCATCAAGCGCGCGCTCACGGAACGCGGCATCACCGTCGAAAGCTTCAACGCGTCGCTGCTGGCCGAGCCCTGGCATGTCGCGACCAAGGCCGGCAAGCCGTTCAGCGTCTTCACCCCGTTCTGGAAGGCGCTGCAGGACGCCGTCGCGCCCGATGCGCCGTTACCCGCCCCCGAGAAGATTGCCGGTCCCGCGGGCCCGATCGCCGGCAATACGCTCGACGACTGGCGCCTGCTGCCGACCGAGCCCGACTGGGCGGCGGGCTTCCGCCCGCTCTGGACTCCCGGCGAGGATGGCGCGCGCCAGCGCTTCGAAGACTTTCGCGATCAAGCGCTCGCGGATTACGCGGATCAGCGCGACATCCCGAGTAACCCCGGCACGTCGCGCCTCTCGCCGCATCTCCATTTCGGCGAGATCGGCCCGCGCCAGCTTTGGCACGCGGTGCGATTCTGGATGGAAAGGTCGGGCTCCCGCGCGGAGACCGGCGGCGTGGCGTTCCTGCGCGAGCTCGGCTGGCGCGAGTTCAATTACCACCTCCTGTTCCATCACCCGGCGATGCCGGAAAAGAACGTAAACGCCAGCTTCGACGCCTTTCCCTGGCGCGACGACGCGGACGCGCTCACCGCCTGGCAGCAGGGCCGGACCGGCTATCCCATCGTCGACGCCGGGATGCGCGAGCTCTGGCTGACCGGCTGGATGCACAACCGCGTGCGCATGATCGCCGCGTCCTTCCTGGTGAAGCATCTGCTGCTCGACTGGCGGCTGGGCGAAGCCTGGTTCTGGGACACGCTGGTCGATGCCGACCGCGCGAACAACGCCGGCAATTGGCAATGGGTCGCGGGCTCGGGCTTCGACGCCGCGCCGTATTTCCGCATCTTCAACCCGGTGATCCAGGGTGAGCGCTTCGATGCCGCCGGCGCTTATGTCCGGCGCTGGGTGCCCGAGCTGGCCCGCCTGCCCGACCGCTATCTGCACAAGCCGTGGGACGCGCCGGCGGATGTCCTCGCCGGGGCCGGTCTCCGCCTCGGCGAGACCTACCCCCGGCCCATCGTCGATCACAAGGCGGCGCGGCAACGCGCGCTTGACGCCTACGCCGCAATCAAGAAGCTTCGCGGCTGAACCATGCGGAGCGATCGGCGATGGAGGTAACGGTCAGGACAATCGGCGCGCAGGGCGACGGCATCGCCGGCACGCCCGACGCTCGGCTCTATATTCCCTTCGCCGCGCCGGGCGACCGCCTGCGCGTGCAGCCCGGCGCGTCCCGCGGCGACGGCCGCGCCGCCACGATCGAGGAAATCCTCGAGCCCGGCCCCGACCGCATCGCGCCCGTCTGCCGCCATTTCGGCGAGTGCGGCGGCTGCGCGCTGCAGCATCTGGCGCCGCCCGCGATCGCCGAGGTCAAGCGCGACCTGCTAAGGACGGCGCTCGCGCGGCGCGGCTTTCACGACCTACTAGTAGAGCCGACGGTGAGCGTCGCGCCGGGAACGCGCCGGCGCGTGCGCTTCGCCTTCCGCCGCGGCATGCGCGCGCTCCTCGGCTTCAACCGGCGCGAAAGCCACCTCGTGCTGAACGTATTGGAATGCCCGGTCGTGCGGCCGGAGATCGCCGCGCTGCTGGCACCGCTGCGCAGCCTTTGCCAGTCGCTGGCGCCGCTCGGCAAAGGCGCCGACATCCAGGTGACCCTGCTCGACAGCGGGATCGACCTGCTGTTCGTCCCGGACCGCCCGGCTGCGCCCGACCTCGCGGCGCGCGAAAGCCTTGCCGCCTTCGCCGATGCGCAGGACCTCTGCCGTCTCTCCTGGCAAAGCGGTCCCGACATCGAGCCGATCGCCGTACGCCGCAGCCCGCTGATCCGCTTCGCCGGCGTCCCGGTGCAGCCGCCCGTCTCGGCCTTCCTGCAGCCGAGCGCCGAGGGCGAGCGCGCCATCGTCGCCGCCGTGCTCGCCGCCTTCGCGGGAAATCCGCCGGGCCGCACCGCCGACCTTTATGCCGGCTGCGGCGCGCTCACCTTCCCGCTCGCCGCGGTCGCGCCCGTGCAGGCCGTGGAAGGCGACTATGAGATGGTCGCCGCGCTGCGCGCCGCGGCGAAGGGCGGCGCGGTGACGGTCGACGACCGCGATCTCGGCCGCGACCCGCTGACGCCCGCGGAGCTGCAGGCCTTCGACGCCGTCGTGTTCGATCCGCCCCGCACCGGCGCGCGGCCGACCGCCGAAGCGCTGGCGCAGTCTTCGGTTCCCACCGTCGTCGCCGTCTCCTGCAACCCGGCGACGCTCGCCCGCGACCTCCGCATCCTGTTCGATGGCGGCTACGCGATCGAGCGCGTCACCCCGATCGACCAGTTCCCCTGGTCCGCGCATGTAGAGGCGGTCGCGGTGTTGCGGCGGTAGCGCGACGCCGGAGGACGTGCCCGCTCATCCTTCGGCAGGCTCAGGATGAGGATCGATCTATCGATCGAAAGAAAAGCCTCATGCCGAGCTTGTCGAAGCATGAGCCGCGCCGCGGCCCCGGCGCCCTCACCCATCGAGCCCGGCAAGCTCGCCCAGCGTCACCGGCCTGATCGGCGGGCGGATGCGGTAGTAGCCGGTCTCGGCGACCGTCTTGCCGCGCGCGGCGGCGATGATCTCGGCGACCGTCAGCCCGCACAGCCGACCCTGGCAGGGCCCCATGCCGCAGCGCAGATAGGCCTTCATCTGGTTCGGCCCCGTCGCGCCGAGCGCCACCGCGTCGCGGATCGCGCCGGCCGTCACTTCCTCGCAGCGGCAGACGATCGTCGCCGCGTCCGGCGGCGCCAGGATCTCCGCGCTCGGCCGGAACAGCGTGTCGAGCAGCGGCCGGATCGCGAGATGGCCGGCGAGCTCGCGGCGCAGCGACGCGGCCAGCGCCGAGCGGTCCTCGGCCGGCAACTTGCCCAGGCGGCAGGCTGCTTCCAGCCCGGCGATGCGCCCGGCGAGCGCCGCCGCTTCGGCACCCGCGATGCCGCCGCCGTCGCCCGCCACCGCGATACCGTCGAGGCTCGTGTTGCCCCAGGCGTCGAGCGCCGGCCGCCAGCAGCGCTGCGCCGCGTCCCAGACATGGTCGCAGCCGAGCTGTCGGGTGATCTGCACATTGGGCACGACGCCCTGGTGCAGCAGAAGGGTCTTCGCCGCGATCTCACGCGGGGCGCCGCGATGCGTGAAGCGAACCGCCTCGACGGCGTCCCCGCCGAGCGCCGCAAGGCCGCGCACGCCGGAGAAGACCGGCACCCGCGCGCGGCGCAGAGACCGGCGCATCGCCATCCCCTTGCGCAGGGCGGCGTGCGCCCGGAGCGCGCGCGGCAGCATTGGCAGCGCCGCGAGATAATCCGCCCGCCGCGTCGTCTCGAGCACGGCGGCGACGGCGGCGCCGGCCGCGGTGAGCTGCTGGGCGACGAGCAGCAACAGCGGCCCAGCCCCGGCCAGCACGACCGGCCCGTCCGGCACCGCATGCGACGCCTTGAGCATGATCTGCGCCGCGCCCGCGCCCATCACGCCCGGCAGGGTCCAGCCGGGGATCGGCACGGGCCGCTCCATCGCGCCGGTCGCGATGATCAAGTGGCGCGCGCGGATCGTTTCGGCGGCGCCGCCGCGCGACAGATGGACCGCGCGATCGCGATCGACCTGCCAGACCGCCGCATCGGCGCGATAGTCGATCCGGCCGTACTCGCAAGCCATAGCGAATTGCCGGGCCAGCGTCGCGCCTTGCCGATAGTCGGGGCCGAGAATGTCGTTGAGTTTCGACTCGTTGGCGCCGTTGCTTGAGATGTTGCGGTAGATCTGCCCGCCGGGCTCCGGCTGATCGTCGAGCAGGACGACGCGCAGGCCGTAGGCCGACGCCTCCTCCGCCGCCGCCATGCCGGCCGGCCCCGCGCCGATCACGGCGATGTCGCAGGCCGCGCTCATTCAAGAACCACTCGGGCGCCCTGCTGCCGGCGGACCGTCATGCCGTCGCGCACGCGGACCAGGCAGGCTTGCCGGTTCGGCACGCCGTCGATCTCCATCAGGCAGTCGAAGCAGACGCCCATCATGCAGTAGGGCAGCCGCGGCGCGTCGCCGACCGGCGTCGTCCGCGTGTGGCCGACGCCCGCCGCCAGCATCGCGGCGGCCACCGTGTCGCCGGCCCGCGCGGTCAACGGCTCGCCGTCGAGCGCGATGGTCACGGTGGCGCGCGGGTCGTCAGGCAGCCGCCTGAACATCGAACCTCCGCGCGCTGAAGCGGTCGAAGCCGGGCTGTGTCTCGCCGGTCGCAATCCAGCGCGCGGCGTGCCGCGCGTTGATCGCTGCCAGCGTCACGCCGCTGTGCGAGGTCGCGACGTAAGCGCCGGGATGGCTTTCCGACTCGTCATAGATCGCCGCCATGTCGGGCGTGAGCACGCGGATGCAGCCCCAGGTCCGGATCAGCCGCACGCTGCGCAGGATCGGGAAGCAGCGGATCGCCCGGCGCGCGATGTTGCGGGTCACGTCGATCGTCGTCGCGTCGTCGAAGCCGACATCCTCTTTCGAGTTGCCGAGCTGCACCGTGCCCTCGTTGGTCTGGCGCACGCTGCCCACCGGGATGCGGAACAGCGGCTGCAGCCGCTCGGTGATCAGCACCTGCCCGCGCTCGGGGCGGATCGGAACCTTGAGCCCGACCATCGGTCCCAGCCTGGGCGCGCCATGCCCCGCGCCGAGCACGATCTTCGGCGCAGCGATCGGCCCTTTCGCCGTCTCGGCGATAAAGGCGTGGCCGTCATGGCGGATCGTCTCGACGCGACGCTCGGTAAGAAGGCGCCCGCCCGACGCGCGGATCGCGGTGTGCAGCGCGCGCAGCAGCAGCAGCGGATTGACGTGGCCGTCATGCGGGCAGAAGGAAGCCGCGGTCACATCCTTGCCGAGGCGCACCTCCGGCAGCATCTTCTGCGCTTCGCCGGCGCTGATGATCTCGCAGTCGTACCCGGCGGGGCCCGCCTGCTGACGCATCTGCGCGATCTCGGCGCGGCGCTTCGCGAGCTCCTCCTCGCCCAGCAGAAGCTGTAGCCCGCCGGCATTCTGATGCGCGACATGGATGCCCGTACCCTCTTCCAGCTCGCGGGCGAAATCGTTCCAGAGATGCGCGGACTCGCGGCTCCAGTCGGCGTAGCGCTGCATGCCGAGCCCTTTGGTCTGCACCCAGACCAGCCCGAAATTGCCGCGGGCCGCGCGCAGCACATTGTCGCCCTCGTCGAGAACCGCGACGTCGAGCCCGGCGCGGACAAGGCCATAGGCGATCGCCGAGCCGAACATGCCGCCGCCCACGACGATGACATCCGCCGTCTCGGCGCGCCCGTCAGCGTGCATGCTGTCCCTTTCCGATTTTCCGGAAAGTTTAACGCCGAATGCGCGCCCGGGCTATTGCTTGTCGCTGTCTTGCGCGCAGCGCTCGCGCCAGATACCGCGCAGCGCTTTCTCGAACTGTTCGGTGAAGGCCGCCGCATCGGTCAGCGTGGACGCCGCGACCCATTCGCGGAGGATGCGGCGCTCCGGCGGCTGCGCGGCGACGGAAAGCACCAGCGAGACATACTCCTCGGGCGAATTGGCGATCCAATCCGTAAGGTCGAGCTGGTGCAGCAGGCTGGCGCCGACCCGGCCGGCATGCAGCTCACCGGCAAGCGTGATTACCGGCACGCCCATCCACAGCGCCTCGCAGGTCGTCGTGGTGCCGTTGTAGGGGAAGGTGTCGAGCGCGACGTCCACCGTATTGTACAGCGCGAGATGTTCCTTGCGCGACGCGATGCGCGCCTTGAGGTCGAGCCGCTCTTCGTCGATGCCGTTGAGCTGAAACGCCTTGACGATGCGCTCGCGCACGCTGTCGTCGGCGAGCTGGCGTGACTTCAGCAGCAGCCGGGCGTCCGGGCATTCCTGCAGCAGCGCCGACCACAGGTCGATCACCGCCTCCGTCACCTTGGACAGGTTGTTGAAGGAGCCGAAGGTGAGCGGCCGGTCGCCGCGCTCACCGGCGGGCGTCGGCGCATCCCGCGGCGGGCCGTAGCAGAGGAAGCCCTCCGGCAGGCGCAGCAGCTTCTCGCTGTGCCAGGAATCGGAGGCGCCCTGCGGGTCGGCCCAGGCGTCGGTCACCTTGTAATCCATCTGCGACAGCCCGGTCGTCGCCGGGTAGCCGATCCAGGAAAGCTGCAGCGGCGCGGCGCGGCGGCCGAACACCGACAAGCGATTGTTCGCGGTGTGCCCGGCCAGATCGACCAGGATATCGATGCCGTCCGAGCGGATCAGCTCGAACAGCTCGCCGTCCGACAGCGACGCCGTCTCGTGCCAGCGGTCCGTATGGTCCTTGAGCCGCGCGGTCGTCGCGTCCGGCCGGTCGACATCCGCGTAGCAGGTAACGTGGAAGCGCCGCTGGTCATGCTGTTCCAGCACCGGCTCGATGAAATAGGCGACCGAGTGCGTCCAAAAGTCGGGGGACACGTAGCCGATCTTGAGGATCCGGCCGGGGTCGTAGGCCCGGTTGAAATCCGCCGGCTCCGGATGCTCGTGCCGCACCGCCCAGCCGCGATGCGCGTCCAGGGAGGTCCAGCCGTCCGTCTCCGGATCATAGGCCATGCACATCAGGAGGTTGGAGTGGATCTCCGCGTTGTCCGGCTCGAGCTCGAGCGCGCGGCCATAAGCCTCGCGCGCTTCGGCGAGCAGCCCCTGATCCTTGAGCGCGATGCCCAGATTGTTGTGCGCCGATGCCAGCTCCGGGTCGAGGCGCAGCGCCTCGCGATGCGAGGCGACGGCATCCGACAGCGCGCCCTTCGCCGCGTAGGCCACGCCGAGATGGGTGTGCACCAGGGCATTGTCCGGCGCGATCTGGATGGCCTGGCGGAACGCGTCGATCGCGGTGTCGAGATCGCCCGCCTCCTGCATCAGGACGCCGAGATTGTTGAGCGCCTCGGGATAGAGCCGCCGCAGCGTGAGCGCCTGCTTGTAACAGGTGGCGGCTTCCTGGGTTTGCCCGCAGGCCCGCAGCACGTTGCCCAGGTTGTTGTGGATCTCGGGCAGGTCGTCGCGCAGCCGGACCGCTTCGCGTAAAGCCTGGGCCGCGTCCTCCGCCCGCCCGGCCGCGGCCAGCGCGTTGCCGTACTCGTTCAGCATGATCGCGTCGCCGGGCCGGAGCTCGACCGCCCGCCGGAAGGCCGCGAGCCCGTTCTCGACCCGGCCCGTCGCCAGCAGGATGGTGCCGAGATAGGCCATCGTCACCGCGTCGTCGGGACGATGGTCGAGCGCCGCCTGGGCATGCGTCTCGGCGCCGGTGAGATCACCGGTCTGGCTCAGGATGCGCGCAAGCAACGCATGCGCGTCCGTCTCCCCAGCCTCCGCTGCCTTGCGTGCCAGGATCTCGGCTTGCTCGATGTCGCCGCCCTGAAAGGCGGCCTGCGCCTGCGCACTCTGCGTCATGCCAACAGTGATAACACCAACCCCCAGTCCCGTCTTCGCCCGTTTTCGCGACCGCTCTACGACGGCTCCATTACCGCTCCCGGCAGCGAATACCGCGCCACCGCAACCGTCGAAGGGTCGAGCGATGCGTCCTCGGCGAAGGCAATCAGCAGCGCGTCGTCGGACAACAGGTAATCGATCACGCCAGAGAGGAAATCCGGCTCCGCCACGCGCTGCCGAACGTCCTCGGGCGTCGTCCCGGTCGCCAGCAGGAACCGGGAAAACCGGTCCTCGTCACCGGCGATGTAGGCGAGCGCCCGCAGCGCCATCGCCTCGGCCTGTTCCCCCGCCTTGGACACGAATATGACCTCCCGCGCAAACCGCGCTATATCTATGGCTCGAATGTGCCATCGCTAAATCGTAAAGTCACCCATGACGGAAACGAAAAGGCTGCGCCTCGGCGTTCTCGACCAGTCGCCCATCCGCGCCGGCGGCACGCCGGCCGACGCCCTCAAGGAGTCGATCGAGCTGGCGAAATTCGTCGAGCGCCTGGGCTACGGCCGCTATTGGCTGGCCGAGCACCATGCGAGCGAAGGGCTGGCGGGCCCGGCGCCGGAGATCATGATCACCCGGATCGCCGCGGAAACCTCGCGCATCCGCGTCGGCTCGGGCGGCGTCATGCTGCCCCATTACAGCCCCTACAAGGTGGCCGAGACCTTCCGAGTCCTTGAGACGCTCTACCCCGGCCGCATCGACCTCGGCATCGGCCGCGCGCCGGGCAGCGACTGGCCGACCTCGCGAGCGCTCGCCTACGGCTCGAAGATCGGCGCCGACTATTTCCCCAACATGGTGCAGGACCTGGACAACTTCCTGCACGACACGCTGCCGGCGGACCATCCGCTCGGGCGGGTGCGCGCGCTGCCGGAAACCAGGAACGCGCCGCCGATCTGGATGCTCGGCTCGAGCGATTTCGGCGGCGCTTATGCCGCGCATTTCGGCATCGCCTTCTCCTTCGCGCATTTCATCAACCCGGTCGGCGGCGAGCAGGTGATGCGCGCGTATTTCGAGAAGTTTCAGCCCTCCGCCTACCTGGCCGAGCCGATGGCGAGCATCGGCGTGTTCGTGGTCTGCGCCGACACGATGGAGGCGGCCGAGCGCATCACGTCTACCCGCGACCTGCAGCGGCTGCGCGCCGACCGCGGCTATCACGGCCCGATGCCGTCGATCGAGGAAGCCACGAGCTACGCCTATTCCGCGCCCGAGCGCGAGCGCGTGCGCTACAACCGGGCGCGCACCGTGCTCGGCGACCCACCCGCGGTGAAGGCCGAGCTGTTGTCGCTGGCCGAGCGCTACGGCGTCGATGAGATCATCGTCATCACGAATGTGTATAATTTCGCGGACCGGCTGCGCTCCTACGAGCTGCTGGCCGAAGCCTTCGACCTGCAGCCGCCCCCTCTCTGAAAATCCGACACATGGCCTGGGATCCGCAGCAATATCTCGCCTTCGCCGACCACCGGCTGCGCCCGGTCTTCGACCTGCTGGCGCGCGTACCGGCGGAGAGACCCGCGCGCGTCACCGATCTCGGCTGTGGCGCCGGCAACGCGACCAAGATCCTCAAGGAGAAATGGCCGGCAGCCGCGATCACCGGGATCGACAGCTCGCCCGAAATGCTGGCGCGCGCCCGCACGGAATCGCCGGACATCACCTGGGTGCAGTCGGATATCGCGGCCTGGCGGCCGGCGGAGAAGCCCGACGTGCTGTTCACCAACGCGGCGCTGCACTGGCTGGGCGACCACGAGACGCTGTTTCCCGCCCTCGCCGCCCAGGTCCGGCCGGGCGGCTATTTCGCGGTGCAGATGCCGGCCAATTTCCGTGCGCCATCGCACAGCACGATCGAGACGGTCGGCCGGGATCCCCGCTGGCGGCGCGAGATCGAGCCCCTGATCAAGGCGCCGCCGACCAAGGAGCCGGAATTTTACTATGATCTGTTGAGCCCGATCACAGCGTCGCTCGACATCTGGCAGATAGAATATCTCCAAGTTCTCCACGGCGACGATCCCGTGGCGGCCTTTACCAAGGGTAGCTGGCTGCCGCAGTTCCTGGAGGCGCTGGAAGAGCCGAGGCGCAGCGAATTCGAGGCGGAATACCGGGCGCGGCTTCGCGCCGCCTACCCAAAGCGGGCGAACGGCGCGACACTATTTCCGTTCAAGCGTCTGTTCATCGTGGCCCAGATATGAGGACGATCCGTGCTTAGAGTCGGTTGGAACAGCGTCGCCGCGGCGGTTTGCGCCGTTTTGTTGCTCGCGGGCTGCGCGGACACGACGGACTACGTCAACGAGCACCCTCAGCGGGTTCTCGCGCCCGTCGCCGGCGCCGGCATCGGCCTTGCCGGCGCCGACTTCCTCGAGAATTCCGCCGCCTCAGCGGGCCTCGGTGCGGCCGGCTTCATTGCCGGGCTCGCCATCGGGCCCTATCTCGAGAAGCGCGACGTCGTGTTCTACGACAAGGCGATCGACGAAGCCGCCGTGGCCCAGCCGGGGAAGCCGATCCATTGGCGGAACCCGAATACGGGGACGACGGGCACCATGATCCGGGGGAAGGAAGTCGTCGGCCAGGACGACGTCTGCCGCCAGCTGCACAGCGACGTCAAAAAGAGCGACGGCAGCGTCGCCGCCGAGGAGCTGGTGGTTTGCAAGCCCGACATGGGAACCTGGTATATCGAATCCAGCTGGCCGGTTAAGCCGAAGCCTGCCGGCTAAGCCCTCCTCACCGTTTAGTTGACATCACAGGAATAAAGGACGGAACAGACATGAAAATTCTCGTGCTCAAGGGCGACGGCATCGGCCCGGAGATCGTGGCCGCGGCGGAGACCGTGGTGAAGGCGGCGAGCCGTCGATTCAATCTGGGGCTGGAGATCGACTATGCCGAGATCGGCCTGGAGAGCCTGAAGAGCCAGGGCACGACCTTCCCCGACGAGACCGTGCGGCAGATGAAGGCGAGTGACGGCATCATCCTCGGGCCGCTCCACACCGCGATCTATCCGCCGCCGGAGAAAGGCGGCCCCAACCCGTCCGGCGGCACGCGCAAGGCGCTCGACCTCTACGCCAATATCCGCCCGTCCCGCGTGCGGCCCGGCTGTCCGGCGCATGTCAAGAAGATGGACGTGGTGATCGTGCGCGAGAACACCGAGGGCTTCTACGCCGATCGCAACATGTATATGGGCCGCGGCGAGTTCATGCCGACGCCCGACCTCGCGATCTCCATGCGCAAGGTAACGCGCGAAGGCTGCATGCGCATCGCCAAGTCGGCCTGCGAGCTGGCCAAGGAGCGCTCGGGCAAGCTGACCATGGTGCACAAGGGCAACGTGATGAAGATGTCGGACGGACTCTTCGCCGAATGCGTCAACGCGGTCGCCGCCGACTACAAGCTCGATGTCGACGAGTATTTCATCGACGCGATGACCGCGCTCATCGTGCGCAAGCCGGACTTCTTCGACGTCATCGTCACCACCAACATGTATGGCGACATCCTGTCCGACCTCGCGGCCGAGCTGTCCGGCGGGCTCGGCCTGGGCCCGTCGATCAACGCCGGGGCGGATCACTGCATCGCGCAGGCGGCGCACGGCTCGGCGCCCGACATCGCCGGCAAGAACATCGCCAACCCGACGGCGATGATCCTGTCCTGCGGCATGCTGCTCGACTGGCTGGGACGCCGGCATAGTCGGCCGGAGCTACAGGAAGCGGCGAAGCGCATCGACGAGGTCATCGAGAGCCAGCTCGCCGACGACAAGGGCCGCACCCCCGACCTCGGCGGCAAGCTCGGCACGGACGCCTTCGGCGAGGCCGTGGCCAAGCGGCTCGCAGGGTAAGCGAAGCGCCGACACGCAAGGGCCTCCCGCCAAACGGGGGAGGCCGCGTGCCTCGGCCTAGTCCGGGATCGTCAGAGGGCCGCAGTCGTCGTCGGCGACGAAAATGGCGAGCAGCTCGGCCGGTTCCGTCGCGCTCGCGTTTTCCGCGAACAGATGGATGGCGCCCGGCGGCTCGAACCAGGTCTGGCCGACGCCGTATGTCCCGACCGGCTCGCCGGCGAGCTGCGACCGCATCCGTCCTTTCAGCACATAGGCCATGACCGAGCCGGGATGCCGGTGGCGCGGCGAATAGGCGCCGGGCGGAAATTCGACGAGCGCGGTGGTGACGGATTTCCCCGGTACGTTCGGCAGCTTTTCGCAGGAGAGCGGCGTGACGATCGTCGCCGGCCGCCGCGCCTGCGATCCGGCGCCCGCGCCGACCGCCGCGTGGACGGGCACGGCCCCGGTATGAAGTCCGGGTGACCACGCGGGATACGATGCGAAGGGCGGCGCGTGTACTGCCAGCGTCAGGGACGCGATCCCTGCGACGGCGAGGAGCGCCGTCAGCCCGGCGCGGCGGGCGGATGCGTCCTTGATCCTCCCGACTCCGCTTCCAGTCTGTGGCGCGGCGTCGAATTTCTCGGTCGTTGTCATCGCAGCGCCTATGCGCGCGGCTCAGGCCGCGAGGCGAAAATCGTCGCCCCAACCGAGCTCGCTCCGGGCCCGTACGGTCGCGACATGGTCGTTCGGCTCCGCGATGTTGAAGATGCCGGACGCGGCCGCCCCGACGGCGAGCAAGGCGGCGGACGCCGCGGCATCGACATGGAGCGACGGCGCGGCCACCGGCTGGTTCGTCCCGGTTCCCGGTCCGTAGATGTAGCCGTAGCGAAGCACCACGCCCTGCAGCGGCGGCGACTTCAGCGTCCAGTTCTCGAGCGCGGCCACACCCTTCACGCTGACCGCGCGGCTGCCCGTCGCGTCGAGATCGAGCGGGTCCACCTCCGCATGCGGCTCCGGCCCGGGCGCATACATCCAGGCGATGCTTTGCGCGATGAGCCGGCGCGCGCCCGCCGCGATCGCCGCTTGCACCAGGTTGCGCGTACCTTCGTCGCGGATCCGGGCGTTGCGCGCGAGCGTTTCCGCCATCCGGGCGGGATCGTGGATTTGCTGCAGATCGGTGAGCTGGTGGATCACCACGTCCGGCCGGAACGTACACAGCGCGTGCGTGAGCGCTTTCGCATCGAACACGTCGACCTGGATGGGCTCGGCGCCCAATGCGCGCAGCCTATCCGCGCGCGCGGCCGACCGGGTCGTTCCCGCCACGGTGTGACCGGCTTCGAGAACAAGCGGGGTCAAGCGGCTGCCGATCGCGCCGGCCGCGCCCGCGATGAGAATCCGGTATGGCATCGTCTTCATCCCTTCTTGCTGTCGATCCGTTGCCGCGCCGATCCTGCGATTCTCTTGGCTGGGTGAGAACGGCCAAGAAATGCTATTTTGATCGGGCCATGAATTCGTCGGATGACATTGTCGGTGGCGATCTGGACCGCGCCAGCCGAGTTCCACTGCACCGGCAGATCTATCAGCGCATCGCGGACGCCGTACTTGACGGGCGCCTGCCGCCCGGGTCCCGGCTGCCCTCCGCGCGCAGCCTGGCCGCGCAGCTCGCCATCGCGCGCAGCACGGTGGACATGGCCTATCAGCTCCTGGCGGGCGAAGGCTACGTGGCGACACGCGGCGCGGCGGGAACGGTGGTGGACCCCGCGCTCGATCAATCGCTCCTGAACCCCGGCCGCATTGCCGACCCCGCCATTGCCGCGGCGCCGCCGGCCGCCGAAGATCCGGCGACGCGCGGGCCCGAGATGCTGCGTCCGGGGCTCCCGGCGCTCGACGCCTTCCCGTACAAGACCTGGGCGCGGCTCGTCGCCCAGCAGGCGCGGGCGGCCGGGCCGGCGGACCTCGCCTATCAAACGCCGGCCGGCGACGAATGGCTGCGCATTCAGATAGGCCGCTATCTTGCCGTCGCGCGCGGCATTGCCTGCGAGCCGGAAGACATCCTCATTACGAGCGGCTATCAGGGCGCGCTCGGGTTGATTGCGCGCTGCCTGCTCGGCGACGCGGCGGCGGTCTGGGTCGAGAACCCGACCTATCACCTCGCCCGCGACGCGCTGCGTCTGGCGGGCGCCCGGCCGGTCGGCATCCCGGTCGACGGCGAAGGATTCGACATCGGCTACGCGACGACGAAGGCGGAGCCGGCGCGGATGGCCGTGCTGACGCCGACACACCAATTTCCGCTCGGCGTGAGCCTGTCGCTGGCACGCCGGATGGCGCTGCTGAAGTGGGCGACGGCGGCCCAGGCCTGGATCGTGGAGGACGATTACGACAGCGAGTTCCGCTATCAAGGCAGGCCGTTGCCGGCGCTCAAGAGCCTGGACCGGCGCGACCGGGTCATTTATGTCGGCACGTTCAGCAAGATCCTGTCGCCGGGGCTGCGGGTCGGCTACATGGTGGTGCCGAAGAGCCTCGTGCACCGCTTTACCGAAGCCGCCGGCGCGCTGCAGCCACCGCCCACCGCCCTCGTCCAGGCCACCATCGCCGCCTTTCTCGAGAGAGGCTACATGGCCCGGCACATCCGGCGCATGCGCCGGCTCTATGCCAAGCGTCGCGATGCGCTCTCCGACGCGCTGACGCAGCAGATGGGTGCGGATTTGACCATCGACCGGCAGCCCGGCGGGATGCACCTCCTCGCGCGGCTTCCCCAGGGCACGGACGACGTGGCGCTCGTCGCGCGGCTCAACGAAATGGGCATCGCGCCGGCGCCGCTGTCCGCCTGCGGCGTCGATGCGCCCTACGGACCCGGGCTGATCATCGGATTTACGAATATCGAGGCGGCAAAAGCGCCGGAGGCCGCGCGCCGCCTGGCGCAGGCGATGCGCTAACTCAGCCCGACGCCCGCTCCCACACGAGCCGCGCCGCGGCGAGATCCTCAATCGCCGCGCCCACGGATTTGAAAAGCGTGATCTCCTCGGGGTCGCGACGGCCGGGATGGGCGCCGCGGGTGAGATCGAACAGGTCGCCGGCGATGTCGGATTCACGCAGCGTCCCGTTGGCGAGCGCGATCACCAGGTCGCCGCCGGTCTTCAGCGCGGCCCGCGTATCGACGAAAACCGTGGCGCGCCGCATCACCGCGTCGTCGGCTTCGCGTGCGGTCGGCGCAAAATTGCCGACGAGATCGACATGCGTGCCGGGGCGAAGCCAGTCGCCCTGCAGCACCGGCTCGCGCGCAAGCGTCGCGGTCGAGACGATGTCGGCCTCGCCCACCGCGGTCGCGAGGTCCTGCGTGGCCGACACCGCGAGCCCCTTGCCCTGCCAGCGCGCGGCGACGGCGGCCGCCTTTTCCGCCGACCGGCCCCAAATGGTGACGCGGCGGATCGGGCGGACGGCCGCATGCGCCTCGATCAGGTTGCCGCCGCCGAGCCGTCCCGTGCCGAGCATGACGAGATGGCTTGCGTCCTTGCGCGCGAGATAGTCGGCCGCGAGCGCCGAGCTCGCCGCCGTGCGCCGCGCCGTCACCTCGCCGCCGTCGATCAGCGCCAGTATCGCGCCGGTCGCGCCGTCCATCAGCAGCACCGCCGCGTTGACCGCCGGCAGGCCGCGCGCGGCATTGCCCGGAAACACGTTGGCGACCTTGACCGCGATCGGCCCGCCCGCGGTCCAGGCCGGCATCAGCAGCAGCTTCGCGTCGGGCGCGTCGGGCGTCTCGATGAAATGCTCGTGCTTCGCCGGCATCTGGCAGCCGGCGCGGAAGGCCTCGCGAATCGCCTCGACCAGCGGACGCCACGACAGGCTGGCGCGGGTCCGGGCCTCGTCGAGGACGATCACCGCGGATCAGCCGGCGGCGGCGCGGAACCGCGAGGCCTTCGGAACGTAAAGATCGAGCAGGCTGACCCCGTTGCGCAGGCCTGCGTCGTCGTGCAGCCAGAGTCGCACGAGATGACGGCGATGCGCCGCGTCGTCGCGATACTCGGTGCGCGAATGGAAGATGAGGTAGTTGTTGACGAACTGGATGTCGCCCTTGCGCATCTCCATCGAGAGCTGGAAGTCGGGCCGCGCGCAGAGCGAGTCGAGATAGTCCATCGCCGCGAAATCCTGCGCGTCCAGCACCGCGCCTTCCTTCTGCGCCCACTCGATCGGGTTGCGGTTGTAGCAGCAGTAGAGCAAGCCGTCGCGAAAGGTAAAGACCGGAATGCGCTCCGGCGACAGCGGGTTCTCGCCCGGATCGTGCTGGCCGCGGCGATGGTGATAGAAGCCGCGCATCAGCCGCTCCAGATGCTCGGGATGCGTCCGCAGGATCTCGTTATAGATCGCGCCGGCGCTGGCGATCAGACTGCGCCCGCCCTCCGCCGCCTCGCCCCGGCACAACAGGCCGACATAGTCCGCGCCGTCGGTGTGGAAGGGCAGCAGCTTGTTGCTGCTGTAGCCGCGCGAGGTGTGGTCGTAAGGAATGCCCTTGTCGATCACGTCGACCACCCGGTCGCCTTCGTAGTTCTGCACCACGACCCGGCCGAGATAGGCGGCGATCCCGCCGTAGGCGAGCAGGCTCTCGGCATTGCTGAAGCGGTCGGCCGGGAAGCCGCCGATCACCGCGAAGCCGCGCCCGGCGTTGAGATCATCATGCGCGGCCGCCAGCAGCTCTGCCGTCTCCGGCAGCGGAAAGTCCGCGCGGGTGATCGCGTCGAAGGGGATGCCCTTGCCCTGGACCTTGCGGACGGCGGCCTCGATCTCCGCCGTCATGCGCGGCGACAGCGCCCGGACCCAGCTTCGCGCGGGGCCGAGATCATCCGTCTTCCAAGCGCTTGGACCGGTTATTTCCACCAATCGATCAGCCGTCATGACGCCCTCTCCTGCCGGCAAAGCCCCTCTCGACACATGCGCGCCGGTTTCAGCATAGCCCAGGGGCCCGCCGGCTGCACAGGGCCTCTCTTTTTTTCACGGTTAGGCGGCCGATCGAGCGCCCGCCGGTGCAGGACGATGCTGGACGAACGCCGCGCCTTAACTCTTTTAGATAAAGGGAAAACCACCCTTCTGGCCGCAAGGCAGTCTCCCTTGGCGATGTATGGACGATTGGGACAAGCGCACTGCGTGCTTCGGCAGGCTCAGCATGAGGTTTTTCTCAATGCCACGAAGACTCAACCTCATCCTGAGCTTGTCGAAGGACGCACGGTACTAAAGCAATAGACACAAATGCGATCATCCCGGGCCGAATGGGCCGTGTCGCGCGTGGCTGGTATACCATCCGATACGGTCTCGATATATCTTGAATTACGATATATCGTGATATATATTTTGATCGTGAACCACAGACACACGGGAAGAGTGAGACCCATAGAAAGAATGAGAAACATGAGACACAGACACCGCAGCCCCTCACACGAGGACTTCTCCGATCATCCCCATCACGGCCCGCATCACGGACATCATCGCCGCGGCCGGCGCGGTGGACGGCCGTTCGATTACGGCGAGATCCGCCTGCTGCTGCTTGCGATGATCGCCGAGGAGCCCTGCCACGGCTACGAGCTCATCAAGGCGATCGAGGACCGCTTCGGCGGGCGCTACAGCCCCAGCCCCGGCGTGATCTATCCGACGCTCGCCTGGCTCGACGACATGGGCTACGCGGCCATCGAGGCCGAGGAAGGCGGCCGCAAGCGTTATCGCATCACGGAGGAAGGAGAGGCCTTCCTCCTCGCCAACCGCAAGGCCGCGGATGACCTGCTCGCGCGCGCCGGCGCCGCCGGCGAACCGACCCCGGCGCCGGTCGTCCGCGCCATGGAAAACCTGAAGCTTGCGCTTCGCCTGCGCCTCGAACGCGGGCCGATCGAGCAAACGACAACCGAAACCATCGCCGCCGCGCTCGACGCGGCCGCACACGCCGTGGAAAACAGCTGAACACGGACCAATAACGAGGCGCCCCACCAGGGGCGCCGCGCTCAATGCATGCGCGGCGCTTTCAGCATGTCGTAGCGGCTGACCGACTGGACGTGGATCTCGAGCTGGTCGTTGTCGCGCTGCAGATTGAGTGGCACGTCGGTGCCCGCCGGTCCCAGCGCCCAGATGCGCCGGAACATGACGGCGAGATCGTTGACCGGCTCGCGGTTGACGCCGAGCACGATGTCGCCGACCGAAACGCCCGCCCGGTCCGCCGGGCCGCCGTCGATCATGCCGGCCACGACCAGCGCGCCGTTGACCTCGGTCGTGATCATGCCGAGCCACGGACGCGCCGGCCGCTGACGGCGGCCGTAGCGCTTCAGATCCTCGAGGATCGGCTTCAGCAGGTCGATCGGGATAATGAGGTTACCGTCATGCCGGCGCTCGCCCGGCAGCGCCTGCTGCACGAACAGCGAGCCGATGCCGCACAGCTCGCCCGCCGCGTTGAGCAGCGCGGCCCCGCCCCAGGAGGGGTGCGGCGGCGAGGTGAATATGCCCTCGTCGAGGACGTATTCCCAATAGCCCGCGAACTCGCGCTTCGACACGACCCGCGCCTTCACCGCGTTCTCCGCACCGCCATAGCCCGCAAGAATAACGTCGTCGCCGACCTTCAGATCACTCGAAATGCCGAGCTTGAGCGCCGGCACGTTGAGCTTGCCGAGCGCCTGCACCAGGCCGAAGCCGGTCTCCTGATCGTAGCCGAGCGCGTGGCCCGGCGTGGCGTGACCGTTGATGTCGACCAGCCAGACGGTCTCCGCCTCCGTGACCAGATAGCCGACGGTGAGGACGAGTCCCTTATCGTCGATGACGACGCCATGGCCCGCCCGCTCGGTGCCGAGCATCTGGGCCGTGAGCGCGTCCTCCGGGATCTGGGTGCGCAGGGCCACGACCGCCGACAGCGCACGCTCGAGATCATAGGCGACGTCCCCGGGGCGCGGCTGCAACGCCGGGTCGATACGCGGTTCCTCTGGTGCAGACATCGATACCTATTCCGTATTGCGACGTTTCACGCTTGATCCGTTTCCCCCGCCCGCCGGGCGTGGCGCCGCGTCGGCCCCATCTGGCGGAATAGCCGTCGCGGGCGCTGCGGCGCGGCATTTTTTCGATTTATATTATTATATAATACTGCCACGCCGGCTCGCATGAAAGTAGGCGGCGTGACGCACCGATTCCCATCAAAACGGGTGCAAACGGGCAGATAACCGGTAAAATTCCCCGCTCACGCCCGCAGCCTACTGAAAGCGGTAAATCATGGCCTTGTCCAGCTATTTTCAACCGACTCCGGGCGGCGACACCGCCTTCACGGTCGACCCGCCGAAGATCAAGTTCGGCGTGGGCGCGCTGAGCGAGATCGGCGCCGACGCCAAGGCGCTGGGGCTGAAGCGCGTGGCGCTGTTCTGCGACCCGCGCGTCGCCAAGCTGGCGCCGCTGGAGACCGCGCGCAAAGCGCTCGTGGGCGCCGGGATCGACGTGGCGGTCTATGACGCGATCGAGGTCGAGCCGACCGACCGCTCCTTCAAGGCGGCCACGGCCTTCGCCCGCGACGGCAAATTCGACGGCTTCGTCTCGCTCGGCGGCGGCTCGACCATCGACACCACGAAAGCCGCCAATCTCTATTCCACCTATCCCGCCGATTTCCTGGCCTACGTCAACGCCCCGGTCGGCGAAGCGCGGCCGGTTCCAGGCCCGCTGAAGCCGCATATCGCCTGCCCCACCACCTTCGGCACGGCGAGCGAATGCACTGGCATCGCGATCTTCGACCTGGTCGAGCAGGAGTTGAAGACCGGCATCGCGCACCGCTACCTGCGGCCGACGCTGGGCGTGCTCGACCCGTCGAACATGACGACGCTGCCGGCCACCGTGATCGCGGCAAACGGCTTCGACGTCTTCACGCATGCGATCGAGTCGCTCACAGCGCGGCCCTACACCCAGCGCGAGGCGCCCAAGGAGCCGACCGCGCGGCCGCTCTACCAGGGCGCCAACCCCTACAGCGACATCGCCTGCATGGAGGCGATCCGGCTGATCGGCAAGAACCTGGTCGCGGGCGTCAAGTCGCCGGGCGACGTCGCGGTCTGCGAGCCCCTGATGTTCGCCGGCATGCTGGCGGGCATCGGCTTCGGCAACGCCGGCTGCCACGTGCCGCACGCGATGTCCTACGCGGTCGCCGGCCTGGTGCGCGACTACAAGGCCGAGGGCTGGCCGTCGAACCACCCGATGGTGCCGCACGGCATCTCGGTCATCGTCAACGCGCCGGCCGTGTTCCGCTTCACCGGCCCCGCCTGTCCCGAGCGCCACCTCCAGGCCGCGGAAGCGATGGGCGCCGACACAAAGGGCGCGCCGCTCGACAAGGCCGGCGACATCCTCGCCGACCGGATCATCGCCATGATGAAGGAAACGGGCATCCCCAACGGCGTCGGCGGTGTCGGTTATGGCGAGGAAGATCTGCCGCAGCTCGTGGAGAAGGCGCACGCGCAGCAGCGCCTGCTGGTCAACAGCCCGAAGCCGATCGGCAAGGCCGAGCTGAACGCGCTGTTCCGCGACGCGATGCGGTACTGGTAAGACGGAAGACGATGGACGCGACCCTGATCGAAGACCTGAAAAGCGCCGCCGGCCCCGCCGGCTGGCTCGAAGCCGACAGCGACAAAGCGCCGTATCTCAACGACGAACGCGATCTCTATCACGGCGCGGCGCCGCTCGTGCTACGGCCCGCAACGACCGAGCAGGTCGCGCGCATCGTCAAGCTGTGCAACGACGCCGGCATCGGCATCGTGCCCCAGGGCGGCAACACCGGCTATTGCGGCGGCTCCATTCCCGGCGGGAACGGCGACGAGGTGGTGCTGTCGCTGTCGCGCATGAACAAGGTGCGCGACATCGACCCGCTGAACTACACGATCACGGTGGAAGCCGGCTGCGTGCTGGCGGAGATCCAGAAGGTCGCGAAAGAGGCCGGCCGCCTGTTTCCCTTGAGCCTCGCCGCCGAGGGCACCTGCCAGATCGGCGGCAACCTCTCGACCAACGCCGGCGGCACCGCCGTGCTGCGCTACGGCAACGCGCGCGACCTCGTGCTCGGCCTCGAGGTCGTGCTGCCGTCGGGCGAGATCTGGAACGGCCTGAAGCGACTCCGCAAGGACAACACCGGCTACGATCTGAAGCAGCTTTTCATGGGCGCGGAGGGCACGCTCGGCGTGATCACCGCGGCGGTGTGCAAGCTCTATCCCCTGCCGCGCGAGACCTGCACCGTGCTGATGGCGGTGAGTGATCCGGCGGCGGCGACCGAAATGCTGGCGCGGCTGCGCGCGGCGTCGAGCGACGGCGTCACCAGCTTCGAATACATGCATCGCGACTGCCTGGACATGGTATTCGAGCACATCCCCGGCACCGTCGATCCCTTCGCCGAGCGCTATACGCATTACGCGCTGGCCGAGCTGGCGTCGGGGCGCGAAGGCGGCGGGCTGCAGGAGACGGTGGAAGGCGCGCTCGGCGAAGCCTTCGAATCGGGCGCCGTGCTGAACGCGGTAATCGCGGCGAGCGGCCAGCAGGCGGCGCAGCTCTGGCGGCTGCGCGAGACCATCCCCGAATCGCAGAAGCATGCCGGCGGCTGCATCAAGCACGATATCTCGGTGCCGGTGTCCAGCGTGGCCGAGTTCCTCAAGCGCGCCACCGCCGCGGCGCAGAAGGAGATTCCCGGCGTACGCGTCGTGCCCTTCGGCCACATGGGCGACGGCAACATTCACTTCAACCTGTCGCAGCCGCCGGCCGAGGACCGCAAGACCTTCCTCGCCCGCACCGAGGCGATCGAGCATGTCATCCACGACATCGCGGTGGATCTCGACGGCAGCTTCAGCGCCGAGCATGGCGTCGGGGTGCTCAAGCGCGGCGAGCTGCACCGCTACAAGGCGCCACTCGAGATCGACATGATGCGCGCGATCAAGCGCACGCTCGACCCCAAGGGGATCATGAACCGCGGCAAGATCCTGTAAGCCATTCCGGCCGGCGCCCGGGTAGCGTAAACTCGCCCCTCCGCTGACTGCACGCACCGGCCCGATGCCCGACCGCGACGACCGCCTCGAAAAACTGCAGCAGAGCGTCGACGCGTTGCGTGACGAGCTGCGGGCGCTCAAGCAGCAGATCCCGGCGTGGCTCACCCAGGCGACTCAGCAGCAGGAATATCTCGACAACCTGCGCTACGCGCTCGCGATCGAGCCCGGCTGGCTGCCGCCGACTCGCGGCATCGCGGCGTCGCCGGATTTCCTGCTCCTCGTCGCCGGGCACCTGCTCGCCACCAAGCCCGATATCGTCGCCGAATGCGGCGCCGGGGTTACCACGCTGGTGATCGCCCGATGCCTCGAGCGGAACGGCTATGGCAAGCTCTTCAGCATCGAGAACGACCAGGGCCAGGCCCAGCTCGCGCAGGAAAGGCTGCGTGAGCGCGGCCTTACGGGATTCGCGCAGATTCTTCACTGTCCGCTCGAGCCCGTTGAAATCGCGGGGACTTCGCATCACTGGTATCGGATCGGCAATTTCCCCATCAGCGGTATCCAGTGCCTCGTGATCGACGGCCCCGCAGTCATCCAGGCGAACCCGCTGGCCCGCTATCCCGCCGGACCGAAGCTGTTCCCGCGCCTCGCCGACGACGCGGTGGTCTTTCTCGACGACTACCAGCGGGAGAGCGAGCGCCGGACCGTCGAGCGCTGGCGGACCGAGTTTCCCCGACTTGAAATTCACGAAGAATTCGCGGAAAAAGGCTGCGCAAGGCTGCGATTCCGATCCTGAGCCTGGGCGGCTGCGACATGTGGCCGCGCTGGTACCGCTTGGCGGAGTCCGGGCTTCGGCGTACATCTCTAGTAACAATGACAAGGGCCGAACCACTATGAGCAGTACCGTCAAAGACGACCATCCGGACACACCAGACGAAGGACGGCGCGAGTTCCTCTATCTCGCCGCGGCCGCCGTCGGCGGCGTGGGCGCCGCGATCACCGCCTGGCCGCTGATCGACAGCCTCAATCCCTCCGCGGACGTCACGGCGCTGTCGTCGATCGACGTGGACCTGGCCCCGATCACGGTCGGCCAGCGGGTGACGGTCAAGTGGCGCGGTAACCCCGTCTTCATCGACCACCGCACGCCGAAGGAGATCACCGAGGCCAATTCGGTCAATGTCGCCGACCTGCGTGACCCGCAGCCCGACTCGGCCCGCGTTCAGAAGCCCGAATGGCTGATCCTCATCGGCATCTGCACCCATCTCGGCTGCGTGCCGCTGGGCCAAAGCCCGAACTCGGACCGCGGTCCGTATGGCGGCTGGTTCTGCCCCTGCCACGGCTCGATCTACGACACCTCCGGGCGTATCCGGCACGGACCGGCGCCGAAGAACCTGGTCGTCCCGCCCTACAAGTTCACCGGTCCCACGGCCGTCAAGATCGGCTGAGGCCATCGGCGGCCCTTCCCGGAAGCAAACGTAGTCCTATTACGCGTCGGCCCCGCCCGGATTTGCACCGGGCGGGGCCGTTGTTTTTTGTTCCGCGTCCGTTGAGAGGGCGCGTGCCGGCTACGCCGGGATGACCTTCTCGCCCTGGAACTGGCTGCGCCACATGACGCGGCGCTGCATGGAGTTGACCGGCTCGCGGTAGTGCTGGGCGCAGCGATTGTCCCACACCAGCATGTCGCCGACGCGCCAGGTATGCGTCCATTCGTACTTTTTCTGGGTCGCATGCGCCCAGAGCTTGTCCAGCACGGCCTCGCTCTCTTCGTGCGCCATGCCCTCGATGAACTGCGAGGGCCAGACGCGCCGCCGGCCGAGATAAAGCGCCTTCCGCTTCGTGACAGGATGGACGCGGACCAGCGGATGCATCGGCCCAGGGACGTCTTCCGGCTTCTCCGGCTTCTTCACGCCGGGGCGCAGCGTGCCCGCCGAGTTCCGGCTCGCATCCTGCTTCGAGCGCTTGCCCTCGATTGCCTTCTTCAGGTCCGCCGGCAGCTCGTCATACGCCATGTACTGGTTGTTGAACGAGGTCTTGCCCGTGCCATCGTCCGGAATCTCACGCGCATAGAGCGTGCTGCCCGCCGGCGGCTCGTCGATATAGGAGTTGTCGGAATGCCAGACGACTTCGAGGCTGCCGAGGCCGGCATTCTCCATCACCGGGTTGCCGGCGCGGTCGAGGTTGGAGAGGACCGAGATCTCCGGCACCGGCAGGGTGTGGAGCGTGTCGAGCGTGCCCGCCTTCTCGAAATACGCCCGCGCCGCGCCGACCTGCGGCCTGCCGAAGACGCTCGCCGCCTTGAGGTATTGCTCGGGCGTCATCTCCTGGTCGCGGAACAGCAGCACGAGATAGTTCGACCATGCATCGCGCAAGGCCTGCGCGACGTCATCGGGAATCGGCTGGGAGAGATCGATGCCGCGGACCTCGGCGCCGACCGCGGCGCCGGTGGGGATGATCTGCAGCTTGGCGAGACTGTTCGTGGTGTGGCCGGCGGGCGACGGGGCCGGCTTCGGCGTAGCGGGCTGGGCGTGTTCCATCAAGGCTTCCTTTTCGTCGTTGATTGGGTCATGGGTCCGTTGTGTGCGACGTCACCGGCGCCATACGGCGCTGCGTGTGCGCGGCATCGGTCATCGGACGCGGCCGGTCGCCGCGGTCAAGCGCTCCGACGCTGCTTCATTTTGTCGATGAGGTAACCGTAACCCCCTTCCCGGCTCAGCGTCCGCCGGGTCGGCTCGAGCTTCGCGATGATCTGCAGGTCGAGATTGGGGCCGAGATTCACGTCCGGCCCGTACTTGTTGAAAAGCCACACCTGATGGGGCGAGGCTTCCGCTTCGAAGACGATGCGATCGAGCCCGACGCGCTCGACCAGCTCGATCAGCCGCTCGCTCTCGGGATTCTCGCCGGCCTTCCCGAGGCACATCTCGATCAGCGAGCGCTCGAGGATCAGAAGGTCGCATCCCCCGTCCACGAGGCGGTTCATCTCGTCCGAGGCCTGCGCCACATCGAAGAGCCCGGTCGGGTATTTCTCGCCAACTTCGAACATGACCTTGAGGCCAGCGGATTTTGCGCGGCGGATATGGGCGAGCTTCTCCTCGATCGTGAGCGGAATGATGTTTTCCGAACATTCGACCGCCGTGAACCCGAGCTCGGCAACGCGATCGAACGCGCGGTCCGCCGCATTGCTCAGCACCGCCATCTCGAAGACAATGCCGCCGGGGTTCACGTCGATCTTGTGGCGCTTGTACAGCGCGACCTTGCGACGAACCAGGTCGTCCGGGCCCGTTCCCATCAAAAGGACGAACAGGTGGCGAATCTTGATGTAGTCGATGAAGTCGCCAACCGCCGCCATGTAGCTTTCCGCTTCGCCGTAGCCGACACCGAGGTCGCGCGCCAGGGTGAGACCCACCCGGCGCGGCTTGGCCGACCGCTCGGGAATATCGATGAAATCGAAGGCTCTGGCGGACATCATGTCCTCACCGGGTAAGGGTGTTGACGGGCAGCAAGAAATTTCGTATCGTGAAACTCGTTTTATAATGTGAAATTATACGCCGCCCTTCCGTCAGGGTCAAGTTGCGGCCCGTGGGGCGGCGTGAGGGTGCGGCGCCGGAATGAGACCTAGTCCGATCGAACGCAGGGGTGTGACGGCCGTCGACAGGGCCTTCTCGATCATCGAGAGCTTTCATGCGGGCGAGGAATCACTCAGCCTGCAGACGCTGGCGGCGCGCACCGGCCTCAACAAGGCGACGATCATCCGGCTCATCGCGTCGCTGGAGAAGACGGGCTGCATGACGCGCCTCGCGCACGGCGCCTACGCCCTAGGGCCCGCCCTGCTGCGCTACGGCAGCCTCTACCAGTCCTCCTTCCACCTGTCGAACCATCTGCTGCCGGTTTTGCGCGACCTCGTCCGACAGAGCGGCGAGACCGCGGCCTTCTTCGTGCGCGACGGCGACATGCGTATCTGCCTGCACCGGATCGAATCCAATTCGGCGCTACGCCTGCACCTGAAGGAGGGCGAGCGGCACCCGCTCCTCCCCGGCGGGACGGGCAAGGTCCTGCTGGCGTTTTCGAAGGAAGGCGGCAAGGCGTACGACTCGATCCGCAGGGACTACTTCATCCTCAACATCGGCGAGCGCGAGCCGGAGATATCCTCGGTCGCCGCGCCCGTGCTGCGCGCGGGCGGCGAGCTGGTCGGCGCGATCTCGCTCACCGGGCCGACCGGCAAGTTCACCGGCGGCAAGGCGGAGCGCTTCGTGCGCCTGCTGCTGCCTGCCGCGGCCGAGCTCACGCGACTCTGCGGCGGCGATCCCAATCCATTTCACGAAAGGCTGAAAAGCCTGTAGTTTGAAGCGCCGCGATACCCGCCGACGGCACGGCGTCCCACCGGGACCGGGCGGTCGCGGCGTGAGACCCCATGGCGATGCTTCCTGTCCGCTTCACCAATCCACGGCTCCGTAACGCGCTGCTCGGGCTGCTGTCGGCGGCCTGCCTCGCCTTCAGCGCTGGCGTGGCCTACGTCCTGATCGCCGAGCCGCAAGCGGTCGAGGCGCCGATCGTCGGGCGCTTCAGCCTGACCGACGACGAAGGCCAGGCGGTCACCGAAGCGACCTATGCGGGCAGCTACATGCTGGTCTATTTCGGCTACACCTTCTGCCCGGACATCTGCCCGACCGAGCTCACCAAGATGACGACCGCGCTCGAGCAGTTCGAGGCGAAGAGCCCCGCGCGCGGCGCGAAGGTCGTGCCCGTCTTCATCTCCGTAGACCCCGAGCGCGACACCCAGGCGGCCTTGAAGGATTACACCGATTACTTCCACGCCCGGCTCGTGGCGCTGACCGGAACCCCGGCGCAGCTACGCAAGGCCGCCAAGGCCTTCAAGGCCTATTTCGCCAAGGTCTATGCGGACGAGCGCGCCCGCGAGCGCAACGAATACCTGATCGACCACAGCTCGCAGATCTACCTGATGGGCCCGGACGCGCACTATCTGACGCAATTCACCGCGGCCAATTCGGCCGAGGACATCGCCGCCGGGCTCGACCACTGGGTGCAGTGAGCGCGCCGGCCGCCGGCCAGCCACCTTCGGCTAGAAGCAGTATTTCATCAGCTCGGACGTCATCGAGGCGACCAGCCCCCACCGCCCCCACAGCAGCGCGAGCAGGGACAGCACCGCGAGCGACACGCTCACCGCGGTCAGCCAGACGAGCCACCGCGGCGGCGGCGGGAGGTCGGAGGTCGGCGTGTGGGAGTCAGTCATGCGGACAAATATACGGCAGAAGCACGGCGTGTCATTTCGCGAAGCGCGCTCTTGTTTAACAGGGCGGCGCGGTAGGCCCTATCGGCGCCTATCGACTCCCCGGACAAGCCGGGGAGTGACGGTTTATTTTCAAAGATAAATATTTAATCGTCATGCCACGGCTTGTCCGTGGCATCCGTCATTTCCGTGTCCGAACATGTGGGACGCGGCAGCCAAATGCCTCACGTCCCCTATGTCCCCTTTTTCCGCGCCTGATAATTGTCGATCTCGTGCTGCACGGCGGCAGCGCCCTGGCCGACGAACAGGTCGTGGTTCTCATGGCTGTGGTCGTAGCTGATCCGGCGCAGCCGGTTGCTGCCCTGGAAATGCGGGAAGACGTAGCGCGACATCAGCTCGTAATGCCGCTTGGTCTGTTCCCAGTCGGCCCAGTTATGCGCGAGCTGCATCAGCGCGCCGAAGCCGCCGGCGCCGTCCAGCAGCGTCTCGATATAGGCGATCGCGTCGTCCGGCGTGCCGATCACCGCCATCTTGTTCTCGAGCAGGTATTCGTAGGCGTTCGAGATGCCCGGCGGGACGATCGGGAAGGTCGCCACCTCGCGGAAATATTTCGCCCAGGCCTCGAGCCCGAATTCGACGTTGCGCCGCGCCTGCTCGCGCGTCTCGGCGATGTGCATCAGGGTGACGAGCCGCCACTTGCGGCGATGTACGGTCTTGCCGTTCTGGGCCGCCGCGTCCTCGCACATCATCCAGTTGCGGGCATGCGCCTTCAGCGCCTCGTCGCTGGTGCCGCCGATCGACAGCATGCCGATGCCGTGCCGGCCCGCGGCGAGCGCGCCCGACGGCGAGCGCGCGCAGGCGACCGCCATCTCCGTCCGCGGCCGCTGGAAGGGCGGGATCTGCAGCCGCGCCTCGCGCAACTCGAACCAGTCGGTCTTCATCGTCACCGTCTCGCCGTCGAGCAGCGGGACCAGCGCGTCCAGCGATTCGTTCATCATCCGCCGCTGCTGCGCCGGATCGATGCCCATGCGATAAGCGTCGCCGACCAGCGCCCCCGGCCCGACGCCGAACAGGAAGCGGCCGCGCATCAATTGGTCGACCAGCGTTATCCGCCCGGCCAGCGTGAAGGGATGATGATAGGGCAGCGAGACGACGCCGGTGCCGAGCCGGATATGGCGCGTGCGCGCCGCCGCGTTGGCGATGAAGAGCTCCGGGCAGGCGATGATCTCGAAGCCGCCGGAATGATGCTCGCCGATCCAGGCCTCGTCGTAGCCCAGCACGTCGAGATGCTCGAGCAGCTGCATATCGCGTTCGAGCGCCTGGGTCGGGTTCTCCTCGACCTGGTGAAAGGGTGCGAGGAAGATCCCGAACTTGAGGAAGCCGTCGGGAATCAGCGAAAGCGGGCCGGCTGCAGTCGTCATGGATCCTACCTCCCTTGGCGCAAAGCTGTGCGCGCTTCTTCTGGCGCTATTGTCGCGAGAACCGGCTGCCACGTCGAGTTGCAACATTGGCCCACCATTGTCACACTAGGTCGTCGAAAGGCTATCGAGGGAGCGCCGCCATGCATCCATCGCCCGAGCAGCAACGCGAGATGCTGCGCCAGATGCAGCTTATCCGCCGTTTCGAGGAGCGCGCCTCCGCCGATTTCCGCTCCGGCGCGATTTACGGCGTGGTGCACAGCTATATCGGCGAGGAAGCCATCGCCGTCGGCGTCTGCGCGGCGCTGGAGCGCGACGACCGGATCATCAGCACCCATCGCGGCCACGGCCACTGCATCGCCAAGGGCGCCGACCTCAACCGCATGATGGCGGAGCTCTATGGCCGCGAAGCGGGCTACTGCAAGGGCAAGGGCGGCTCGATGCACATCGCCGACTTCGGCATCGG
>CAZPFL010000031.1:0-31706 GCA_964585785.1 uncultured Rhodospirillaceae bacterium
ACGAAGGAGCACATCGACACCTTCGTGATCATCAGCGGCGATTCGGACTTCTCGCCGCTCGTCAGCAAGCTGCGCGAGAACGCGAAGACGGTGATCGGCGTCGGCGTGAAAAAAAGCACCTCGGATCTGCTGATGAACAGCTGCGACGAGTTCATCTTTTACGACGATCTCGTCCGCGCCGATGCCTTGACCCAGTCACAGCGCGCCCGCCCGGCGAAGAAGGCGGCCGGGACGGAAAAGACGTCGGCCAAGTCGGCGACGCCCGCCAAGAAGACGTCGAGCCCGGAGCTGGCCGCCAAAGAGGGGGGCCGGCGCGACGAAGCCATCGATCTCGTCGCGGAAACCGCGGAGGCGCTTCTGGCTGATCGCGGGGACCGCGTATGGGGCTCGATGATCAAGCAGACGCTGAAGCGCCGCCATCCCGGTTTCAACGAGAGCTTCTACGGCTTCCGGTCGTTCAGCGACCTGCTGGAGGAGGCGGAAGACCGCGGCTTCCTGAATCTCGAGTTGGATGAGCGGTCCGGCGGCTATGTTGTCTTGGCGGTGCATCGCGATGAATGAGCCGACGTATTGCGCGTGTAAGCTGAAGCCTGCGAGCCCGCATCGGAGCCGCGCTTGCCGATGATCGAATCGCTTCTTCTCACCGCAACGCGCGTCCTGACTTTTGAGGGGCCGCGACCGCTGACAAATGCCAGCGGCTTCTTTTTCGAACGCGATAAACGATTGTTTCTCGTGACGGGCCGGCACGTATTGATCGACGAGCCGAGCCGGCATTTCCCGGACCGCATCGAAATAGAGCTACATACCGACCCGGACAACATGGTCCAGTCCATTGGTTTCTCGATCCCGCTCTACCGCAAGAGGACGAGCCTATGGCGCCAAGGCCTCGACAGCGCCGGCGCGATCGACGTGGCCGCTATTGAAATCGAACGGGCTGCGTTGCCCGAAAGCGCGGTCTATCGCGCCTTCACGCCCGACCACCTGCACGACGCGCTGGACCAGGTCGAGGTCGGCGCTTCGCTGCTAGTGGTGGGGTTTCCGCTTGGCTTTCACGATACCCTGCACCACATGCCCGTCGTGCGCCACGCGGTGGTCGCATCTTCCTTCGGCCTGCGTTTCCAGGGGAAGGGCTATTTCCTCACCGATGGGCGTACGCACCGGGGCACGAGTGGCGCGCCCGTCGTGATGCGTGACTCCAAGCAGAATCCGAAGCTAGGGGATCTGCCGTGGCTGTTGCTTGGCGTCCACTCGGCACGGCTCGATGTCGGCACGCGCGACCTGCAGATCGACGAAGCGCTTGGACTGAACTGCGCCTGGTACGCCGACATCCTGCTGACGCTCACGGAGCGCTGACCTCGGGCGCGGTGCGTCGACGGTTGGCCTATTTGAGGTGATAGGCCGTGCTGAGAAGGTTGGCGCATGCTTTCGCCACGTAACTATCCGGCTCGCCGCCGCCGGGGAAAGTGGCCCACCCGGCTTTCATCAGATGGCTGTTCCGCTCCCAGGAGTCGACCGCGCCGAGTTTGCTGACCAAGCCGTTGTCGATTTTGGCCGCCCGCTCGAACTTGTCTGCGCAGATTGGCGCCAAGGCCGCGACGGTCGCCGACCGGCTTGCTTCTTCGACATTTTGCTGGGCGGTGCTGGCGGTCACCCATCCGGCCCATGAGAAGCCGATATATGCAACCGCAATGGCGCCAGCGAAGGCCCCGTAAGAGGCAGGCTTCAGCCATGTAAGTCGAACCATATGTATTCTCTCCCGCTTTGGGGAAAATAATTTTTCCCTTTATATCATATTGGGATCACAGCAATATTTTACAATGAAATAAGAAATCATATTTATATATAACAGTGTGTTTTTAAAAATAGTGGTATGGAATGTTTTATTATTTTTTATTTTCCCCGATTCAAAAATTTATTTTCACGCACTCCGTATTTTTCAGAATTTATGCGCAGATCCATTCTGTGAATGTGAGCGGGGATTATGACGCCGCAAGACGGATGATTTGATCACGCGACCGTCGGCTGCTTGGCCGTGCGGGCGATCATCGGCACCAGCACGGCGCCGATCGCGCAGGTGACGAGCAGGTACCACATCGCGCCGCTGTATCCCGCCATGAAGGCGCTTTTGAAGATCGGCAGGATCTTTTCCTCGAGGCCCGGCGCGAGCGTGCCAAGCACGTGATGCGCCTGGCTCGGGTCGGACAGCAGGGTGCGCACCAGCTCCTGGTCCTTGCCCGCGAGGGTGATGTTCTCGCGCGCCAGCGCGCCGGCGAGGGAGCGCCGGTCGAGCTCCTCGAAGATCAGACCGCCGATCGCGAGGCCGACGCTCGATCCGAAATTCCAGATGGAATAAAGCGCGCCGATGATCAGGCTCGACTGGGCGGGCGGAAAGGCGGAGGTCGCCGCCAAGGCCGACGTCGCCTGCTGCAGCCCCCAGCCGAGGCCGAACAGGCCCAGGCCGGCCAGGACGATCCAGGGCGGGCTCAGCGGCTGGAAAAAGATCTGCACCAGCGCGGCGAGCACGAGGAAAACCTGTCCGGGCGGGAGAAACGGCAGCGGGCCTTTGCGGTCGACCAGCTTGCCGATCAGCGGCGGCACGATGACGACCAGCCCCGAGATCGGCAGCAGCATCAGCCCCGCGATATAGGGCACTTCGTTGCGAACGGACTGCAGGTAGAGCGGCGCCATGAAGCTGCCGATCGCGATGAACCCGCCGAGCGTCAGCGCGACCACCGAGCAGGCGAGAAAGCTCCGGTTGCGGAAGAGCGCGAAGTTGATGATCGGGAACGCGACGCGGCGCTCGACCGCGGCGAAGACGGCCAAGAGAAGGATCGCGGCCGCGGCGGTTATCAGCGTGGCCGGCGCGTCCCAGCCCCAGTTGTTGCCTTTCATGATGGCGGTCACGAGCGCGGCCATGCCGGGCGTCAGGAAGGCGAGGCCGACCCAGTCGACCTTTTCGTTCGTCTGGCGCGGCGTCTCCATCACGGAGGGCCAGGCGACGAGGAAGCCCACGACGACGACCGGCACGTTGACATAGAACGCCCAGCGCCAGGACAGCGCCGACATGAGCGAGCCGCCGATAACGGGCCCGACCGCCATGCCGAAGCCGGTGACGCTCATGAACACGGCCAGCGCGCGGCCTTGCTCGTTCTCGGGGAAATGATGGGTCACCAGCCCGACCGAGCAGGTCAGCATGATCGCGCCGGCGATACCTTGCACGAAGCGGCAGGCGATCAGGAATTCCGGACTGCCGGACAGGCCCGCCAGCAGCGACGCCACGCCGAACGCGATCACGCCGATATAGAGGATCCGTCGCCGGCCGTAGAGATCGCCAAGGCGCCCCATCGTCACCATGAAGACGGTCAGCATCAGGAAGAAGGCGTTCATCACCCACTGCAGCTGGTCCACGGTGGCGTGCAGGTCCCGCTGGATGCCGGGCAGGATCGTGTTGACGATGGTGAAGTCGATGAAGACGACGAAGGACAGGATGCTGATCCCGAGAAGGGCCTGCCAGCGCTTCGCATAGGCTTCAGCCATGTCTCCATCCGTTCCCGGGCGCCGCGCCCGTCGTCACGTCATGAACGCGCTGTCTTACGCCTCGACCCAAAAGGTAAGGAGAGGATCACTTTTCTTGATACCACCTGTGATCGGATCGTCCAGTTAAAGTTTCCGGCGGGCAGGATTGGCGGACATGGAAAAGAAACTTGCCCGTGTCCGGCCGAGCCTGCATCGTCGGAGACAACCGGACGGACGCAGGGGAGAGCCGATCATGTTTCGCACCGCCATCATCATCGTCGTTTCGTCGATCTTCGCGGCGTCGGCCGCCGGCGCCGGCACGCTGGACCGTATCCGCAGCTCTGGCGAGCTCACGCTCGGCTACCGGACCGACGCGCCGCCTTTTGCCTATCGCAATTCGGTGGGAGAGCCCGCCGGATACACGGTCGCGCTCTGCCGCGCCGTTGCGGCCAAGATCAAGGCGCAGCTCAAGCTCGACAAGCTGTCGCTGAAATACGTCCCGGTGACGGCGGAGAACCGGTTCAAAGCGGTTCAGGACGGCAAGACCGACCTGTTGTGCGGCGCGACGACGGCGACCTTGTCGCGGCGCAAGCTCGTCGATTTCTCGATCGCGACCTTCGTCGACGGCGCGAGCGTGCTGCTGCGCGCCGACGGGCCGAAAACCTTCGCCGAGATGGAAGGCCGGAAAGTCGGCGTCCGCGCCGGCACGACGACCGAATCGGAGCTGCGCAATACGGTGAAGGACCTGAAGATGACGGTGGAGACCGTCGCGGTCAAAGACCACAAGGACGGCGTCACCAAGCTGCTGAACAACGACATATCGGCCTATTTCGGCGACCGCGCGATCCTGTTTTATCTCATGCGGGAAAGCGGGGCGGCGGACAAGCTCTACCTGTCGAAGGAGACCTTCACCTACGAGCCCTATGCGCTCGCCCTATTGAAGGGGGACAGCGATTTCCGCCTCGCGGTCGATCGCGCGCTCAGCCACATCTATCGCTCCGGCGATATCGAGACGGTGTTCGCCGCGGCCTTCGGCGCAAACGCCCATATGCCCGCGGAGCTGGAGGCGCTTTACCGGATCAGCGCGCTGCCGGATTAGCGAATACGGGTTCCGGCGTCGCGCCTAGAGCAGCGGCGCGGCGAGCCGGAGCGCGTCCTCGATAAAGCGGGTCGAAAGGGACCGCGCCGCCCAGGCCTTGGGCTCGAGCCTTTCGGACTGCGCCAGGTAGTGCCTCTGCAGCGCGTGCAGCGACGCGGCGAAGCCGGGGTCGTAGATGAACAGCGCGACCTCGTAGTTGAGCCACAGGCTGCGCATGTCGAAATTGACCGTGCCGAACATCGCCAGTCGCTCGTCGACCATGAGTGACTTCGTGTGCAGCAGGCCGCCGCGATAGAAGTGGATGTCGATGCCGGCGCCGAGCAGGTCCTCATAGTAGGAGCGGCTGGCGTAGCGCGTCAGGATCGAATCGACCTTCTCCGGCAGAATGAGGCGCACCTTGACGCCCCGCCCCGCCGCGCCGCGCAGCGCCCAGAGCAGCGAGTCGTCGGGGATGAGATAGGGCGTCGTGATGACGAGCTCCCGTTCCGCCGCGTTGATGATCGCGAGCAGCATCTGGAGCAGCGCGTTGCCCGCCGCGCCCGGGCCTGACGGGATGACCTGCACGTCCGCGTCGCCTTTCTGCGTGACGTGGTTGAGGCCGACATTCGCCATCAGCTCGGGCAGTTTCTCTCCCGCCTCGACCATCCAGTCGCCCGTGACGATGGCGGTGAGCGGCGCGACGGCCGCGCCCTCGATCCGGGTCATGGCGTCGACCCATTGCCCGACGCCGGCGTCGCGCTTGAAGAAGCGCGGATCGACGAGGTTCATGCTGCCGGTCCAGGCCACGCGGCCGTCGATCACGGCGATCTTGCGGTGCAGGCGCAGGTCGGTGCGGCCGACGATCGTTCGGAACAGCCCGACCGGCAGCGCCATGCGAAGCTCGACCCCGGCGTCGCGCAGGCGCTTCGGCTGTGCGCCGCGCCACCAGGGCCGGGCGCCGAGCGCGTCGATCAGCAGCCGGCAGGCGACGCCCCGGCCGGCCGCGCGGATCACCGCTTCCAGGATGTCGCCGGCCGCGCCGCCTTCGTCCCATATGTAGAATTCCATCAGCAGGCTGGTTTCCGCCGCCTCGATGTCTTGCGCCAGGCGCCGGAAGATCGCCTGGGTATCGGACAAAAGCTCGATCGTGCTGCCGTGCACGGTCGGGCTTCCGGAGGCGTGCCGGCCGAGCCGGTCCATGCCGCGGACGGCGGTCGTATGGCGCGACCAGTCAACCGCGGTCAGCCCGTCGGCGATCATCGCATCGCAAAGATCCCGGAAGTCGTCATGCTGCATCAGCAGCCGCTTCGCCCGCCACGGGTCGAGCCGCCTTTCGCCGATGATCAGGTAGACCGCCGCGCCGCCGAAGGGCAGGGTGACGACGAACAGGATCCAGGCGAGCGCGACGCCCGTCGCCGGCCGCCGCATGAGGACGCGCAGGCCGATCCCCGCCGAGATCAGCACGTGCAGGATCATCGAGAGCGAGACGGGTTGCGGGAGATAATCCACGGTGTCGTTTGCGTCGCGGCTTCGGGTTGCGGGGGCGGATAGATGCGCCGGCCCCTTCCGATAGCGGGATTCGCGGCGCGCGGGAAGCCGTGAATTGCCGTGCCCGGCGGAAAGATGCTGAAATGCGGAACAACGGGAAAAAGCACGGAGCCATCGCATGGGCAAGTTGAGCGGCAAGACCGCGATCGTCACCGGCGCGAGCCGCGGCATCGGCCAGGCGATCGCCGAGCTGTTCGCCGCGGAGGGCGCGCGCGTCGTTTGCGTGGCGCGCACCGTGCACGAGGGCGACCACATGCTCGAAGGCTCGCTCAGCCGCACGGTGGAGGGGATCAAGCAAAAAGGCGGCGAGGCGCATGCGGTCGCCGCCGACATCTCCAAGCCGGAGAACTGCCTCGCGCTGGTCGAGCAGGCGCGCGCGCTGCTCGGGCCGATCGACATCCTGGTCAACAACGCCGCGCTGAACTACTACGTGCCGATCGAGCAATACCGTATCAATCGCTGGATCAAGTGCTTCGAGATCAACGTGCACGCGCCCTTCATCCTGTCGCAGGCGGTGCTGACCGACATGACCGGCGGGCGCGGCGGCGCGATCCTCAACATCAGCTCGGGCTCGGCGATCGGGCCGGGCCGCGGGCCCTATGCCGACAAGACCGTGCGCGGCGGCACTATGTATGGCGCCAGCAAGGCGGCGCTCGAGCGTTTCACCCAGGGGCTGGCGCAGGAGATGGCGCAATACGGCAACGTCGCTGTGACGGCATTGGCGCCGTCGCGCACCGTGCCGACGCCGGGCACCGTCTATCACAAGCTGATGGAGGGCCTCGACGACCCGCGCGGCGAGCCGCCCTCGATGATGGCCCGCGCGGCGCTGCTGCTCGCCTCCGAGCCGCCGGAAAAGGTCAACGGCCGCGTCACCTACAGCCAGCAGATCCTGAAGGAGTTCGGCTGGATCGACAAAGCCGTCGGCCGCGGCGTGGACGTGACGGGCTCCGGATACTCGCAGATTTGAGGGAGTGTGCCGCGCCAGCACATGGATGCCACGGACAAGCCGTGGCATGACGTATTGGGGCGGATTTATTTACTTCGTCGTCATGCCACGCTTTATGCGTGGCATCCACGGCTCGGCCCATCGTCCCCTACGAAGCCGGCTTCGTTTGACAGCCCCGTAACGCACGCTCGATAGTGGGCTCCTGGGGACGGCACGAAAAACAACCCGGGATAGCCGGGACAAGAACGAGGACGCAGGGAGATGAATTTCGACTTTTCCGACGACCAGAAGCTGCTGCGCGACCAGGCGCGGCGGTTCCTCGACGACTATTCCTCGCGCAAGAAGGTCCGCGCGGTCCTCGAGAACGACGCCGTGTCCTACGACCAGGATCTCTGGAAAGGCATGATCGAGCTCGGCTGGACCGGGACGGCGATCCCCGAGGACTACGGCGGCGCGGGGCTGTCGCATGAGGATCTCTGCGTGATCGCCGAGGAGCTGGGCCGCGCGCTCGCGCCGACGCCGATGTCGTCCTCGATCTATCTCGCGGCCGAGGCGCTGCTGCAGGCGGGCAGCGACGCACAGAAACGCTCCTGGCTGCCGCAGTTCGCGCTGGGCGACGTGATCGGGTGCTTCGCGTTGGCCGAAGGGGTCGGCGTACCGACGCCGGCGTCGATCAAGGCGAGCGTGACCGATGGCAAGCTGAGCGGCAGCAAGGTCCCGGTCGCCGATGGTGACGTCGCCGACATTGCCATCGTGCTCGCGCGCGGCGAGGGCGGGCTCGCGCTCTATCTCGTCAAGCTGAGTGGCAGCGGCGTGCGCCGCGAGCGCGTGGAGACGGTCGATCCGACGCGCTCGCACGCCCGCATCACCTTCGACAAGGCGCCCGCCGAGCTGATCGGCCGGGAAGGCGAGGGCTGGGCGATGACGGAGACGCTGCTCGACCGCGCCGCCATCCTGGTCGCTTTCGAGCAGGTCGGCGGCGCGCAGGCCTGCCTCGACATGGCGGTGGATTACGCCAAGGAGCGCTTCGCCTTCGGCCGCGCGATCGGCTCGTTCCAGGCGGTCAAGCACAAGCTGGTCAACATCTATGTCGATGTCGAGCTGGCGCGGGCCAACGCCTATTACGGCGCCTGGGCGCTCGGCACGAACGCCGCCGACCTGCCGGTCGCCGCGGCGGCGGCGCGGGTCGCGGCGAGCGAGGCGTTCAACCACGCCGCGCGCGAGACGATCCAGGCGCATGGCGGCATGGGCTTCACCTGGGAGCATGACTGCCATCTCTTCTACCGGCGGGCCAAGCTGCTGTCGCTCGCGCTGGGCGGCGAGCGCCGCTGGAAGGACCGGCTGATCGGCCAGCTCGAAACGCGCAACGTCGCCTGATCGCGGGAGGGACGCATGGATTTCAACGATACGCCCGAAGAAGCCGCCTTCCGCGCCGAAGCGCGCGCCTGGCTCGACAAGAACGCGGAGCGGCGGGAGCCCGGCCGCACCTACAAGCTCCGGCGCGGCGAGGAAGGGCTTATGACGCTCGCCCGTGCCTGGGAGCGCAAGAAGTTCGACGGCGGCTTCGCCGGCATCGCCATTCCGAAGGAATACGGCGGGCGTGGCGGGACGCGGCTGCAGCAGATCGTCTACCTGCAGGAAGAGGCGCATTACGTGACGCCGCCGGCGGTCTTCAACATCAGCCACGGCATGTGCGTCCCCGTCTTGCTCGCCTATGCGACCGAGGAACAGAAGAAGCATTTCGTGCCCGCGACGCTGAGCGGTGACCACCTGTGGTGCCAGCTCTTCTCGGAGCCGGGCGCGGGGTCGGACCTCGCCGGGCTGCGCACGCGCTCGGTCAAGGACGGCGACGAGTGGGTGATCAACGGCCAAAAGATCTGGAACTCCGGCGCGCAGTTCGCCGACTACGGCATCCTGGTGACTCGCAGCGATCCCAACGTGCCGAAGCACAAGGGCCTGACCTATTTCTTCCTCGACATGAAGTCGCCCGGCGTCGAGGTGCGGCCGATCAAGCAGATGCAGGGCTTCTCGAACTTCAACGAGGTCTTCCTCACCGACGTGCGCATTCCGGATTCGCAGCGCCTCGGCGCGGTCGGTGACGGCTGGAAGGTGGCGATCACGACGCTGATGAACGAGCGCCTCGTCTCCGGCGTGCGGCCCGCGCCCAACTTCGAGGATGTTTTCGGCTTGGCGCGCGACCTCGCGCTGGAGGACGGGCCGGCGATCGCCAACGCGGCGGTGCGCGAGAAGCTGGCGCACTGGTACGTGCAGTCGCGCGGGCTCGAGCTGATCCGCTACCGCACCATCACCGCGCTGTCGCAGGGCCGGCAGCCGGGGCCGGAGAACTCGATCTCGAAGCTGGTCGGCGCGTTCAACCGCCAGCAGATGGCGGGCTTCGGCATGGACCTGATGGACATGGGCGGTGCGATCATGG
The DNA here is from genome assembly GCA_964585785.1 of uncultured Rhodospirillaceae bacterium. GTDB lineage: Bacteria > Pseudomonadota > Alphaproteobacteria > UBA8366 > UBA8366 > WHUA01. The sequence continues at coordinate 9,523 of CAZPFL010000031.1, forward strand.
ACCGCGACCTCGCGCTGATGCGCGCGCTGTTTCAGGACGCGCTGCTGGACTCGCCGAGTGGCCGTATCGCCGCGGGCACGGACGAGATCCTGCGCAACATCATCGGCGAGCGTGTGCTGGGTCTCCCGCGCGAGGCGCGCACCGACACGGACAAGCCGTTCAACCAGCTGCGCGAGAACCGGGACTGAGCGCCCGTCGCCCGCGCCGCTAGGTCGTGAGCTTCACGGTCTCGCCCGGCGCCGGCGTGTGCTCGAACTTGCCGCGCGCGATCAGCGCCTCGCGTCCGCCGTTTGCTTCGACCAGCGCGGTCTGGCTCTTGTAGGCCGCGTCGTCCGCCGCCTCGGGATCGACGATGCCGCGGAGGATCGCCTCGTACTCGGTGATGATCTTGCGGTGATCCGCGCTGCGCGAGAGGTCGTGCAGCTCTTCGGGATCGGCCTCCAGGTCGAACAGCTCCGGCTCGTAGCCGACATAGTGGATGTATTTGTAACGGCCCTTGCGGATCATGAAGGCCGCGCGGTCGGCGGCCGCCGCGTAATATTCGCAGAAGGCGACGCGGTCGGGATCGGACTCCGCCTGGGCCAGCCCGATCAGCGAGCGCCCCGGCATGCCGGCTTGCCCGGCGAGCGCCTTGAGCCCGGCGCCGTCCAGCATGGTGGGCGCGATGTCGAGCAGCGTGACCGGCGTGGTCGAGACCTTGTTCTCCGGCACGTCCGGGCCCGCCACGATCATGGGGATGAAGGCCGCTTCCTCGTACATGTTGGATTTGCCGAACAGCCGCCGCGCCCCGAGGTTGTCGCCGTGATCCGAGGTGTAGATCACCAGCGTGTCGTCGCGCAGGCCGCATTCGTCGAGGCAGGCGAGCACCTTGCCGATGTTGCGGTCGAGATAGGTGATGGCGCCGTAATAGCTGGCCAGGATGACGCGCCGGGATTCGTCGGTGACGAAATCGTTGTAGTTCCGTGAGCGCTCCGCCTTCTGGATCCAGGGGTGCGTGACCGCGTCGGGATCGGACAGCTTCGGCTTCGGGATGCTCGCCGTGGGATAGAGATCGTAGAATTCCTGCGGTGCGATATAGGGCGGGTGCGGGCAGACGAAGGAGACGAAGGCATTGAAGGGGTCCGCCTTCTTGTCCGCCGCGCGGGCGCGGATCCAGGCGCAGGCGCGCTCGGCGATGTCGTGGTCATAGCGCAGATAGGGGCTGTCGCCCGGCCCGATCTCGGTCATGCTGCGGCTCGATTTCATCGGGCCCACCATCGGCCGCTTGATGCAGCTCCGGATATCGCCCTTGCCGCCCACCACATGCATCGGGATGATCTGCTCGGCGAAGCCGGTGTCGTCCTCCTTGTTGCGGAAGTGCAGCTTGCCGATCGAGGTCGCTGACGATCCGTTCTCCCGCAGCATGTGATGCCAGCTCTTCGGCTGGCCGATATAGGGGTGCGCATTGTCCCAATTGCCGGTCTTGAAGACGTATTGCCCGGTGGCGAGCACCGCGCGCGCCGGCACGCAGATCGGCGAGTTGGAATAGGCCGTCGTGAAGCGCGTTCCCCGCGCGGCCAGCGCGTCGATGTTGGGGGTCTGCACGAAGGGGTGTCCATAGCAGCCGGACGCCTTGCCCTGATGCTGGTCGGACATGATGTAGAGAATGTTCAGCGGTTTCATGGCGGTCCCTCGATGGCGCGGCGGTTCGGCGTGCGCTTTCATCTTACCGGCGTCGCCGCGATTCCGACGAATCCACGCCAGATTGTCGGCGCTCCGATCCGCGCGCTCGCCTGGGCTGCGCCGCGCGGCATGCCCGTCGGGGCGTCCGCGCACGGGAAACCGCTTCGCATAGCGGCTGATATTTTCCACTAAAGGAGCAATACAAAAGATTCAACAGGCGGAAGAAGGCGCTTCGGAGGGGGATTTCCGCGGGATGGGTCGAAATCCTACGACTCTTGGGCTAGCCCAAAGACCCGAATGACGGCCTCCTGGTACGGTGCTCTAATTTCCGGGGCAGTCCGGTGGGGAGTGCAATTGCCCGGCTGCCGCGAACAGGGCTTGTGCAAGCGGGACGTGCCTGCTTGACGCGATTTTGGCGCTACTGCGTGGTCTCGGCATGACACGAAAGGCAGCAACAGGGTTCGACGGGTCCGGCTGGCGCTCCTGGGCGTCGCGCTTGACGCCGCAGCAGGCGCAGGCCGCCGATCTCGACGGCCGGCGCGCGACGGCCGCGAAGCGTGCGGCTGCCGCCGAGATTCTCGCCAAAGAGGCGAATGCCGTTCGTCTCAAGGCGCTTCTGGACGCTGCCCGGGAAGAGGCGGCCAATCGGAACATCCGCTCGGCGGAAGAGCGTTTCGCCGCGGCCCGCGGCGTGTGGGAGTCCGCCCGGCGCGGCATCGAGGCCGAGCCCGACCCCTATGTGGATTTGGACGAGACCCTGCCGGCGGACGGCGCGGCGCCATCTTCCACGGCGACGGCCTGGCTGTCGAAGCTGAGAGAAATCCCGCGCGGCAAGGCCCTGTTTGTCGGGGCGCTGCCCGTGCTGCTGCTTGTCGGTGGCATTGGCGCCGGCGCCTATCTTCGCGCGCTGGCGGAGCCCTCGATGACTGGCGCGACGCCGATCGTGCACGCGTCGATCGAGACACCCGGCGCGCAAGGCGCTCTTACTTCGGGCGCGGTCACCACGCCACCGCCGGCGCACCCCGCGTTATCGACGGATACCGGCGCAACGCCGGCTCCGCTGCCGAAAGCGGCTGTGATCGCGCCGGAGCCCAAGCCGACACCGCGCGCCCATGCCGCCGCGACCGTGGCGCGGACGCACAAGCGGCTCATCATGCCGCCACCGCCGCCGCCGCCCCGCCCCGAGCCGGACTCGCTCGCCGCCGGCGTTCCGGCGCCTGTGGTCGCGCAACCGCGCTTCTCCTCCAACGTCGAGTAGCGGTCTCCTGCTGTAAAGCTCAGCGGTTTACGTCCGTTGTCGGGCGCGGTCACGCGTCTTCGAGCGGCCGACCGTCATGCTGCGCGCAGAAGCGGAGCACGTGCTCGGCGCAGGTTCGGGGATAGAGGAGGTGGACCATGTGGAAAGGCGTCGGCAGGTGGATCATCTCGAACCGGCCGAGGCCCTTCCGCAGCATTGCTTCCTGCGCCGGACTCGTGATCTGGCCCGAAGTCGGATAAAGCCCGAGCACCGGCGCCTGCACGGCCGGCAGGAAATCGGACGCGTTGGCGGCGTTGACGAGCTTCGACATGGCGACCTGCACGTCCGGGTCGCCCTTGGCGAATTCGTCGACATACCAGTTGAACAGGCCGGGCTCCGTGTCGGCGGGGATGCGCGTGCCGCGGGTCGTCGCTTCGACCCAGTTGCGGATGCCCATCGCCTGCATCGCGTCTGTGCGCGAGCCGTGCCCCATCGCATAGCGCTGCTTCATCGCGTCTTCGATGAAGACGGGCGTGGCGACCAGCGTCAGCGTCCGGACGCGCGACGGGTGGCGCGCGGCGAGCGCGAGGCCGAGGATGCCGCCCATCGACTCGCCGCAATAATGTACGTTCTCCGCGCTCAGATGGTCGAGCAGCGCCACCAGATCCCCGACCAGCGCGTCGAGCGTGACGTCGCGCGCGAGGTCGAGCCGGCCGGTGGACCCGCCGAGCCCCCGCATGTCCGGCCGCAGCACCTTGTAGAAGCGCGACAGGTAAGGGACCCAGCGGTACCAGAACCGGGCGGACCGTCCGTTGCCGTGCTGCAGCAGGAGATAGGGACGGTCGGTCCACGGGTCGGTGAAATCGTCGACCTGGTAATGGACCGATATCTCGGACGTCCTCCGCAGCAGCGGCATGATGCGGTCTCAGGCGTCAGCCGGCCTGGCTGCGGTCGACCAGCTCGATGCTGACGTTCTCCGGGCCGCGCAGGAAGGCGATGCGGACGCCGGGGCGGATGGTCGTCGGCTCCATGGTGAAGGCGGCGCCTTTACCTTTCAGCTCGTCCGCGATGGCATCGATGCCGGTGACGATCAGGCCCACGTGGTCGAGTCCCATGTAGGGCGAGCTCGGCGCCGACCCCACCGTGTCGCTCGGCTCGACCTTGGCGATGAAGATCATCTGGCCGCACAGGTCCATGTCCACGCGCGGCTTGCCGTTCTGCGTCGAGCGTTTGATCGTCGCGCCGAACATCTTCTCGTAGAACTCCGCGGTTTTCTCCGGATCGGGGCTCCGTAGATGGATATGATCGAATTTGAACGCGCCCATGCTTTCTCTCCCTTTCGCTTCCGTTTCCCGCTGCCTCCGATCCTAACGGTTGGGCGCGTTTTGCGCCAAATCGACGCGGGGACCTATCTCGCGCTAAAGATGATCTTGGAGCTGGCGGCTGCAACGCTTATTCTGTCGGGCCTATCGCCAGACGAGTCCCCGTCATGGATCTGCCGCCAGAAGGGAATATCCCGCAGGACTGCCACCCACGCGTGCGGGCGATGATCGATTATTGGTTGTCGATCCACCCGGCGTCCGGCTTGCCGGGGCGGCAGCATTTCGACCCCATCGCGGTGCCGAAGCTGCTCAGCAACATGGGGCTGATCGAGGTCCATGGCGAGCCGCCGCGCTTCCGCTGCCGGCTTTACGGGACCGGGCTGGTCGCGGCGATCGGCCGGGATATCACCGGCCAGTGGTACGACGAGGCGTTTCCGAACTTTGAGCGGGAAGCGCAGCATCGGAATTTCTGCCACGTGGTGACGACGGGCACGCCGCATTGGCGGCGCGGCCGGCTGCGCATTCCGGCGGAGAAGGAGCATCACCTGCTGGAGCGCGTGCATCTGCCGATGGCGAGCGACGGCGCGACGGTCGCCATGATCCTCACCTACGCGATCTTCTTCGATCCGGACGATCCGTTCCTCGAGGCGCGCGGGCTGTCCGGCCCGCCCGACTGAGATCCCGCCCGATCAATCCGCCGCGGCGTCTTTCTCCCAGGGCGCGATCACCGGGCCGCCCTTGACCAGCACGCGGTGCAGCAGCCGGGCCTGCGTGTGGTCGACCTCGGTGCGCGCGTGCATGACCGCCTGGTTGTCCCACATGATCAGGTCGCCGACCTGCCAGTCGTCATGCTCCCAGACGAATTTCTCCTGCGTCGCATGCGCCCAGAGCTTGTCGAGCAGCGCCTCGCTTTCGGCATCCGACAGCTCGACGATGTACGAGGAGGGGCCGTCGTAGCGCCGTCCGAGATAGAGCGCGCGCTTCTTGGTCACCGGATGAACGCGCACGATCGGGTGCACCGGGCCGATCACCTCCGCGCGCGACTGCGCCTTGGAGAAGGTCACGCGCACCTTGCCGGAGGTGTTGCGGCTGCGGTCATGCAGGATGTGCTTGCCCTCGACGGCTTGCTTCAGGTCGTCGGGCAAGGTCTCGTAGGCGAGCACCTGGTTGCAGAAGCGCGTATGGCCGCCGCCGTTCACCGGCACCTTGACCGCGTTCAGCAGGCTGCCCATCGGCGGCGTCTCCATATAGGAGTTGTCGGAATGCCAGAGCAGCTCCTGGCTGCCGGAGCCCTCGGTGAACTTCTGCGGCTTGCCGTCCTTGTCGAGGTTGGAGATCAGGGTCAGGCCCTCGGTGTCCGAGATGCGGGCCGATTGGCCGGGCTTGTGGCCGTCCTTGACGTAGAAGCTGTGCGAGCCCGCCACCATACGGCCGCCCAGCCGGTCGGCGAGGGCCACGAGCTGCTCCTTCGACAGGAACTGGCGGCGCAGCAGGAGCACCATGTGCTCGGCCCAGATCGCCTTGAGCCGGTCGATCGCCGCGTCGGATGTCTCCTTGGTGAGATCCAGGCCCCGCACTTCCGCGCCGAGCGCCTTGCCGGTGGGGATGGCCTCGATCGCCTCGATGGTGTTCTCGCTCATGCGTTCCTCCTGCGCCGGTGGTTCTGTCGCGTTCTGATGGCGTCGATTGTCGCATAAGGGCCGGTCCCGGTAAAAATCCGGGCGCGCTTCGGGCGCCGGCATTCAGGATCGCGACTCGAACAATGACATGGCTGAAAAAAGACGATTGCTGACCGATGGCAGGATCGGAAAAGGACAGCGAACGGGCCCCGTTGTTCGGACGTAAATACAAATTCAGGTGGAATTCATTCAATTCGGTGGTAAACGTGCAAAAAGCGACACTTTGCTGCAATAGCTTGATATGTGTCCGACGCTCTTTGTATTCGGCTGGCAGGATGGGCATGGCGAAATGCTGAGTATTCTTAAGCGGCGCGCGGCCGGCGGGTTCCGCGATGGATCGGGCCTCTTGACGCGCCCAATCCGGTCGATGTTTGGGATCTTGATCGCATTGGCCCTTGTGGCGCCTGCGCTGACAGCGCGCGCCGAGGCCGCCTACATCTCAACCCTTTTCAACAGCGATAATAATGGGGCGCCTGGCGGGGCCGTTTTTTTCAATCTGACGGTCGGTCCGAAAGACATCTCGATCACCCGTTTCGACACCAATGAGGATGCAATCGGCACATTCGCCGGTTTCCAGATCTATACCCGATTGGGAAGCGCATTCGGCAGCGAATCCGATGCCGGGTTATGGAACTTCACCGCCTTCGGGACGGTGACGGGACTGGGCGTCGACGCCATGAGCCCCGTCTTCTTGAACAACCATATCGATCTAAGCGCCGGGACAACCTATGGTTTTGCGCTTCTCATGCCGGCCGGGGTCACCCACTACTACACGAACACGGGCAGTGATGGCGCGCTTGCATCCTACGCGAACATGGATTTGACGCTCGATTTCGGGACGGCGCAGAGCCTGCCGTTCTTCGGCGCCGTGTACGATCCGCGCACGTGGAATGGAACGATCTATTACAACACCCCGAGCGCGGTGCCGCTCCCGGCGGCCGCGTGGCTGTTCCTATCCGCTCTGGGTGGCCTCGGCGTGTTCGGCTGGCGGCGGCGGGTCGCCGCCTAACGGCCCCATCGACCTTCCTATTCTTCAACGGCGGTCCTTCGGGGCCGCTTCTCATTTCCGGTGAGCGCCTGCGCCGTTTGCGGGCCGCGCGCTTTCCGGGCAGGCTCGACGAAACGGGAGAGGGACGGGACGGATGGCCGCAGGGGCCGAGGCGGGGCAGGGATACCAGGCGCAGGCGCCGCTCAAGGGCGTTCTGTGGATGGTGCTGGCCGCCTTCTTCTTCGCCGTCTCGGTCGGGCTGGTGCGTTATATTTCGCTCCGCATCGACGCCTTCGAGCAGACCTTCTGGCGCCAGTTCATCGGCTTCGTGATCATCCTGCCGATCGTCCTGCGCCACGGTCTTCCGGGGCTCCGGACGCGCCAGCTCGGCACCCATCTGGTCCGCAATCTCATGGGCTATATCGGTATAGCGCTGTCCTTCTATTCGGTGACGCTGATCCCGCTCGCCGACTCGCTGGCGCTGCAGTTCACCCTGCCGCTGTTCACCATCGTCTTCGCGATGATCATCCTGAGCGAGCGCGTGGGCGTGCATCGCCTGGCGGCGACGGCGGCGGGCTTCGTCGGCGCGCTGGTCATCCTCAGGCCGGGCTTCGCCGAGATCCGCTTCGGCATGATCGTGGCGCTCGGCGCGGCGGCCTTCCTCGCGATCAGCGACACGCTGGTGCGCCGCCTGTCGCGCGCCGAGCCGACGACGCTGATCGTCTTCTACAGCTATGCGCTGCAGGTGCCGATCGCCTTTGCCGTGGCGCTTTTCCATTGGGTGACGCCCGCGCGCGCCGACTGGCCGTGGCTGATCGCGCTCGGGCTCTGCTCCTTCATCGCGAGCTGGTCGCTGTCGCGCGCCTTCATCCTGGCCGAGGCGAGCCTGGTGTCGCCGGTGCTGTTCCTGCGCCTGCCGATCGTCTCGGCGATCGGCTACGTCTTCTTCGCCCAGGTGCCGGATGTCTGGGCCTGGATCGGCGCGGTGGTCATCTTCGCCAGCACGACCTACGCCGCGCGCCGCGAGGCGCTGCATCACCGGCGCCTGCGCGCGGCCGCCGCCGCCGTCGTGGTCGCCGAGAGCCCGCGCTAGGCGCCTACGGTCGGCCCCGCTCGAGATTTCGGGGTGTGCGAAATCGCACGCCTGTCCGTCGGCTCCCCCCTTAGATCCACTGCATCCCGAGAACATCGGATAGAGATCAAAGGAGCTGAACAATGTCTCGAAATCTGAAAATTCTGGTTCCCGTGGTTTTGGCGTTGGGGGTGTCCCTCAGCGGCACGGCGCTGGCCGCCTCGCAAACGGCCGCCGACGCGTACGACCAGGCCCTTTACGGCCAGCCGGACCCGTACATTGCCGTTCAGCCGCCCGCTGACAACAGCGGTTGGGCTGCGGCAACCGACCCGCGGATCCACAAGGAGCTGCAGCGGGCGAGCACGGCGCATTCTTCGACCGTCGACTGGCGGACCGTCAATCCGACAGCCCAGGGGAACGCCGGCTATGACACGGATCAGGAGCCTGAGTAAGCGGCCGACTTCGTCGACCGCGGCCTCGGCACGGACAGCCGGGAGAGTTTTCCTCTCCCGGCTGCCCGTGTGCCGGGCGCTTCCTTAGAGCGCGTTCAGCGCGTCCACCACCTTCTGCTCCAGCACGATGCCTTCGCGCCGCCGCCGCTCGCGCTCGCGGAAGGCGCGCTCCGACGGGACGCGGATCTCCTCGACCCCGGCCTTGCGCGGCGTCGCCTTGACCGCGTCGATCAGCGCGCTGACCTGTTCGGCGAACTGGTCGCCCGGCAGCAGGAGATCGGGCGCGAAGGTGATAAACGTGAAGCCGTAGTCCTGCACCTTGCCGCGCGGCAGCGCCGCGCCGCCGAGCAGGCCCATGGTCTGCATCGCGAGCGACAGGCCGAAGCCCTTGTGGCCGCCGAAGGGCACCACGCCGCCGGCGAGCGCTTCCGTCGCATCCCGCGTCGGCAGGCCGTCGCGATCGACGCCGACGCCGTCCGGCAAGGGCTTGCCGAGATGCGCGTGCAGCAGGACTTCGCCCCATTGCAGCGCCGCCGTTCCCATGTCGAGGATGAACGGCCCTCTGGACGACGGAAAGCCGATACAGATGGGGTTGGTGCCGAGCGCGGGCCGCGTTCCGCCCGGCGGCACCACATAGGGCCGGCCGCAGGCGGTGTGGAGCGTCACGAAGCCGGCCCGGACGACCTTCTCGACGTAATAGGCGTTGCGCCCGCTGTAGTAGCTGTCGTGCATGCCGACCACCGAGAAGCCGTGGGCCTTCGCCTTCTCGATGGCGACGTCCGCCGCCTTGTAGACCGCGACGTAGCCGACATTGTTGCCGCCATCCAGCATCGCCGAGACGGGCGTCTCGTGCACGACGCGGATCGGGCGGCGCGGCTCTTTCGTCTTCGGATCGTTGGCGATGGCGAGGATGCGCGGCAGGCTCGTGAAGGGATAGCCGCAGAGCGCGTTGTCGATGAGCTGCCCAAGGATGATGTCCGTGTCTTCCTGCGAGAAGCCGATCTTACGCAGCGCGCGTGCGCCGATCGCCGTCGCCTCGTCGACCGAGACCCGGATCGTGCCCGGCGGCGTCTCGTCGAGATATCCCGACGCTGGCTGGGGCGTTTCCATATGTTTTTTCTCCCGCATGTAGCGCCGTTATCTTAGCCGCAATTCCGCGGCCGCCGGTAACGCGCCGGAACCTCTTCCGAAGACGCCCGCCGGCCGGACTTGCGGCGCGCGCGAGGATGCGGGATTCTGGTCGGGCCGGTGATCGCTGGCGTGATTTGAGCTTCACCTTGCCGCGGAAGCGGCGCAGGCGCGACTGCCCCCTGATGACATCCATGACCCCCGGGACCCACATGCCGACCGTCCGTCCGATTGGCGACCGCTTCGTCGCCGAGGTGGCGGGACTGGACCTTGCGAACGACCATGACGACGCCGCGATCGCGTGGATTGCCGACCGGCTCGACGAGTATGCGGTGCTCGTCTTCCGCGGGCAGCACCTCGACGCGCAGGCGCTGCATCGCTTCGCACGTCGCTTCGGCGCGCCGCAGCGCCATGTGCTGGAGCGCTACCGGCACCCGGAGATCCCCGAGATCTCCTATGTCACCAACGTCGCGCCGGACGGATCCGTCGACCCGTTCGGCGTCCGCCGGGCGACCATCTGGCACAGCGACGCGACCTACGAGGCGGCCTTGCCGCGGCTCGCGATGCTGCACGCGCTCGAGGTGCCGTCGCAAGGCGGCGGCACGCTGTTCGCCGATATGCGCGCCGCGTGGGACGCCCTGCCGGAAGCGTCGCAGACCCGGCTCTTGCCCCTGACCGGCCTGCACCGGTTCAACGTCGGCCCGGCCGGCGGCGCCGGCATCTATGCGGGGCAGGCAGGCACGGAGAACGGGTTCGAGGATCAGCGCCATCCCGCGGCTGCGGTGCATCCGACCAGCGGCAGGCGCATCCTGTTCGTCAATCCGGCGCACACCCACGGCTTCGAGGGCGTGGCGCGCGATGAGGGTTGGCGCATGGTGGAGCAGCTCTCCGCGCATGCGGTGCAGGACCGCTTCGTTCACCGCCACGACTGGCGGCCCGGCGACCTGGTGATCTGGGACGAGCGCGCCACCATGCATCGCGGCGCCGGGGACGCGCGGCCCGAGGCGCGCCGCGTGCTGCTGCGGAGCATCGTCTATCCGGGTTGAGCACGCACGGCCCAGGGGTCTCAGTGGCCGTAGCTGATCCGCCGTCCCGGAGCGCGACCAAGGTCAGGGTGACACAACCATCAAAAAGCCGGCGATAGCCGCTCCGATCAGACCGACCGCCACCGTGAACAATATCGCGGGTTCCAGGCCATAGCCTGGCTCCGTGTCCCCGGTCTGGCGATACCTCACCATGAAACGCGTGTATCGCACGGCGGCGACAACCGCCATCAACGCGCCGACGGCGACCAGGCCCGCGCCCGAGAGGAAAGACAATGTGGAGGTTTGAACGGTCCTGCCGGCGTGCGGCGCCATTGTTCGCACCACGAGACCGAAGCGATCGATCACAAATCCCAGGGCCATGAGACCGAGGGCGGCGCGGATCCATGCCATCAACGTCCGTTCGGCTGCGAAATAGACCAAATACTGACCCGTCCGATTGGAGCGGGCTCCATCCTTATCCGAATCGCCGCTGCCGCCCATGACGTTCGCCATCAGATCCTCCCAATGCAAATGCAGCCGTGCCCGCAATTCATATAGCGCAATCGATCGAAGCCCATCGCCTTTTTCGGCGGTGACGGCCAGGCCGCTCGTATTGACTTGCGCGTCGCGGGACGGTGATGATGCACTCGTTTCAGGTGCAAGGGACGCACGTCGCATCGGGAGGCCCGTTATGCCGGACGCCACGCAGCTCGACCGCACCTATCATTATATTCTGGAGACCTTCGTCGCGTGTGGCCAGGCGCCGCACTATACGGAGATCGCCAGCAAATTTTCCGTCACGCCGGACGAAGGCAAGAGGATGCTGCTCGATTTGACGGCGGCGGGCCTGCCGATCTGGTTGCATCCGGACACCGACCTCATCGCATCCTTCGGGCCGTTCAACAACCTGCCGACGCAGTACCGGGTCACCGTCGATGGCGCGCAGAAATGGTTCGCGCAGTGCGGTCTCGAATCGCTGGCTATTTCCTGGTTGTTTCCCGGGAAAACCGTCGAAATCGATGCGCCCTGCCTCTGTTGCGGCGACATGCTGCATGTGGCCATGCGCGACGGCGTTATCGAGCGCGAAGAGCCGGCGGGCCTCTGTCTCTATTTCAATGTTCCGTACCGAAAGTGGCGCGACAACCTGCCGTTTGCCTGAAGCCGCATGAATCTCTTTCGGTCGAAAGAGCATGCGCGCAATTGGTCGCAATTCGACGCCGGAACCGAGGACGGCATCATTTCGCTGCAGGATGGGGCGTCGATTATGAGCACGCCGCGCCACCGCGATCGTCTCAGCGGCCACTATGTTTCGTCCGCATCGGAAAGCGCGCCGATATACTTCGAGAATATCCGGAAGGTGACCAACAATTCGCCGTTTTGGACACCGCGGACGGTATAGCCGCAGGCATCGGTTGTGCGGATAGCGGCTGGTCCCTGCAGAAATTCGGGCGGCCTTTGTCGGCGCCAGCCGTCGCGACGGCTTATGCCGCTCACAGCAGCTTTATAGCAAAACACTGCTGACACACCGGTGTCAGCAGTACGCCTTTATCATGGGTGGAGAGGCAAGAAATCGCGACGACGAACGGGGATGATCATGGCAACAGAGCATGTGAATACCGAGACCTCAGAATGGACGCCAGGGAGCCCGATCTATGGCCCCGGTGCCATCTACGAAGGAGATGACGTGGTCCAGCTCAAAATTTTGAGCGATCGGCGGACGGAAGGCGGTGGCATCGCCTATCTTGTCAAATTCTTACCACCGCAGGGAAAAGCAATAAGGATCGTGGCCGTCGCACAGTCCGATGAACATATCTTCAACCTCGAGGGCGGTCGCGGCACGAAGTCCGGGGGTAAGCTCCGCTTCTCCGGTAATTATGCATTGAATCCAACAGGTCAGCCGCATAGTGCATTCATCAGCGTCGAAACGGTCAGCTTGGTTGTCTACACCGGTGAGCCTGACGAGATTAAGTCGATCGCCGTTGTCGATATCCAATAGCCGGTACCCGGTCCAGCGACCGCCGAGCGCTTAACACTCGTGGCCCGCAGTCGAACGCCCTCTGGAAGGGCTTCAGTGACGTATTAGGTGCCATCAACGACGGCGCTCGACAGCCGAGATCCGATTTCAAAAGCGATCATTCCGCAGGCGGTCGATTTCCCGGCGCGGGACGATCGCGCTAGACTTTGAGATGTCTCCCGCGCGCGAGCGCGGGGCATCGCATGGCTCACCGGACCGAAGGAAGTCTCCCGTGACGACGAATACCGCGCCGGGGCTCGTCGCCAGCACGGCGCCCGATCTCGCCGCCCGTGACGGGCTGAGCGCGCTGGAGCGTGCGCGGCGCCAGCCGTTGATGCTGGGGCTGTTCCTGCCGATTCAGAACGGCGGCTGGACGCCGTCCGCCGCGCCGCGCGGCACCGACTGGACCTTCGATTACAACGCGCGGCTTGTCGTGCGCGCCGAGGAGCTCGGCTTCGATCTCGCCTTCGGGCTGGCGCAATGGCTGGGCGCCGATGGCCATGGCGGCGAGACGAAGTACCGGAAATATTCCATCGACCCGCTGCTGGTGACTTCGGGCGTCGCGGCGCTGACCCGCAACATCATCCTGATCTCGACCGTGCACGTGCTCTATGGCTGGCATCCGCTGCATCTCGCCAAGATGGGCGCGACCATGGATCACATGACGCAGGGCCGCTGGGGGCTCAACCTGGTCACCGGCTACCGGCCGAACGAGATCGACATGTTCGGCCTCGCGCCGATCCCGCACGACCAGCGTTACGTCATGGCGGCCGAGTTCACCGAGATTCTCGAGCGGTTATGGCGCGAGGACGCCAACGTCAACTTCAAGGGCGACTACTGGACCCTGAAGGACGCCTATGTCTCGCCCAAGCCGGTGCACGGCCGGCCGATCATGGTCAACGCCGGCAGCTCGGACGCGGGCCTCGCCTATGCGGCGAAATATTCCGACCTGATCTTCATCACCAGTCCCGGCGGCGCTGACATCGCGGACGCGCTGGAGACGCTGCCGGCGCACAACCGGCGCATCAAGGAAATGGCGGCGGCGGAAGGGCGCGAGATCCGCACCGTCATCAACCCGCATGTGATCTGCCGCGACACCGAGCGCGAGGTGCGCGAGGCTTGCGAGGCGATCATCGCCGCGGAGGACGCGCCGGCGGTCGACAGCCTGGTCGGCGCCATGGAGCGCGGCGACCAGGCCTCCTGGCGCGGCCACCGGCGCAACCAGCGCATCATCGGCGGCAACGTGCATGTCTTCGGCACGCCCGAGCAGGTGGCCGAGCAGTTCGTCAAGCTGCAGGCGGCGGGCTGCGACGGCATGCAGATCAACTTTTTCGACTTCGCGCCCGAGCTGGAATATTTCGGCGAGCGGGTGATGCCGCTGCTGACGCAGGCCGGGCTGCGCGTCTGAACAACGAATAGGGGAGGCGACCATGAAGATCTGGCTGCAGAGCGGCAGCGCGCTCGCCGCGGATGCGGGCACGCCCTACGGAAAGCTCTACGAAGAGTCGCTGGCGCGGCATTTCAAGGCGATGGCGCGGCCGGACACCGAGCTCAAGGCCTTCGGCATCGACGGTACGCCCTTCGGCAAGGACCGCTACACCGCGGCATTCCATCTCGTCGCGACGAAGGTCATCGAGAGCGTGATGCGCGCCGAGCGGGACGGCTACGACGCGGTCGCGATCATCAACACCTACGACCACGGCTATTACGAGCTGCGCGAGTTGCTCGACATCCCGGTCGTGTTCATCAGCGAGAGCGCGATGTATCTCGCCTGCCAGCTCGCGCCGACCTTCAGCTTCGTCACGCACACGGAGGCGATTTACCTGCACATCGCCGAGCTGGCGCGGCGCTACGGCGTCGCCGAGCGCATGGTCCGCGGCGCCAACATGGGCCTGACCTACGAAGACTTCCCCAAGATGTACGCCGACCCGAAGACCTACATCGACCGCTTCGCCACCGCGGCGCGCGAGGCGATCGGCCGCGGCGCCACGATCCTGATGGTCGCCGGCAACCCGCTCAACATGTTCCTGATCGACCAGGGCGTGCGCGACATCGACGGCGTGCCGATCCTCGACTGCTGCACCGCGGCGGTGAAGACCGCGGAGATGCTGGTCGACCTGCACAAGCTCGGCATCCGGCGGAGCGGGAAGGGGCTGTTCGCGGAGCCGCCGGCGGGCGACAAGGCAAAGCTGCGGAAGCTGTACGAGTAGATACGGCCCCCACTTTGACTGTCTTCCGCAAAGGGGAACGGAGTTGTGTCGGTGCGGCAATCTTCTAGAGTCCTCACCCCTTGCAGGGTCGGATGCCGGGTACGGAGCAGACGTCAATCTAGCAACTTGGAATGGCCGCTCTTAACTGCTGCCGGCCAGGAAGCTATCGCCTGACCGATCTCGACGGACTGGGCGATGAGCGCAAATCGCGGCCCAGTCACTTGTATGCAACCGCAGCGCTCGACGGGCCGGTCAGCGGGATGGTCTCGAAATCCCGGAAGCCGACCTCGCGACACCAACCCACAAAATCGGATCCCGAGTAATCGAAGGCGTCGCCAAATTCGATCAACATGTTCAGGGACATCATCAGGCCGAATGCATTCTCACGTCTTGCGTCGTCGATAAGCGCCTCGATGACCACAAACGCACCGCCCCGGGGCAACGCGTCATACGCCTTTTTAATGAGCGCCTTTTTCTTCTCGAGATTCCAATCGTGCAGAACCATCCCCATGGTGATGACGTCCGCCTTGGGCAACGGCTCTGCGAAGAAGTCGCCGCCAACGGCCTCTACCCGATCGGCCAGGCCCGCCTGCTGTATTTTCCGTGTGGCTATGGGCACGACTTTGGGAAGATCGAAGCTCGTACAACGCATGTGCGGATTTGCTGCGGCGACCATGCAGGAAAGCTGCCCGGTGGCACCCCCGGCATCGCACAGGGTCTTGAACCTGGAGAAGTCGAATTTCCGGGCAAACTCCTTGAAGTTGCCGGCTGACACGCCCGACATGGCGTTCATAAATTGCTCAAGGCGTGCCGGGTCCGCATAAAGCTTCGCGAAGATCGGCTCGCCGGTGTGTTTGGCTTCGTTTTGCGGCATTCCCGTTTTGAGAGCCTCGGTCAGATCCGCCCAAAATCGGTACAAGCGGGCATTTGCCATCTCGAGTATGCCGCCGATGTAGCCAGGGCTGTTCCGGTCCAGAAAGAAGGCGCTCTCGGGCGTATTCGAGTAGCGCGCATCGGGACCGTCCCCTTCACGTTGGAGAAACTTGAGAGCGACGAGCGCATCCGGGAAGTCCGGTATGGCGCGTGGGTTAAGTTGCAGTGCCGCTGCGACCTCTCTGCCAGTCATCGGCTGCCGGGCAAGCTTGGTAAAGAGTTCCAGCTCGACAGCAGATAGCAGCGTTTTCGACGCAAAGAAGCCCATCCCGACTTGCATGATGTGCGATGGATCGAGCGCCGACATGATTGCCTCCTGTTGTAAGGTGCGGCCCTGTGGGCTTGTCGCTCATGCGAGGCAAGCGTTGTAACATATCGGGACGCCGCCCAAAATTGGCCTCGATTCACAACGCTGCGACTCCCTCTCCCCTTGCGGGGGAGGGCTAGGGTGGGGGGACTTCGTCGCCACGCATTCCGATTGCCGAACGCCGCCGCCCCGCTAACGTCAACCGTTCGAACACCGGCTCAGTTCCGATGGCTCGCCCGGTAGTGCGTGTTGCGCAGCACCCGGCCGGGCAGCGCGCCGCAATGCTTGCCGTCCTCCATGAGAACCTGGCCGTTGACGATCGTCATGCCGATCCCTTCCGCCGGCTCGCGGATACGCATCGCCCCGCTCGGGAAGTCGTGGACGATCTCCTGCGGAAGCGGGCGGACGGTGTCGGGATTGAAGATGACGATATCCGCCGCCATGCCCGGCTGGATCAGCCCGCGATCGTGCAGGCCGAAGATCGACGCTGACTCGAAGGTCAGCCGCCGAACGGCCGTTTCCAGCGACATGATCCGCTTCTCCCGCACCCATTCGCTCAGCAGCCGCGTGCTGAAGCCGAAACCGGCCTGGAACTGAACGTGCGCGCCGCCGTCCGACAGGCCGATGATCGCGTTCGGGTAGGTCAGGATCTTCGCGACCGCATCGTCGTCGACGTTGTTCTCGCTCTGCAGGAAGGTGGTGTCGAGATTCTCCTCGATCGCAAGGTCGAGGAGGGCATCGATGACGCCCTTGCCCTGTTCCTTGGCGATCTGGCCGACGGTCTTGCCTTCCAGCCCCTTGTTCTTGGCCAGCACGGCCTTCTGGACCGTGACGTGATCCCACCATGTGCGGGAAATTCCAGTCGGGGTGAAGTCGAGCTTGAACTCGACCGCCTCGTCGTGGAGCTTCTTGCGGACTTTCGGATCGGCGTAGGCCCGCATCTTTTCCTCGTCCGAGGCGATCAGGATCGGGTGCCAGGTCGGCAGGCCGCGGAAGCTCTGCGTGTTGCGCATGGTGAAGAGGTCGGTGATGCGGATCGGCGTGCACATCGGATAGGCCCGAATGCCCTTGGCCACCGTCGCATCGACTTTCGCCATCTGCTCCTTCCACTGCCCGGGGCGCCGCAGGCTGTGCGAGAGGTTGTTGTAGATGACGGGGCGGCCGGTCGCCTCGGACAAGCGGCTCATCAGCCCGTCTTTGACCTCGGCGCCGTTCCCGCCGCCGCTCTGGATGATGCCGGTGCCGAGCTCGCGCAGCACGTCGCACAGCGCGAAAAGCTCCTTCTCTTCGGCCCAGAGCGCCGGCACGGGGACACCCTGCGGATCGAAGTGGCCCTTGTTGCGCGAGATCGACAGGCCGAGCGCGCCGGCCTCCATGGCGTCGCGCACGATCGAGCGCATCTCTTCGATCTCGCCGTCGGTCGCCGCCCGGCTCTGGCTTTCGTCGCCCATCACGAAATAGCGGATCGCGGTGTGGCCGATCAGATTGCCGACATTGACGCCGAGCCCGTGATCGAGCGTCTCCATGTAGTCGGCCATGCTCTCCCAGGAGAAATCGATGGTGCGGAGCGCATCCATCGGAATGGCCTCCACATAGGAGAGAAACTCGGCCAGGCGGTCCTGCTTGCCCGGCCGCACCGGCGCCAGCGTCAGCGAGCAGTTGCCCATGATGACGGACGTCGCACCATGGTCGCAGGAGCACGAGCACAGCGGATCCCACGTTACCTGGGCGTCGAAGTGGGTGTGGTTGTCGATAAAGCCGGGCGCGACCACGCGCCCGTCGGCATCGACGACCCGCTCGGCCGGGCCGCTCAGCTTGCCGATCTCGGCGATCTTGCCGTCCTTGATGGAGACGTCGCCGCGATAGCCCGGCATGCCGGAGCCGTCGATAACGCGGCCATTACGAATCAGGAGATCATACGCCATCGGTTTCCCTTTCGGTCGGAATGCGCACCGCGAACCGACCGCCCTGCTGAGGCGATTCAATTACCGCGTAGAGAACGCTTCATCCCTGTCCAGAGGGCGGTATCGAATCAGGATATTCAATTCTTGCGGTTACCGTCGAATCGCGCCGCGCATGTCGGGGTCGAATTCGCGGCTGCGGCGCTTCTGCAAGGCGAGAGGACTTTGCTACCGCTCATACCGATTGCCGATCTCTTTCACCCCCGCTAACGTGACGCGACCATGCGCGTTCTCGTCTTCCAGCATATCGGTGTCGAGCATCCCGGGATCTTCCGCGAATTTCTCACCGCGGACGGCGGGTCGTGGGACGCGGTCGAGCTCGACGCGGGCGAGGCGATCCCGTCCTTCGCCGGCCCGGTCTTCGACAGATACGACGCGCTCTGGGTCATGGGCGGGCCGATGGACGTCTGGCAGGAGCGGGAGCATCCCTGGCTCGTGGCGGAGAAGCAGGCGATCCGCGACTGGGTTGCGGCCGGCAAACCGTTTCTCGGCGTCTGCCTCGGCCATCAGCTTCTGGGCGATGCGCTGGGCGGCCGCGTCGGGCCCGGCGCCGCGCCGGAGGTCGGCATCCTGACCGTCGAGATGACGGAGGCGGGGCGCGCCGATCCGCTGTTCGCGGGCCTGCCCGCGACGAAGCGCTGCCTGCAATGGCACGGCGCGGCGGTGCTGGAGCCGCCGCCGGGCGCGGTCGTGCTCGCCGGCTCGCCGATCTGTCCGGTCCAGGCGATGCGCGTCGGCCCTTGCGCCTACGGCCTGCAGTATCACGTCGAGGCGACGGCCGACACGGTGCCGGAATGGGGCTGCGTGCCCGAATACGAAAGCGCGCTCGAGGCGGTGCAGGGACCGGGCGCGCTGGCGCGCTTCCGCGCCGAGACCGAGCGCCATCTGCCGACGCTCAACGCCGCGGCGCGCCGGCTCTACGACAACTTCGCCAGCATCGTCCGCGCCAATCGCTGATCCCGTCTAGTGCCGGCCGAAACGCGGCAGCGGCAGCACGGTCGCGAGCGCCGCGGTGATCAACGCGAGCGCCAGCAGCTCGTGCCAGCCGATCGGCTCGCCCAGCACCAGCGCGCTCGACAGCACCCCGACCAGCGGCACCGGCAGGATCGCGATCGAGGCGACCGACGCCGGCGCCAGGGTGAGAATGGAGAACCACGCCCAGAAGCCGAACAGCGTGGCGATGACGATGACATACGTGACGGCGAGCAGGCCATAGAGCGTCAGATGCGCAAAGGGCGCGGTGTCGTGGAGCGCGGCCAGGATGCCGAGCGGGATGCCGCCGAGCAGGAGCTGCCAGCCGACCAGGGTCAGCACGGGCGTGCGCCAGACGCGTTTCTGGAAGACGGTGCCGATGCCCCAGCTCGCCGCTGCGGCGACGACGGCAAGCACGCCGGCCGGCGCGTCGCCCAACCGGTGCACGCTTTGGCCGAGCAGCAGCAGGACCGCCCCCGCGCCGAGCACGAGCCCGACCGTCTTGCGGCCGGTGATCGGTTCCTTCAGCATCAGCCGCGCCGCGAGGATGGCGAAGAGCGGCATGGTGTAGGCGAGCACGACCGCGCGCCCCGCCGGCAGCAAGGTCAGCCCGAGCGCGGTGAAATAGAACCAGCCGGTGATGTTGAACAGCGCCGACAGGATCGCCGGCCGCCATTCCGCGCGGGGCAGCGCGATGCTGTTTCCCTGCAGCGCCGAGAGCGCCAGCACGAGCAGTCCGCCGCCCCAGGCCGTAACGATGCGGAAGGTGTAGAGCGGCAGCTCGCTCACCGCATACTTCATGAGCGGCCAGCCGAGCCCCCAGGCGAGCGTCAGTCCGACCAGCCAGAGGACGGCCGCGAGCGGCAGCGTATGCCGGGTCGCGGGGCTGCCGGAGGGAAGGGGGGTGGACATGGCGCTCGAAGGGCTGGCGGTTGCGCGGGCGTCGTCGGGGCGCCCTTATACCGCGCCTGCCGGTGGGGAGACAGCGCGGATTTCGGCGGTCCAAGCCGCGCATCGCCGTTGGCGGCGGCCGGCAATGGGGCTAGGCTATCCGGCGCGCTTGCTTGGCACGATACGGCACGAGGCGGGACGTCACGGCATGCCTTCGAACGAACACGGCGTGATCGTCGAGATGATCGCTATCGGCCGCTATGTGAAGGTGACGGCGGTCGACACGCGAACCGGCACGGAAGTCAGCATCGTGGGCGACCCGCGGCGGGGCGAGCGGGCGCTCCGGGACGCCGCCGTGCGCCGGCTGCGCTTTGTGATGGAGAAGAAGGACAAGTAGCGAAGCGGGGCAGGGCATCGGCTTCGAGACGGCGCAAAAGAAATTGGCCGGCCCCGAGAGGGCCGGCCAGTCAGCTGTGCCAACGATGCCGCTGATTGTTAGGCGGCGTTTCTACGCTTGCTCCGAGTAGCTGCACGGCCGAGCCCGATCTTTTTTGCAAACGCCGAGCGTTGCCGCGAGTAGTTTGGCGCTACCATCGGATAGTCCGCTGGGAGGCCCCACTTGGCACGGTATTCTTCGGGAGACATGCCGTAGACCGTGCGCAGGTGGCGCTTCAGCATCTTCAGCTTCTTCCCATCTTCGAGGCAGACGATGTAGTCGGGCATCACCGACTTGCGGATCGCTACCGGTGCTTTCGGGGCGCGCGTGCGAACCGCTGCGACCGTCCCGTCAAGCTTGCTGAGTGAACCGTAGACCGTGTTGATAACATCCGGAATCTGTGCCGCGGGCATGGTGTTGTTGCCCAGGTAGGCGGCGACCACTTCGGCCGTCATACGCAGAAGCTCGTCCTGCGGCGCCACTGTCTCCCCTGTATTCTTGGTCATTTTACGATTTGTCCTCGTAGACTTGCGCGGTGAATGATTGCCTACATAATACTTGGTAAATTGTCAAACTCCATTTGAAAAGAGTTAATAATTAAGCTATTTGGGACTAACTAGTCGGAATCAATATTAATAATATCAAGAAGTATTAACACAACATCTGTCCATTTTAATGTTTCTTAACGCAAGATCGGCCGGCGGCAGCCGTTCGGAGCCCGATTTGTGCTCAATTCACTGGCACGTTTTTCTTTTTTAACTCTTGCGAAGACTTGGCGGCCGTTCCTCACAATCGGCGACAGGCCGCCTGCGGTGCCGAGACCTTGTGGCGGGCTGGAACGATCCGCCGACATATGGTATTCGGGATGCTGACAAGCCAGATTTTTGGCTTAGATGATTCCGATCTCCGGGGAGGCAAGTGGCGCATGGCGTCAGAGCGGATAGCCGTCGCCGCCGATCATGCCGGCGTCGGTCTCAAAGCCCTTGTGGAAGAGACGCTGCAGGCGATGGGCTACCAGGTCCTCGATCTCGGGACCAACGGCCCGGAATCCGTGGATTATCCGGATTTCGCCGACAAGCTGGCGGCGGCGTTGAAGGACGGCTCGGCCAAGCGGGGCGTGCTGATCTGCGGCACCGGGATCGGCATGTCGATCGCGGTCAACCGCTACCGCCACGTCCGCGGCGCGCGCTGCTGCGACGCGACCGACGCGCGGCTGGCGCGCGAGCATAACGACGCCAACGTTTTGGTCCTGGGCGCCCGGACGATCGGCGCGGAGACGGCGAAGGACTGCCTCCGCACTTTCCTGGCGACGGACTTCGAAGGCGGCCGCCACCAGCGCCGCGTCGATAAGATGTCGTAGGCCACGACCGCACCGTTTTTGAGAATAGCAACTGGACGAAAGACCGATCGACGATGTCGCAACCAACCGCCTCGCAGCACAAGGATTTCGCTGCGTTCTTCACCGCGGACGTGTCGCAATCCGACCCTGAGCTCTACGCTGCGATCGCCGGCGAGTTGGGCCGCCAGCAGAACCAGATCGAGCTGATCGCGTCCGAGAACATCGTCAGCAAGGCGGTGCTGCAGGCGATGGGCTCGGTGCTGACCAACAAATATGCCGAGGGTTATCCGAAAAAGCGCTGGTATGGCGGATGTGACTACATTGATTCCGTCGAACAACTGGCGATTGATCGTGCAAAAAAGTTGTTCGGCGCGGAGCACGCCAACGTTCAGCCGCATTCCGGTTCCGGCGCGAACATGGCGGTTTATTTCGCGTTCCTGAAGCCCGGCGACAAGATGCTTACGATGGACTTGAGCCACGGCGGACATTTGACGCACGGTAACAAGGCGAATTTCTCCGGCAAGTTTTTCGAGATCATTCACTACGGTGTGCGCAA
>CAZPFL010000032.1:0-31568 GCA_964585785.1 uncultured Rhodospirillaceae bacterium
AGCGCCACCTTCTGGCGCATGCCCTTGGAGAAGCCCTGGCAGCGCTCATGCGCGTTCGGCCCGAGGCCAAGACGCTCGATCAGCGCCCGCGCGTTCGCCTCCGCCCGCGCCGCGTCGATGCCCCACAGCCCGGCGACGAATTCGAGATACTCGAAAGGCGTCAGCTTGTCGTAGATCGGCGGCTCGTCCGGGACCCAGGCGATCAGGCGCTTGGCCGCGACCGGGTCGGCCAGTGCGTCGATGCCGAAAACCCGGACCGAGCCGGCGTCGGGCTTGAGCAGCCCGGCGACGATGCGGAGCGTCGTCGTCTTGCCCGCCCCATTGGGGCCGAGCAGCGCATAGAATTCGCCCGCCTGCACGGTCAGGTCGAGACCGTCCACGGCGGGCTTGTCGAACAGTTTGCTGAGCCCGCGGACGTCGAGGGCGGGCGTTGCGGCGTCGCTCATGCTGTCGGGTCCGCGCGGGTTCGCCACAGCGGTGCAGCCTCAGCTCGAGAGCGGTTAAAGGATCAGGCGGCGTTTCCGGCGACCGAGCCGTTGAAGGCGCCCGGGCTGTTCCAGAAACGCTCGAGGCGGTGCAGAACGGCGTTGGCTTGCGCCAGCTCCTGGCCGTTCACGCTGTCGGTCCCCATACGCTCGGCGTGGCGCTTGAACATGTCGTCGAGACGCGTCCAGAGCACGAGCCCCTTGTCCGAGGCGCGCACGCGCACCGACCGCTTGTCGTGCGTCGAGCGCTCCTGCGCCAGGTAGTCGTTCTCGACCATCTTGCGGACGTTGTAGGACACGTTCGAGCCCAGGTAATAGCCCCGGTTGGTGAGCTCGCCCACCGTCAGGTCGTCCTTGCCGATATTGTAGAGGATCAGCGCCTGAATGTTGTTGATGTCCTGCACGCCCAGCCGGTCGAGCTCGCCTTTGACGACTTCGAGGAACTGGCGGTGCAGCCGCTCAATCAGGTGAATGGAATCGAGATACTCGTTGAACACGGGCTGTCTCACACATCCTTGCGATACGTCGCCGGCGCCTGCCGCGCTTGGCCACGTCGACCGTTATGACCATAGTTAATGTGCCTTACGGGCCCTGTTTTAGAGTCTCATTACTAACAAACGTTTAAAAAAACGGCCGATATTTAAAACAAATCCCCAATTTTTCCTTCCCCGCGCAGCATCCGGATAATCCCGGTGAAATCGGCCGGCGCGCCGCCGGCGCGGGCGAAAAGGCCGTAGAGGGCGGCGGCCTCGGCGCCCATGGGCGTGGCGACGCCGGCGCTCTGGGCGGCCTCCTGGCTCAGCTTCAGGTCCTTCAGCATCATCGCCGCCGTGAACCCGGCCTTGTAGCCGCGGTTGGCGGGCGAGGCCGGGACCGGGCCCGGCACCGGGCAATAGCTGTTCATCACCCAGCACTGGCTGGTCGCCGTGCTGGCGATATCGAACAGCTTCTGGGCGTCGAGGCCGAGCTTTTCCGCCAGCAGGAAGCCCTCGCAGACGCCGATGGTCTGGATCGCCAGCATCATGTTGTTGCACATCTTGGCCGCCTGGCCGTTGCCGGGGCCGCCGGCGTGGATGATGTTCTTGCCGACCGCCTCGAGCACCGGCTTGGCGCGCGCGAAGGCCTTGTCCGACCCGCCGGCCATCATCGTGAGCGTCCCGGCCGCGGCGCCGCCGACGCCGCCCGAGACCGGGCATTCGATCATGTCGTGCCCGGCCGCCGTCGCCGCCTCGATGGCCGCGCGCACGCTGGGGATGTCCGCCGTGGTGCAGTCGATCAGGAGCGAGCCCTTGGCCGCGGTTGCGATGACTTTGCCGGCGCCCAGATAGACGTCGCGCACCTCGGGGCCCGCCGGCAGCATGGTGAAGACGACCTCCACGCCGTCCGCCGCGTCCGACGCGCTCTTCGCCGCCGTGGCGCCGTCCTTGACGGCTGCCTCCAGCGCCGCCTTGGACAGGTCGAAGACCTTGAGCGCATGACCCGCCTTCATGAGGTTGCGGACCATCGGGCCGCCCATGTTGCCGAGACCGATGAAACCGATGCTGCTCATGTCGTTTCTCCCTGGTGATGTTTTGTGCCCGCTCATGCTTCGACAGGCTCAGCATGAGGACCAAATAACCTGCCTCGTCCTGAGCCTGTCGAAGGACGAGTCGGCACGACGCCTTTTCTCAGTCGAAGGTTAGCGCCGCGGCGGCGAGCGGGGCAAAGTATTCCTCGACCGCCGCATCGCTCACCTGATCGAGGCGCGCGGGCCGCCATTGCGGCGCCTGGTCCTTGTCGATAACCACCGCGCGCACCCCTTCGAAGAAGTCGTGCCCGGCCATGCAGTGCTGGCTCAGGCGGTATTCCAGGCGCATGCAGTCGTCGAAGGCGAAGCTGCCGCCGATCTGCACCTGGCGCAGCGCGATCTTCTGGCTGGTCGGCGACTTGCCGGCCATGACGCCGCGCTGCGCCTTGGCCCAGTCCGTGTCTTCCCGCGCCAGCGCCGCCTCGATCGCCTCGACCGTGTCGCCGGCGAAGCAGCGGTCGATCGCGGCGCGATGTACGGCCAGCGGCGCCGCGCCGGCCTCCGCCGCGAAGGATCTCAGCACGGCTTCAATATCCGTATCGCCCCGCAACGCGGCAATCAGCGCGTCATGCCGCGCCGACGGCACGAAGACGTCGGCGATCCCGCCATAGAGGCAGTCTGCCGCCCGGAGCCGCGCCCCGGTCAGCGCCATGAAGGCGCCGAGCCGGCCCGGCATGCGCGGCAGGAAATAGGTCGCGCCGACGTCGGGGAAGAGGCCGATCCCGGTCTCCGGCATGGCGAGCATCGTCGCCTCGCTGACCACGCGGTGACGGGCATGGACCGAGACGCCGACGCCGCCGCCCATGGTGATGCCGTCCATCAGCGCGATATAGGGCTTGGGATAGTGGAAGATCGCCCGGTTGAGCCGGTACTCCTCGCGGAAGAAGTCGGCGGTGACCGCCGTCCCGCGCCCGTCGTAGAGCGCGCGGATGTCGCCGCCTGCGCAGAAGCCCTTCTCGCCCGCGCCGCGCACCGCGACGCGCCGGACCGCCGGGTCCGTCGCCCAGGCGCGGAGCTGCGCGTGGAAGCGGAGGATCATGTCCGTGGTCAGCGCGTTAAGCGCCGCCGGCCGGTTGAGCGTCACCACCCCCAGACCGTCCGCGACCTCGAACAGGATATCGGCGTCTTCCGTCATTCCTTGAGCAACGCCCGCGCGATAATTACCCGCATGACCTCGTTGGTGCCTTCCAGGATCTGGTGCACCCGCAGGTCGCGGACAATACGCTCGATGGGATAGTCGCGGATGTAGCCGTAGCCGCCGTGGAGCTGCAACGCCTCGTTGGCCACCTGGAAGCCGGTGTCGGTCGCGAAACGCTTGGCCATGGCGCAGAAGACGGTCGCGTCCGCGTCGCCGGCATCGAGCTTCGCCGCGGCGCGGTGCACCATGAGCCGCGCCGCCTCCAGCTCGGTCGCCATGTCGGCGAGGCGGAACTGCAGCGCCTGGAAGTCGGCGAGCCGCTTCCCGAACTGCCTGCGCTCCAGCATATGCGCGCGGGCGGCGTCGAGGCAGGCGCGCGCGCCGCCCAGCGAGCAGGCGGCGATGTTGAGCCGGCCGCCGTCGAGCCCCTGCATGGCGATGCGGAAGCCCTGCCCCTCCGCGCCGATGCGGTTGGCGACCGGCACGCGGCAGTCCTCGAACAGCACGGCGGCGGTCGGCTGGCTGTTCCAGCCCATCTTCTTCTCGCGCTTGCCGAAGGAAAGGCCGGGCGCGCCCTTCTCCACCACGAGGCAGGAGATGCCGTCCGGCCCCGCACCACCCGTCCGCACCATGCAGACATAGATGTCGCTGCTGCCGCCGCCGGAAATAAAGGCCTTCGATCCGTTGAGGACGTAATGATCGCCGTCGCGGACGGCGCGGGTGGCGAGCGACGCGGCGTCCGAGCCCGCGCCCGGCTCGGTCAGGCAGTAGCTCGCGAAATGCTGCATGGTCATCAGCTTGGGCAGGAAGCGCGCGCGCTGCGCGTCATCGCCGAAGCGGTCGATCATCCAGCAGGCCATGTTGTGGATCGAGATATAGGCCGCGGTCGACGGACAGGCCGCCGCCAGCTCCTCGAAGATCACCGCCGCGTCCCGCCGTTTAAGCGCCGAGCCGCCATGCGCCTCGCCGACATAGATCCCGGCGAATCCCAGCGCCGCCGCCTTGCGGAGCGCGTCCACGGGGAAGATGCCCTTCTCGTCCCACTCGGCCGCATGCGGCGCCATCTCGGCCGCGGCGAAGTCGCGGGCCGTCGCCTGAAACGCGCGCTGCTCCTCGGAGAGGTCGAAACTCATGCTCCCGCCGCGGGTTGGGTCAGAGGGCGGAGTGTACGCCCGGCAAAGGGCGTGTCAAAGGGACCCGTGACTTCATTCGAACAGCTTCCGCACCTTCGCCCGCGCCTCCCCGTCCGGCGCCGTGAACAGGCCCTTCGCGCTGCGGCGGACGCCGAGCTTGTGCAGGTCGACCAGCATCTCCGCCGTCTTGATGGCGGCGGTGCAGCAATCGAGAACCGGCACGCCATCGATCTCGTGCACGCCCTGGTCGATCAGGAACATGTTGAGCGGGTTGCCGGCGACCATCAGGCAGGTCGCGCCGCGGGCGATGGTCTCGCGCGCGGCGGCGGCGAAGCGGTCGACATAAACGGCGGGCTTTTCGTAGAGCTGCGGGAAATCCTCGTAGGTCAGGCCGAGACTGGCCCCCGGCACCATGCGCGCCGCGACGCCGTAACGCTTCGCCAGCTCGCCGATATGCAGCAGCATCGCCGCGTTGTGCGTGACGAAGCTGAAGGTCGGCGCGAGCTGGCAGGCGAGCGACACCGAGCTTTCGGTGATGAAGACCACCGGGATGTCGAGCAGCTCGCGCAGCTCGTAATAGCCGTGGTCGAAGGTGTTGATGACCGCCACCGCGTCGAAGCCCTGCGCCTCGGCGCGGAGCGCGCTCTTGATCACCAGCCCGGCCACCACGTGAAGCGAGGCGTGGTAGCGGTCGGCCCCAAAAGCGGCCCCGTCGGTCCCGAAGGTGCGCAATTCGGTCCCCGGCCGCGCGACGGTGTCGAGATGCCGCGCCAGCGATTGCTCGTAGAGCCGGCCGGAGGCCGATCCGGTGTCCGCCGAGAGCGGGGTGCCGCTTTGGAGCCAGATCTTCATTTCATGACCATGAGTATCTGCCAGAAGATGCAGGCCATCGCCGCCCACCCGACCGCGAAGGCGGTAGTGCGGCCGAAGGGCACGCCCGAGATGTAGAGGAAGTAATGCGCCACGCGCGCCCAGAAATAGGTGATCGCGGCGGCCGCGGTCGCGGCGTTGGCGGCGCCGGCAAGCTTTGCGACGATGACCAGCGCCGCGAAGGGCGCCAGGTTCTCGATCGCGTTGTAATGCGCCTTCTTGGCGCGCACCGCCCAGTCCGGGCGCGGCGCGTCGTCGGCCTTGTAGGTCACGGCCTGCATCAGCCCGACATTGACGATATGCGCCAGGATGTACGGCAGCCACAGCACCGCGGTGAACGCCGCCGTCCAGGCGAGCATCTTGAGATCGGTGTTCATTCCCCCCTCCTGATTTCCAGGTTGTGAAACGACAGCATGACATATCGGCGGCGCCGGCGAAATCGCCGCCGAGAGGCTGGGCACGCGCATCGGGATTTGCCAAGATCGGCCGCGCCGCGTAGACAAAAAAAACGGCCAAACGCCGCCGCGCTGGAACCACAGCCGTAGAGGATCGATGCCATATCTTGACCGGGCACGCCGCGAGTCCGCCCTGATCGTCGGCTTCGTTGCCGTCCCGTTTTTCTCCTTCATCGGCGGCAACTGGCTCTCGAATTCACCCAATTCGGCCCTGCTCGCCGCGGCGTTCGTCGCCACGACGGTCCTGGTCCTGCTGTGCGCGTTTCGCGCGCTGCATCACGCGGGCACGCTCGCGGACCGCTTCGGCGAGCCTTACGGATCGCTGCTGCTGACGCTCTCGATCCTGTCGATCGAAGTGTCCCTGATCGCCGCGGTCATGCTGACGGGAAGCCCGGACCCGACGCTCGCGCGCGACACGATGTTCGCCGGCTTCATGCTGACGATGAACGGCGTGGTCGGCGTCGTGGTGCTGTGCGGCGGGCTGCGCCACCGTCAGCAGGAATTCAATCTTGAAGGCGCGCGGGCATACCTCGCGGCGCTCATTCCCTTGGCGGTCACGGCGCTGGTGCTGCCGAACTTCACGCGCAGCCAGACCGGCGCGCTGTCCGACACGCAGGCGATCGCCATCGGCATCGCGACGGTGCTGTTCTACGGCATCTTCCTCGGCGTCCAGACCATGCGGCACCGGGAGTTCTTTACCGACCCGCATGAAAGCGCCAGCGCGCACCACACGCCCGAGCCGGCCGCCGCCGGGCCAACGGCGTCGAATTTGGCCGTCCACTTCATCGTGCTGCTCCTTGCCCTGATCATCATCGCCTTTCTCGGCCGCGAGCTGGCAAAGGTCGTCGACTACGGCATCCACCGCCTGAATATTCCCGTCGCGCTCGGCGGCATCCTTATCGCGATCCTCACCCTGACGCCGGAGAGCGTGAGCGCCTTCCGCGCGGCGCTGGAGGACAAGCTGCAGCATTCGGTCAACGTGTTCCTGGGCGGCGCGCTGTCGTCCATCGGCCTCACCGTCCCCTGCGTCCTGATTCTGGGCGTGCTCGCCGACCGGCGGGTCGTCCTGGGGCTGCAGGGCACCGACATGGTGCTGTTGCTGCTCACGCTCTTCGTGAGCTCCCTCACCTTCGGCGGCGTGCGCACCAACATGCTGCAAGGCGTCGTGCACCTGCTGCTGTTCTTCCTCTATCTCGTGTTCATCATCAATCCCTGAGGTGGGCCCGGTTGATGCGTCCCCTCCCCCGAGGAAACCCGCCATGCGCCGCACGCTCCTCGCCGCCGCCCTGCTGATCCTCTGCTGCGCGACCGCGCAGTCAGCGGAAGTCAAGGACCTCTACAGCGCGCAGGCGATCGTCACCGGCACGGTCGAGCCGGAGCGGACGCGAGGCTTCCGCGCCGGGCTGGCCGATCTCGTGGTCAAGCTCACCGGTGACGCGCGGCTGCAGGACGACCCGCGGCTCGCCCCGTTACTCAACAACCCGCGCCACTTCGTCGAGCATTTCGAATACGAAGACCGGATGAAGGGCATCCCCGTGCATGACGAGCAGGGCACGCGCGAGCGCCCCTATTACCTTCGCATGTGGTTCAAGACGCCCGAGGTCGACGCGGCGCTGAAGGCGCTCGGGCTCAGGATATGGCCGGCTGACCGGCCGGTCCTCGCCGTCTGGCTCGGCGTGCGCACCGCGGCCGGCCGCTACGTGCTGCGCGCGACGGGGCCTGACGGCTACGGCCAGCGCCTGGTGATCCTGGAGACGGCGGCGCGGCGCGGCCTGCCGGTCCGCCTGCCGCCGCAAGACGGCGCACCGGACGGCGTCTCCGTCGATGACATCGCCGCCGCGAACATGCCCAAGATCGCACGCGCGTCGCCCGGCGCCGGCGCGCTGCTATCGGGCGTGCTGTCGGTGACGCCGGACGGCTACTGGGACATTGCCTGGCGCCTCACGCGGCAGGACCGTTTCCGCGCCTGGACCATGCACCACGTCTCCTTCGACACCGCGCTCAAGAACGGCCTGCAGACCGCGGCGCTGGTGCTCAGCGGCAACGCGCCGCTCTAGAACCCCCGCGCGCCGTCAGCCGGCCTCGATCTTCTGCCCGCGCTCGGCCAGCCAGTCGTCGAGCGGCGGCACGGCCGGGTCGACCTGGCGCTGGTTGTAATAGGGGATCGCCGGCTTGTAGGCGTCGAAGATGCGGCGCAGCTCGCCCACCGGCTCGGGGTGGAGATCGACGCGCAGATCGACTTCCGCGAAGGTCTTCGCGCCGTAGACGAGGATCGCGGCGGAGCGCTGGCCGCCATGCTGACCGCCTGCGTCGCGGCCCGCTTCGAGCGCGGCCATCAGGCGGTCCTCCAGCGGCGCCGCAGGGTCGGCCGTGAAGCCCTGCTCGATGGCGTCCAGCACATGCGGGCCGACCAGCACGTTGCCGAGCGCGATGTGGTCCGCGCCGATGCGATGGCCGGCGAAGTCGCGGTTGCGCTTGCCCGTGCGCGCCGCGCGGAAGCCGTCGTCGTCGATCACGCCGAGCTGGCGGTATTCCGGGTTGGCGTCGCCGGCGACGAGCGCGTCGATCACCGCCGGCGCCTTGTTGCCCTGCGCCAGCAGCTCAAGCGCGCGATGGCCCAGCCGCTCGTCGGCGATCGCCATGATCGCGACCGCGCCGGAGCGCGGCGCCACATGCGGCACCCGCACGCCGACCGCGAGCGAGCGCGTCGCCGTGGCAATGCCGAGCCGGCCCGTCTTCGGACACCGTCCCATGATCGTGAAGGTCATGCTTCCCTCTCCCCTCGCGCTCGGCCCACGCCGGCGATCGAGTTCCGTATGCTCAGGAGAAGCTTATTACGGTTCGGCGCGCGCCGCCTACGGGCATCGCGGATTCCGCGCCGGTTTATGCGATACGGGGAAACAGACGGAGGGTTTCACGCACCGCTTGGGTGCGATTGCGGACGCCGAGGCGCCGGTATGCGGCCCGGAGATGGAGACGGACGGTCGATTCCGCGAGGCCGAGCTTGGCCGCGATCTCGGCGTTCGTCTTTCCTTCGGCGAGGAGTGCGAGGATCTCGAGTTGGCGCCGCGTCATGCTCTTGGCCGTCACCGCCGATACATCGTCGGTCGTTGTTCCCGAGCCGGTCGCCGACGCGGTGGGAATCCGGTTTAGCGGCGGCACGTAGATCTGCCCGCACAACGCCAGGCCCAGGCCGGCGATGATGACGGGGCCCGGCATGGACTTTGGAAGATAGGCGTTCACGCCGCACTGGAGCGCGTGGGTTACGTCGTCTTTCCGCAAGTCCGACGCCAGCAGCGCGAGGGGCGCCTGCCCCAGCGTCTGCAACAGCTCATTGAAGGATGACAGGACGGCGAGGCCGGGAAGATCGCTATCCAAAACGATGAGATCGTATTCCGCCGCGCGGCCAGCCGCCTCGAGCAGATGGCGAAGATCGCCGATCCGCATGATTCTCGCCTCCGGCACGATCTTGAGCACATAGGACCGCACGGCCTCGAACAACAGATCGGAATGCTCGGCGATGAGGATTGTTGGAATCGGTGGCATGTCCAGTTTCACCGTGACGGCCGCCGTTACGGCCGGATCGGGAGGTTTTGCCTCTTGGTTGTGCGCAATTTCACAATAGGGATGAACTGGCGGCGCCCGGTACATAACATAGTACCGGGAGCCGCCGAGGTCCCTCTTATTTCCCCTTAAAGATCGGAAGAGGCTGTGTCGCAGTCCTGCGCTGGCACCCAGAGACCATATGGGTTGATCGCTGGTTGTGTTCCAGTGTGCCCTTGAGTTCGGCGAGGCGTTGCTGGAGCACGCTCATTCGCTTGCCGTAGTCCGCCAGCTCATCTTGAGTTGGCATCGCGTCCGCGCCGATGGACGCAAGGAAGTGGCGAACGGACTGGTAGTCGCGAACCAGCGGGTCCACCGCGGCTCGCCCCAATGTCGGGCGCAACCCGATCAAACCGTCGATACATCCTTCCACAGCCGAAATCGCCTTGCGCCGATCGCCCATCAGTTGCCAGTGAAGGCGCGACTTTGCAACAGACAGGTCCTCGTCGAATTTTGGCGTGTCAATTTGTCGCTTCATTTCTCTTTTCCCTTGCACGGCCACGCCCTCACGCAGCGCGAATGTCGCTGAGGAACTTGTCGACTTCCATGCGGAGCGATTCCGCCTGTGCCGACAGCTCGGTCGCGGAGGAGAGCACCTGGGTCGCGGCCGCTCCCGTCGCCGAGGAAGCCTCCTTGACCTGGCCGATGTTGCTGGTCACCTCCTGTGCGCCGTTTGCCGCTTCCTGAACGTTGCCGGCAATCTCCTGCACGGCCGCGCTCTGCTGCTCCACCGCGCCGGCGATGACCGTCGCGATCTGGCTGATGTCGCCGATCGTCTGGCCGATGCCCTTGATCGCATCGACCGAGCCGCCGACGGCCACCTGAATCGACGCGATCTGCTGCGCGATATCCTCGGTCGCCTTGGCGGTCTGGCTCGCAAGGTTCTTGACCTCGGATGCGACCACCGCGAAGCCCTTGCCCGCCTCGCCGGCGCGCGCCGCCTCGATCGTCGCATTGAGCGCCAGAAGGTTGGTCTGCTCGGCGATATCGGAAATGAGGTTGACGACCTCGCCGATCTTTTCCGCCGCGTTCGCCAGCCCCTGGACCGAGGAGTTGGTGTCCTCCGCCTGCGAAACGGCCTTTTGCGAGATATCGGTCGAGCGCGCGACTTGGTTGCCGATCTCGCTGATCGAGGCGGCAAGCTCTTCCGCCGCCGACGCGACGGTCTGGACGTTGGTCGTCGCCTCTTCCGAAGCCGCGGCCACGACGGTCGACTGACGCTCCGTCTGCTCGGCGGTCGCCGACATCGAATTCGCGGTCGACTGCAGCTCCGTCGATGCCGACGCAAGCGTCTTGAGCGCCGCGGCCACGGTCTCGTCGAAATTGGCGATGTAGCCTTCGATCGCCTTCTGGCGCTTCTCCTTGCGCTCCTGCTCTTCGCGCTGCTCGGCGGCGAGCTGATCGGCCTTGATCATGTTGTCACGGAACACCTGGACCGTGGCCGCCATGTCGCCGATTTCGTCCTTGCGCTCGACGCCAGGGATCTCGACCTTCATGTCGCCGCCGGCGAGCTTCTGCATGGCGCCGGTCATGCCGACCACCGGATTCGCGATGCTGCGTCCGATAAGCCAAGCGAACAGGATGCCGAGCGTGATGACGATCGCGCCGACGATCAGCATGGTCAGGATCGCGTTCGCGACCAGCGATGAAAGCTGATCCTGGATCCGCGCCTGATCGCTGTCGGCGGATTTGAGGATCGTGGCCACGGCCTCACCGATGGCGTTGCCATCATGCGCCATCGTCACGTTCACGAGGTCGGAATCCTGCTTGATGAGCCCGACGAGCTTGCCGAACGCGTCGCTGTAGGCCTGCACGCCGTTCAGAGCGGCGTCGATCTTGCCGCGATCGGCGGCGTTGCTCACCGCTTGCTTCATCTTTTCCAGCGCGTCGTGAAGCGCGCCAAAGCTTTTCATCGCCTTGTCGGCGAAAGCCGCATCGCGCCGGCCGAGCATCTTGTTGACCGCCAGCCGTCCCGCCATGAGGTGTTCCAGGGCGACGCCGCCATCCCCGACGCCCGCGGCATCAGCCGCCTTGACCGCGCTTCGCATCAAATCGCGGATCTGGGATTCGACCTGCGGACCGATGACGTCGAGCGTGCCCGTGGTCAGCGCCTCTTCGTCTTTGGTCACGCCGGCGAGCTTGGCCAGCCCGGCGCCGTAGCGCTCGAAGCTCTGCTTGATAGCGGTCAGTTGCGCCTTCCGCTCGGGATGCCTGGTCTCGGCGAGCGCGTCCGCCAGGGCCTTCGTCAGGGCCGACTCGATTTTATGGGCGTCCTGCAGGCTCGTGGCGTTCCGGGTCGCAGAGTATTGGATGACGCGGAGCCGCATCCGGAGCACGTCGCGGTCGATGCCGGACGCCCGGTCGGCGACGCCGTTGATCTGGACATACTGCGCGATCTCGTCGGTCACTTTCGACAGGCCGATATAGCCGACCGCGGCCGCCACAACAGCCAGCGCGATGATCAGTCCGAAACCACCATTGATTCGCCCCCGAACCTTAAGGTGGCCGAGCGCGGTGAACGAAGACAGGGAAGTCATTGCGTTATCTCCTATGAGCCATGTTCTTCATCGATGACCTGCTGGTCTTCGCGCCGTCAGGGTTTGTTCGGGTGCCTGAGCCGGGCCGACGCGCCGGCCGTTCTCGTCAGGCAAACAAGGATCGCGCAACCAGAAATTAGAGACCATTTGACCATCATTTAGGAAGGAATACATAATTCGCATGAAAAATCCGTTGCTTAATGTTTATTCTTAAATCGATATAATCCTGTCTGAACAGATATAGTTATATATCCTTTTGTTATATATTCACTTATAAGGTGTATCGATGAAGTTAGGTTCCGGACAGGCTGCCGCACCGCGCACGGAAACCCTCGGCGCTGGCGCGATGACGTCGAGACAAGCTTGCTTCACGGCATCGTGAGCCGTCAGGTTGACACTGATCAACCGCCGGGCCGTGACACCGCACCAGGATGCCCTGCAATACAAGCCTTCCGATTGTTTGGATCCGTTCAGGAGTAGACCGAGATGAAGTTCAAGTTTGCGCTGAGTGCCATGTACGCCCTGTTGTCACTCTCGCTTCTTGCGTTGCCCGCGCAGGCGGCCGAAAGCAAGACGACCGTGAATGTCGCGTTGCTCGATATGTCGGCTGTCGCCGGCTACGGCATGATGGGCCCCGGTTGGGGCGGCGGGCGCGGTCCCGGCTGGGGCGGCATGATGGGCCAGGGCTGGAACGGCGAAGGCCGCCCTGGGCCCGGCTGGGGTCCGATGATGGGACCGGGCTGGGGCGGCGGGCCTGGCTGGGGCGGCATGATGGGCGGCGGCTACGGCATGATGGGCATGGGCATGATGTCGATCAGAACCGACAAGGCGACCGTCAAGGCGGGCGAGATCCACTTTGCCGCCTTCAACTGGTCGCGCGGCCTGCTCCACGAAATGCTGGTAGTCGCCGTGGATAATCCCAGCGCGCCGCTGCCCTACGACTACAGCACCGGCAAGGTGCCCGAGAAACAGGTCAAGGTGATGGGCGAAATCGCCGAGCTGCAGCCCAACGCCTCCGGCAGCCTCACCGTCAAGCTGGCGCCGGGCTCCTACCTCCTGCTGTGCAACGTGCCGGGCCACTATGCGGCCGGCATGGTCACGCCGCTGACGGTCACGCCCTAGACCGCTTCGCCGACGCCGGGCGCCACGGCGCCCGGCGTCCCGGCAAGCTCCGGCAAACCCTAGTCAGCGGACCCGCCGTAAGGCAGAGTGATGCAGCGCTCGACGCTGCACGCTGACCAAAGGCCTGATGACCGACTACATCCGCGCCGTCGTCCAATTTGCGGAAGTGCATGCGGGGCTGGTCTATGTGCTTGCCTTCATGGCCGCCAGCTTCGAATCGATCGCCGTCGTCGGTCTCATCGTTCCCGGCTCCGGCATCATCGTCGCGCTCGGCGCGCTCGTCCCGTCCGGCGCCGTCAACTTCTGGTGGCTCTCGCTCTGGTCGATCCTCGGCGCGCTGTCGGGCGACGGGGTGTCGTACTGGATCGGCTATTACTATCGCGACCGGCTGCGCGGCGTCTGGCCGTTCACGCGTCATCCCGCCGTGCTGGCTCACGGCGAGCGGTTCTTTGCCAAGCATGGCGGCAAGAGCGTCTTTCTCTCGCGCTTCGTCGCGCCGGTGCGCGGCGGCGTGCCCCTGGTCGCCGGTATGGCGGGCATGCGGCCGGGCCGCTTCTTCGCGGTCAGCGCGCTTTCCGCGATCGGCTGGGCGCCGGCGCATATCCTGCCGGGCGCGCTGATCGGCGCGGGACTGACGCTGACGAGCGGCATCGCCGCCAGGCTTCTCGTCCTCGTCGTGCTGCTGGGTGGCATCCTCTGGCTCGCCGCCAGGCTCACCGTGATGGCGCTCCGCCGCGGCAAGCCATTGCTGGTCACGGCGCAGCAGCGGCTCAACGGCTGGGCGCAGCGCAACGACGGCTGGCTCGCGCGCGAGCTGCTCGCGCTGCTCGACCCGGCGCATGGCGAAGCGCGCGTCCTGGCGCTTCTCGGTCTCATCCTGGTCGCGGCGGCGGCGACCTTCTTCGGCGTGCTCGAGGACGTCATCACCGGCGATCCGCTGGTCCGCGCCGACACCGCCATCTTCCACATGCTGCAGGGGCTGCGCAGCGAAGTGGCCGACCGGGTGATGGTCGCGATCACGGAGCTCGGCGGCGGGGTCGTTGCCGCCGGGGTCGCCATCGGGATCCTGCTCTGGCTCGCCTGGCGCCGCGCCTGGCACGCCGCGGCCTATTGGACCGCCGCGGTCGGCGGCGCCTATCTCATCGGCATCGTCATCAAGGCGACGCTGCACCGGCCCCGGCCGGCGCCGATCTACACGGGCTGGGACGCCTTCTCCTTTCCCAGCAGCCACGCCGCCACCAGCGCGGCGATCTACGGCTTTCTCGCCGTGCTCATCGCGCGCGACGCGCAGCCGGCCTGGCAGGCGGTGACCGCCGCCGCCGCGGTGCTCATGGTGGCGCTGGTCGGCATCTCGCGGCTTTACCTGGGCGTGCACTGGTTTTCCGACGTGCTCGGCGGCGTCGCCTTCGGCACCGCCTGGATGGCGCTGCTCGGGATCGCTTACGTACGCCACAACCCGCCGCGCCTCTCCGGTACGCGCCTCGCCGCCATCGCGGTCGCGGCGATGGCCACGGTCGGCGCCTTCCAGATCATGCATCGGATGCCCGCCGACTTGCAGCGCTATGCCGTGCGGCCAACCGAGCGGAAAATGGCGGCGGACGCCTGGTGGCGCGACGGCTGGCGCAGCGTGCCGCTGCGGCGCGTCGATCTCGCCGGCGAGCGGGAGGAGCCGCTATTCCTGCAATGGGCCGGCAGCCTCGACGTCCTGCGCAGCGACCTCGTCGCGGCCGGCTGGCGCGCGCCGACTCCGTGGTCGGCGGCGACCGCGCTGAGCTGGCTCAGCAGCCCCGGCGATCCGCTGATGCTGCCGGTGCTGCCGCGGCTGAACGACGGCCGCGCGCCGGCGCTGACCCTGATCCACGCGAAGGGCAGCGACGGACGTCCCGCGGCGCGCTGGGTGCTGCGCCTCTGGAACACGGATGTCCGGCTTACCGCTCCGGGCGGGAGCGTGCAGCCGCTCTGGGCCGCCGCCATCACGCTGGAGCGGTTCCACGGGCGGTTCGCGCCGCTCGCCGTCGGCTTCGAGAGGAGCCGCGTCGCGATTCCCTGGCGTTTGCTGGAGCACGCCTTGGGCGCCGCCCAACGCGCCATGCGGACCGACGACAAAGCCGGCGTCAAGGTCATGCTGGCGGCGGAGCCGGCGCTGGGCTTGCCGCCGGACGCGCCCCAGCCCCCGAAGCGCTAGGGAAAACCGCACGCGCCGCCTCCCGATTTCCGCCCGTCCCGCCCGCTTTGCTACAGTGGTCACAACGAATGCGCCCGCGCGGCGGGAGGGAACGGGAAACGAGACATGCAGACACAGGCGCTCGCGGGCATCCGGGTGCTCGACCTCACGCAGATCTTTCAAGGCCCTTATGCCGCCTTCCTGATGGCGATGGCGGGCGCCGACGTCGTCAAGGTCGAGCCGCCGAGCGGCGAGCGCCTGCGCCAGGGCAGCGGCGCCGATACCTCGTTGTCCTTTGCCATGCTGAACTCGAACAAGCGAAGCCTGACGCTCGACCTCAAGCATCCGCGCGGCAAGGAAGTCCTCAAGGCGATGGCGAAGACGGCGGACGTGCTGCTCGAGAATTTCGCCGCCGGCACGATGGACCGGCTCGGCCTCGGCTGGGAGGTCATGCGCGAGATCAACCCGCGCCTGATCTACGGCTCGGCGACGGGCTACGGCCTCACCGGCCCCGACCGCGACATGCTCGCCATGGACCACACGGTACAGGCGGCGAGCGGCATCATGAGCATTACCGGCGAGGCCGGCGGCCCGCCGGCGCGCGCGGGCGGCACGCCGTGCGACATCATGGGCGGCATCCATCTCTATGCCGGCGTGCTGCAGGCGCTGCTCGGGCGCGAGCGCACCGGGCGCGGCACGCTGGTCGAGATCGCCATGGCGGAGACGATGTATTTCACCCTGGCGAGCGATCTCACCACCTATCACCGCACCGGCGTGCTGCCGGAGCGGCGCGGCGACAAGACGCCGGCGAACACCGCGCCTTACGGCCGCTACCGCTGCACCGACGGCTGGATCGCGCTGATCTGCGTCAGCGAGGATCAGTGGGCGCGCGTGCTCGACGTGATCGGCCGGCAGGATCTCAAGGGCAACCCGGACTACGGCAGCCGCGAGAAGCGGCACGCCCGCGAAGCCGAGATCAACGCGATGATCGAGGCCTGGTCC
Source organism: uncultured Rhodospirillaceae bacterium (assembly GCA_964585785.1). Taxonomy (GTDB): domain Bacteria; phylum Pseudomonadota; class Alphaproteobacteria; order UBA8366; family UBA8366; genus WHUA01. The sequence goes on from CAZPFL010000032.1 coordinate 16,077, forward strand.
TCGACGCTGCCGCGCGACGAGGCCTTCGCGACGATGCGGAAGAACCGCGTCCCCGTGGCGCCGATCCGCAACCTGGAGGACGTGCGCAACGACCCGCACATGCACGCGCGCGGCATGCTGCAGCGCATGACGCATCCCGATATGGGGGAGATCGTTCTGCCGCGCTCGCCGATCCGCCTGTCGGATTACGATCAGTCCGACCTCGCCTTCTTTCCGACGGCCGGCGCGAACGGCGCCGAGGTGCTCGCCGACTGGCTGGGCTTAAGCGAAGCCGAGATCGCCAGCCTGTCGGAGGACGGCGTCCTCTGAGACAGGCTGTTCAGGCCTTGCGGATCTTGATGGTCTTGCCGGCCGGCTCGGACGCCGACCGCTTGGCGATCTTCAGGCACAGGACGCCGTCGGCATAGGTCGCGTCGATCTTGTCGTTGTCCGCGTCGGGCGGCAGCCGGAAGGTCCTTTGGAACGCGCCGTATTCCCGCTCGGAGAAGAAGTAGGTGCGCCCCTCCTCCTTGCGCTCGGACTGCTTCTCGCCGCGGACGATGAGGTTGTCGTCATGCACCGTCACGTCGACATTCTCCGGCTTGACGCCGGGAAGCTCGACATTGATCTCGTAATATTGCTCCATCGCGGAGGCATCGGACCGCGGCGCGAACCAGTCGGCGACCTTCTGGCCGAAGGTGCGGAGCGGCTCGTAAAGATTGGGCCACCAGGCGGCGGCTTGGGGCTTTTCGACCATCGTCTGCTCCCTTGGATGCGTTGCGCTTCTGGCGCAAAATTGGATCGCCGGCTCGACGGCCGCCTTGATCGGAATCAATCTCCGGCGCCGGATCGCCTTCCCGCGATTGTGATTTCCTGTTGAACGACGGTTTCGCCACCTTGGCGCGCCCGTGATGGCGTATACTGCCGTCGGATCGCGGCAACGAGATTAAGCAAGAAACGGACGCAACAGATGGCCGCCGAACCCGTCACAATCACGCTCTTCCGCTGGGCCGGCCAGTGGGGGCCCTGGAAGGTCAACATTCCCTGCGGCGAGTGCGCGCTGACGCTCGACGTCATCAAGGACACGATGGCGACCGAGCTGGCGCAGGTTCCGGCCGTGCTCGACCTGCGCGAGTGGCTCACCGAATGGTGGAAGCCGCTGCCCAAGGGCGGCTGGCACGCGCCGATCGTGCTGGTCGACGGCAAGCTGGTGAGCCAGGGCGCGGCGCTCAACCGCGGCGTCCTCACCGAGGCGGTGATCAAGGCGCATACCGCGCGGAGCGCCGTCGAGGGCAACCACGTCTTCGGCAAGGAAAGCTGCCCGCATTGCAAGCGCGGCAAGGCCTATCTCGACGACGCGAAGATCGCCTATGTCTATCATGACGTGATCAAGGAGCCCGCCGCGCTCTACGAGATGATCGCGCGCGTGAAACCGATCGTCGGCCCGCGCACGCCGATCACCGTGCCGCAGATCTGGCTGGACGGCCGCTATGTCGGCGGCGCGGACGACCTCGGCCGCCGGCTGCAGCGGCGCGACATCGAGCCCAACCCCGACCGCGGCCAGAGCTCGCTCTCGCCCGGCCGGCTCACCGCATGAGGACCGGACCATGCTGACACGACGCCGTTTCGCCGCCTTCCTCGCCGCGCCCTTGCTGGCGCTTGCGCTGCAGGCCTGCTCCACCATCGACAAGCCAGCGCCGAGCAAGGATGTCGCGCTCTCCGGCTCCTACGTGCTGCTGACCTCGCCGGAAGGCCAGCATCGCCTCAAGACCAGCCACCACAAGGTGGACCTGATCCCGCTGCTGACGGTCTTCGACACACAGGAGCGCCAGACCCTCTGCTCGGTCGCGACCGGCGTAACCATCCTGAACGCGCTGCCGATCAAGCGTCCGGTCGATCCGAAATACGCGCCCTATGCCTTCTTCACCCAGACCAACTATTTCGACGCCAAGGTGAACAAGATCATCACCCGGGACAAGACGCTGGTGATCGGCCAGACGCTCGACCAGGCGGCGATGGTCATGGCCGCGCATGGCGCGATCACCAAGGTCTATCACGCCGGCCAGACCTCGATGGCCGAATTCCGGCGCATCGCCAAGGCCAACCTGGACCACCCGAACGACTACGTCGCGGTCAATTACCGGCGCAATCACGTGGGCCAGCCGCCGGGCTCGCATTTCTCGCCGCTCGGCGCCTATGACGACGCCACGGACAGCTTCCTGGTCCTCGACGTGGCGCGCTACAAGTTCCCGCCCGTGTGGATCACCACCCCGGTACTGTACGACGCGATGAACACCTTCGACGCCGTGTCCGGCAAGACCCGCGGCTTCATCGTCGTGTCGGCGCCGCCGGCAAAGGCGAACCCGAAATGATGCGGCCCGGTGGATAAGAAAGGACCCGGCGGATGACCGCCGGGTCCTGTCGCTTGGCAACGGGCATCGGGGCGCAGGATTGGTCTGCGGTCCCGTTCCGCCGGTCGCGGCTTAGTCTTCCGGGGAGTCGAAAGCATTGCCCATCGCGTCGTTGCTCGGCGCCATGAAATTCTGGGCGTTTTCGTCCTCGGAACCCGTCGTCATCGAATTTTCCGGGCTACGAAGCTTCGCTTCCTGATGAGCCGTCGGCGAGGCTCCATAAGCCGCCACCGGATGCCGCACCGAAACCGAGGTGCCGCGCAACTCGACGACGTCGGCGCCCGACGCCTGAACCGTCTTGCCGCCTTCGACCGCGATCGTGCATTCGCTGCAGACATTGTGGAGCAGGTCACCGTTCATCAGAACGAGGTGACGCTCCTGCCCGTTCTCGGTGATGGTGATGTTTAGATCGTCCATCGTGCCGTCACCGTAACTGGTTTCCCAAAGGTCTACCGCTCCGGCCGAGCCGGCAAAGGCCAGCGATAGCGCCGCAGCGGAGATCATTACACCAAGGGACTTCATCGACGTTCTCCATAAGGTATTCATCCAACAGGATTCCACCCACTGGGGGTCCGTGCCTCACCCGCCCGCCTGCGGACGACTGGTTCATTTCTCGCACGCACACTTGTTCGCTGCCGCCTGCTGTTACACACGGACGGACAGCGCCTGCTGAATCGGATGGTTTTGGGGAATTGGTTTTTGTTGTCGCGAACAGGCTGCCAGAAAGACAACCATCCCGATTACATCGGGCAGATCATAGGGGCAACACCGGCCCCCACCGTGAGTGAAATTGCATCATGGATGTCATGTGAAATCCGCATGGCCCCCCAGAATGCCGGCCACGTCCGGCGGCCCGCATCGCGCGGCGCGAACGCCTTGATTTATGCCCACCGCCGGCCCACTTCTTTGCCGCACGTCGCCGCGCACGGACGAAACCCGTTGCCAAGATCCGAAGAGCGTGGCGCTATCGCCGGCAGACGGATCGCGCTTGCGTCCGTTCGCGCACGCGCCGAAGGCGAAAGAGGATGACCACCAGACGGTTCCGCAGCGTCGTTTCTCTCTTGCTGCCGCTGATCGCGGCAGCGCTATGCGCTGCCCAGGCCTTCCCGTCCACCGCCCTGAGCCGCCCCCTCGCCCAGGCGGAACGCGTGACGGCCCACGCCGCCACGGCGGTCCAGTCGGTTGCGGCGAACAAGACCGCGAATGCCGCCGCCGTCGTCGCCGACGACTGGAGCAGCCTTTTCAGCAAGCCGTCATCGCCCGTCTCGAAGGCTTCGGCGGCGCTCGCCGAGATCGCCCCGGCACCCGCGCTTGCGGCCGGAACCGTGCTGCAGCCGCTTCCGCGCACCGACCTCCGGCCTGCCGCATCGTCACAGCCCTATCACGCGCAAGCGCCGCCCGCATCGCCGCACCTGGCCTGATCCCCTGCCCGCGCAGGACGCGCGGCTAGGGGCTCACCCCTGATCTTTCCGTTTCAATGCGCCGTTCCATGCCGGCATCGCCTCGATGCGCTGCGGCATCGCCGGCGCACCCTGGAGATGTCGATGCGAACGCCGCGCTGGAAACTGCTGACCTACACCATGATCCTGCTCGTCGGTGTAATCACCGCCCTGCCCAACCTGCTGACTGAGTCGCAACGCGCCGCCCTGCCCCATTGGTGGGCGGCCAATCACGTAACCCTCGGCCTCGACCTGCGGGGCGGCTCGTACCTCCTGCTCGAGGTCGATTCGAAGGCCCTGATCCGCGAGCGGCTCGTGACCCTCGCGGAAGACGCGCGCGCGACGCTGCGGGACCATGGACTGGCGGACGCCCGCGTCGCCGCCGGCAACGATGGCGTGACGGTCACCCTCCCCCCCGGCGCGAACCGAAGCGACGCGATCCGCACGCTCCACACGCTGGAAACGCGCACCTCCGTATTCCAGGCGACGCCCGCCGACATCTCGATCGCGCCTATCCCATCCACGGAAAACGAGATCCGCCTCGCCCTTACACCCGCCGGCGTGCAGGACCGCGTCAACGCGGCGACCGAGCAGAGCCTCGAGATCGTGCGCCAGCGCATCGACCAGGTCGGCATCGCAGAACCGACCATACAGCGCGTCGATAATGACCGGATTCTCGTGCAGCTTCCGGGCGTCCAGGACCCGACCCGCATCAAGACGCTGCTGGGCAGCACCGCGAAGCTAAGCTTTCATCGCGTCGTCGCGCCGGGAAGCGAGTCCGGCTACGGCGTCATGACGCTTCCCGGCGCGCACGGCAAGACGGAATATACCGTCGAGCGCCGCTCCATCCTCGGCGGCGAGCACCTGGAAAACGCCGCGCCGGGCTTCGAGTCCCAGACCGGCCAGCCGATCGTCTCCTTCCGCTTCGACGGCGTCGGCGCGCGGATCTTCGGTAACTTCACCAAGAACAACGTCGGCGTTCCGCTCGCCATCGTGCTCGACGGCAAAGTGCTCAGCGCACCCGTGATCCGCGAGCCGATCCTCGGCGGCTCCGGCCAGATCAGCGGCCAATTCACCGTTCAGGAAGCGCAGGACCTTGCCGCCCTCCTGCGCGCCGGCGCCTTGCCCGCGCCGCTCACCGTGATCGAAGAGCGGACGGTCGGCGCCGATCTCGGCAGTGACGCGGTCGCCATGGGCGCGTGGACGAGCCTCGCCGGTTTCGCCCTCGTCTGCGGCTTCATGGTGTTCCTCTACGGGCTCTGGGGGCTGATCGCCGACTTGGCGCTCGTCCTGAACCTGATCCTTACCTTCGGCGTGCTCAGCATGCTCGGCGCCACGCTGACGCTTCCGGGCATCGCCGGCATCGTGCTCGGCATCGGTATCGCGGTCGACGCCAACGTGCTCATCAACGAGCGGATCCGCGAGGAGACGCGCAAGGGCAAGGGCGCCTTTACCGCGCTCGACGCCGGCTTCCGGCGGGCCTACGCCACGATCCTCGATTCCAACCTGACGACGCTGATCGCGACCACGCTGCTTTTCGCCTTCGGGTCGGGCTCGGTGCGCGGCTTCGCGGTGACCATGGGCATCGGCATCCTGGTCTCGATGTTCACGGCGATCTCCGTCGTCCGGGTCGTCATGGAAGCGCTGATCCGACGGCACCGATTGAAGCGGCTCGACATCAACCCGCTCCTGCCGCTGATCCGCAGCGACACGCATATCCGCTTCATGCGCGGCCGGTTCCTCGGCATCGCCGTCTCGCTGTTCCTGTCGATCGCGTCCGTCGTCCTGTTCGTCAAGCCGGGGCTGAACTACGGCATCGACTTCAAGGGCGGCATCCAGATGGAGCTGGCGTCGAAGACCGCGCTCGATCTCGGGACGCTGCGGACGCAGCTTTCTGCGCTCGGCGCAGGCGAGGTCGCGCTGCAGCAGTTCGGTGACAAGGCGCATGTCCTCGTCCGCGTCCCGCGCCAGCCCGGCGGCGACGCGGCGCAGTCCGCCCTGCTCGACCGGATGAAAGCGGCGGTCAAGACGGTCCAGCCGGACGCGACGATCGAGCGCACCGACGTGGTCGGCCCGAAGGTCAGCAGCGAGCTCGCGACCGCCGGCATCTCCGCGGTCGCCATCGCGATCGCCGCGATGTTCGTCTATATCTGGTTCCGTTTCGAATGGCCCTTCGCGGTGGGCGCGATCGCCACGCTGCTGCTCGACATCACCAAGACGGTGGGTTTCTTCGCGCTGACGCAGCTCGACTTCAGCCTGACGGCGATCGCCGCCCTGCTGACCCTCATCGGCTATACCGTGAACGACAAGATCGTGGTGTACGACCGCATCCGCGAGAACATGCGGCTGTATAAGAAGACCTCCCTGCGGGAGATCATCGACCGCAGCATCAATGAGTCGCTAACGCGAAGCGTCTACACCTCGGCCACGGCCTTCCTGGCGCTGCTGCCCATGGCGGTCGCCGGCGGCAGCGCCGTAAGCTCCTTCGCCATCCCCATGATCTTCGGCATCGTCGTGGCGACCAGCTCGTCGATCTTCATCGCCGCCCCGATCCTGCTGTTTCTCGGGGACTGGCGCCGCCGGCGGCGGGGCCGTTCGGCGGTTGAGAACCGGACCGGCGACGACCGGCCGAGCGCCCCCGCCACGGTTTCGACCCCGTAGGGCGTTGGCGGGAATCGTTAACCTCGCGGTGCTATGCCATTGGCCGTTGCCGGCGGCCCTTGGCAGGCACGCGCGAAAAGCGTTGAAATCCTTCAGCGCGGTCGCGCGGGAAAGCAGAACAAGAACAGGAAAAAAACCGAGGAGAAGACCGATGGATGAACGAGTAAAGGACCTGGCCCGTCGCCTCCTTCAGGCGGGGTTCGACGACCTCCCCGACCGCGAGCGCCGGGTCATAACGCGGATCGCGAAACGCGTTCACGTGGCCCAAAACGTCAGCCGTCAGTTCGAGGCGAACCTGACTTTCGGGCAAAGGCTGGCCGACAAGGTGGCCACGTTCGGCGGCTCCTGGACCTTCATCATCGCGTTCGGTCTCGTTCTCGCCGCGTGGATCGTGCTGAACTCGGTCATTCTCGTGAAAAGCCACGAGGTCTTCGACCCCTATCCCTACATCTTCCTCAATCTCATTCTATCAATGCTGGCGGCCGTCCAGGCGCCGGTGATCCTGATGTCGCAGAACCGGCAGGCGGCGAAGGACCGCCTGATGGCCGGGCACGATTATGAGGTGAACCTGAAGGCCGAGCTGGAGATCATGCGGCTGCACGAGAAGCTCGACCAGATGCGCCAGGAGCAGCTGGCGCAAATGCTCGAGCGCCAGGAAGAGCAGCTCCGTCTCATCGAAGCGATGGTGAAACCCTAGGCGGGGGAGACCGGCCGGCTTCCCCGTCCCTCACAGCAACCGCCAGATCGAGTCCGGGCCCTTGCCTGCCTTGAACTTGCCGTACCAGGCGCAGAGCGGCCACAGAATGGCGAGGCCGACCAGCCACAAAACGCCCGCCATGCTGACGATCGTCTTGTGCTCGTTGAAGAAGATCATGCTCATGACGGCGTAAATGTGCAGATGCACGATGTAGAAGAACAGCGCCGAGCGGCCGTAGGCGAGCAGCATGGGCGCGCCCTTCTCGATCAGCACCTCGCCCTTCCAGAACAGCCAAATGATCAGGAAATTCGCACCCATCATCAGCGATAGCCAGGTCAGGCTCGGCGGGTATTTCGTCATCTGAAGGAAGGCCTGCACGCTGCCGTCGACCGGCATGCGATAGTTCCAGAAGCCGTCGAACGGACGCAGCAGGAGGAAAGCGGCGACAAGCGCCAGGCCGATAAAGAGCGCGGCCCGGTAGCCGCGCACGCGGTCGGCCGCCCAGTACCAGCCGTACAGCATCCCAAGGCCGGTGACGCCGAGCCAGGGCACGACCGGATAATTGACCTTGATCTCGCCCGCCCGCCCCGCAACGAAGAGCAGCGTCATCAGCAGCGACTGATCGTCATGGGCGGCGGGCGCGAGGCTGCGGATGATCAACGCGGTGACCAGCAGCGCCACCACGCTGATCGCGGCGACGCCGACCACGCGGAAGCGCATCATGAACCCGCCAAGGATCATGCAGGCGCCGAGCGTCGACAGCACGCCGGTCGAGGCGAAATGCAGCGGGTTGTGCGAGCGCTCGAACCAGGCAAGGTTTTCGAGTGTGAACTGCAGCAGGATCAGGATCGCGCCGCGCTTGAGGAAGCTCTGGAAGACCTTGGCGTCGTCCCAGCCGACTTTCCGGCGTGACTGGGCCAGCAGCACCATGCCCATGCCCATCATGAAGAAGAAGCCGGGCGCGGCGAGATGCGACACATAGCGCGCGGTGAAGTACCAGACGTCCGGATTGTAGATCGCCTTCTGGAACCAGATCTCCTTGATGCCGTCGTATTTCACCAGGAAGCTGTGGGCGTGATCGAGCGACATGACGATCATGATCAGCCCCTTGAGCGCGTCGAGCGCGATCGCCCGGCCGCTCGCTTTCGCCGCCGGTCCGACGCCGCCCATTGCCGTTCCCGTCTCCGCGTGCTCAGCCATGACCCGCTCCTTCCTGCCGTTGCCGGACCTGGTGGCCCGTTGCCGCGCCGTCGCGCGGGCTCGTCGCGTCGACCATCCGCCGCGCCAGCGACCGCATCACGGCGAGGCCGAATTTCCCATCCTTCCGCAGAAGATCGTAAAACAGGTCGCGTGACAGGCTGAGTATCAGAAGATCGCTTTCCGCGGTCACCGTCGCCGTCCGCGGGGTATCGAGCAGTAGCGCCGTTTCGCCGACCACTTCGCCCGGTCCCAATGTGGCGACGACTTTCCGGGCCGCGCCATCCCCGACCACAACCGTCGCGCTGCCTTCCAGGATGAAACAGCAGGTATCGCCCGTCTCGCCCTGCCGCATCACCGCCTCGCCCGCGGCGAAGCGCTGCTGATCGCCGGCGAAGGCGAGGATCCGGACGGTCGAGGTATCGACTCCGTCGAGCACCGGCGCGCCGAGCAGCACGCGCATGACCGCATCGACGGTCTCGCATTGCGGCCCCGCGTCGGCCGCGGCCCCGACGATGAGCCGGCCGTGGTGCTCGGCCTTGGCGATGCGGCCTCCCTGCATCGACACAACCTGGTCGAAGCGGCGCAGGTCGCCGCCGTCGCGGTCGATCCAGACCAGCCCGCAGCCATCCATATAGTCGATGACACGGTCGAGGATGCGTTCCTGCTCGTCGCGATCGAGCGCGCTGAGCGCCTCGTTCACGATCAGGATCGACGGCTTCTTCACCAGGCAGCGCGCGAGCGCGAGTTTCTGCCGCTGCGCCGGCGCGAGGCGCGAGCCCGCAGTCCCGACCGACGATTGGAGGCCGAGCGCCATCACGGCCCCGGAGAGTCCCTCGGCCGCGACCGCCTGCTGCATCAGCGCGTCCACCTTGGCCCGGTCCTGCGTGCGGGCAAGACGGCCGAACAGCAGATTGCATTGCACGGTGATGCCGCGGCAGACCTTGGCGGCGTCGAAGAATTCGACCTTGCCGCGCAGGTTGGCGGGCAAGCGCTCGCGGAAGGTCTTGCGCGCGTCAACGATGCGCTGGCAGAGCGCCGCGTCGATCAGGCCGAAACGCTGATGCGCCGGCGCCTGGCCGAACACCAGCGACAGCAGCATCGCCCGCTCCGCCGGGCGCAGCTTCGCAAGCCCGTCGCGCTCGATACGCATCAGGATCGCCTGGAACCGCGGCATCTCGGCGCGGGCGATCGGGTTCAGCCGCTCCAGCCGCTCGTCGCCGGTCGGCAGGTCGCGGAACATCTCGAGCATCATCTTCGCTGCCTGCCGGCCGATATCGACCATGCGGTCGAGCAATTCGTGGCGCCGCAGCACGTCGAGCACGAAGGCATTCGTGCCGAGGTGATAGATGTCGAAGGCCTCGTCCGTGGGCCGCCCGAACAGCAGGTTCTCGCCCACAGTGGCGTTCGCGGTGAAGACATCCTCCCCGAAAACCTCGATCGAGCTGCTGAGACCCGCCTGCTGCAGCAGATTGTGCAGCCGCTCTCGCGCGCGGAGAATACCGGCCGTCAAGACGGCGTCCCCGCCGGGCGGCGGCAACGCGCGCAGTCCGATGCCGGTGAGATCGGTCTCGAGATCAACGAGCCGGACGACGGCGGCAACCCGCCGGTCGAGATCGGCCCCGTCGGCGAGCCCGAGGCTCGCATAGTCGGTCCAGCTCGACGCGAGATCGACGGTCGTGTTGCCGGCCGCCAGCGCCTCACGCACCCAGGTCTCGCGCTGCCGCGCCTCCTCGGCGTCGTATTGCGGCGGATGGACCGGCCGGTGGCGCAGACCATAGAGCAGGTTGTCGCACCAGCTGCCGCTGAAGACGTGGCTGTCCTGGTCGACATAGCCGAAGCCGTAGCCGATCTCCTCGGCGCTGAAGCGCGCGATGGGCCGGCCGCCGACCCGCACCGACCCGGCGGTCGGCCGCAGCAGCCCGCACATCACCTGCGCGAGCTCGGACTTACCGCTGCCCGCGGGCCCGACGATGGCGAGCGTGCCCGGCACCGTCCAGGACAACCGGACGTCTTCCAGCAGCCGCGTGTCGCCTTCGATCAGGGTGACGCCGGCCAGGTCGACCTCGCCGTCCAGCGCGAGGCCGTGCCCGGCGTCCGCGGAACAATCGGGCAGCGTGCGCTGGTCGGGCGGCTGGAAATTCTCGACCAGCGCCGCGTATTTGACGCGGTTGTCCTCGAGCTGCTGGTAGTTCTCGAGCAGCTCGTTCCAGGGCTGGACCGTCTCACGGTAGGCGGCGATCACCGCGACCAGCGCGCCCAGCGTGAGCTGGCCCCGGATCACGAGATAGCCGCCGATGAGATAGAACAGGAAGGGCGTGATCTGGGTGAAGAAGTTGTTGAGGAAGATGATCGTGTTGCCGAGCTTGTAGAGGGTGCGGCGAATGCGGAACAGCACGCCCAGGCGATCCGAGGCGCGGGCGCGCTCGTAGATGCTGGTATCGTTGGAATGGATCTCGCGCACGCCGGAGATCGACTCCGAGAGATGGCCCGCGAACAGCCGGACATTGGCGATCCGGCGCCGGCTCTCCGCGTTCATTCGGTGCTGCAGCCTGGGCACCATCAGCGCCTGAAACGGGAACAGCGCGATCGCGGCCAGGCCCAGCACCCAGTCCTGCACGAAGAGGAAGGTCAAGGCGGTCACCAGCGTGCCGCCCTGCAGCACCGGGTTGGCCACCGCGACGCCCATGTAGCGGCCGAGCGGCTCCGTCTCGGCCGTCGCCATCGTCACCACCTCGCCGGCGCTGACGCGGCGGAAGTGCGGCAGCGGAAAGCGCAGGACCTGCGTGAACATGTCATAGCGCAGACGGCGCAGCATGATTTCGCCCAACACGCCCTTCTGGACGCTCAGGACGTAGCGCATCCCCGCCGTCACCAGCATCAGCCCGAGCAGCACCAGGCACAGGAAGACGAGATAGTCGGTCCGGCCGAGCGGCGTGCCGAAGACCATGCGCGGAAAGGCCTCGGGGCCCGGCTGCAGCGCGCCGTTGATGATCATCTTCGGCAGCTCGAAGAAGCTGTAGAGCAACGGCAAATAGAGCAGCGTGCCGATCACCAGGAACAGCTGCTGCTTGCGGCTGTAGCGCCAGATATAGGCGAAGATGCTGCCGGGAATGGCGGTTTCCTCCCTCAAGCCGGACGGGGCTGACCCCGCTCCGCCCGCTGAGGATACCCGGCCCGGCGGCATTCCGCGCAATAAATTCTGCGGGATTGCCGGGCGGCTGCGACCGGTAACCGGAGAGCCAAGGGGCGCCCCGTAGGGATCGGCTATCGCAATACGGGGCGCATGGAGGATCGGGACAGGCGGGGTACGTGCTTCGACAGGCTCAGCATGAGGCTTTTTCTCGATGCCACAAAGGACTCTACCTCACCCTGAGCTTGTCGAAGGGCGCACGGCATACTTGCCGCACATGAGAGCCCAACCCTCCCCCGCAAGGGGGGAGGGAGAAATCTCGACCCGAAATCGGACTAAGGAAGCTTCCGCGTGACCTTGATGACGTGCTCCTGATAGGCGGGGCGCGCGGCCATGCGCTCGTACCAGGCCTCGACGTTGCGGTGACGCGGCCGGTTAGGCGCCCAGTTAATCCAGCGATGGGTCAGCGAGCCCGCGGGGATGTCGCCCATGGTCAGATGGTCGCCGCAGAGATACTGCCGGCCCGCCAGCTGCTGATCGAGGATGTCAAAATACGGCGTCGTCGCCTTCACGGCGTCGGCGATGGCGTCCTTGCTGCGCTTTTCCTCGGGCAGCCGGAAATAGTTGTCGAGGAACACGGAATTGAACTTGGCGAGGTTGAGCGAGCTCCAATCCATCCACTTCTCGGAGTCGGCCCGGCCGCGCGGCGTGTCGGGGCAGAGGTTGCCCATGCTGTGCACGGAACAGAGATAGCGCACGACGGCGCCGGATTCCCAGAGCGTCCAGCCGTCCTCTTCCTCCAAGGTGGGAAGCCGGCCATTCGGATTCTTCTTGCGGTATTCCGGATCGTCGTTGCCGCCGAACTTGCCGCCCCAATCGATACGCTCGTAGGGGATTCCAATCTCGCCGATGCACCACATCGCTTTGATGACGTTCGAGCCGTCGGCCCTCCCCCAAATCTTGATCATTCTTCAATCCTCCCAAGGAAAAATATGTGCTGCATCATGGATAGCATTGCGCCGCGTGCCGTCCCAACAGGATTCCACGGCAAAGACGCCGCCGGCCTTGCATCGAACCCGGCTATTTTGCCGCAATTTTCTTTCGGCCGAGAAGCGCCAGCGCGGTGTTACGGCCGGCGCGCAGAAACGGGTAAAGAATGCGCGACGCCGTCGGCGAGCTGAAGATCGCCACGTTCAGCCGGTTGAACAATGTCGACGGCGTGCTCATCAGCGCCAGGCGGTGGATGCAGTCGTCGCCATGATAGATGCGGTCGCCCTGGATCAGCGCCATGCCCTCGTCGAGATCGATCCCGGCCTCGACGAGACGCCCGACGGCGGGATGGTCCGATCGCGCGTCGACGAGCTGCACGTCGCCGAACGCCGCCTTGAGGCGAAGCAGCGCGACATAGCGCGAGCAGAACGGGCATTCGCCGTCATACACGATAATGCCCGGCTCGCTTTGCCTGTGCCCGTCACCTGACATCGATCGGATACTCTGTATGGTTTCGGACCGTCCGCACCAACCTGCCCTCGTCGAGCCGGAGACAGACCGACTCCGTCACCGCGAAATATCGCTTTACCGCCTTTAAATCTAAGGCGTTGAAAGCAGGGTACAAGAACGGATTGGAGGGATGGTGGTACCCTCTGAAATAGAAACTCAGCCGGCCATACCGGGCGTCCCGTGCGAGCATCTTGGCGTGGTGGGCCTTCACGTAGGCCCGGACATGCCGCAGCCGCGCCGACGCCTCGGGCGTAACGGTTACCGGCGCGCCGGCGCCGGCCGGCACCAGGCATTTGCCGTCGTCCTCGAAACGCCGGTAGCTGTGCGACGATCCCCACAGGGTGCCGCCGTAGTGGCCGGCCGCCGGCGCAGGGTCCAGCTTGCCGTGCGAGACGGCGTAGGCTTCGCTCAGGAAGAATGAGCTCGGGACCCGGACGCGCGTCCCGTCGGGCGCCTCCGCTTCGAAATAGTTGCTGCGTATGTCGGTCACCTCATACCAGGCGAGGCGCGCCGAATCCCCCAACAGGTGCGACGCGCCCAGCAGGATTCCGGCAAGCGCCGCGAGCTTGGGCGTAATGCCGAGCGGCCTGTCCCGGTAACGCCGCAGCGCGGCGACGATCGCGAGGTTGTTCCATATCCAGGGCCAGAAGAACAACCCGCCGAATATGTAAATGCCGATATGGAAGAGGTCATAGAAATAGGTGAGCCACAGGAGCCATCGCACGCGAAAGATCAGCACGATCGCGGCGAGCTGCGCGACGACGACGACGATGTTCATGACGAGGACGCCGTGGCCGAGGCCGCGATAAAGGAGATCCGTCAGCCATGGCCACGCCGCCGTCGGCAGCGTGCCCTTCTCCAGGGCGTTGAGAATGCCGTTCTGGGTCGGGTTTTCGAGTATCCAGCTGAGCGGGCCGCCGTCGAGGCTCAGCTTGGCAACGCCGGACCAGAAGTAATTGCCGAGGTGAAAGCCGATCGCCATCATCGCCGCGGCGTTGGTGAAGTCCTCCCGCCTGCGATTCCAGAAGGAACCGAAATTCGCCAAACGAAGCGCTTGCGCACTCCGTCCCGCGAGGCCCCGGTCGACGAGGAAGACCGCGCACATCATCCCGGCGCCGAACATCGCGCTGTCGACGACGTAGCGGATATCGAGCGTCGAGATCGGGAAATACGTGATGTCGACGGCGAGATAGCGGGTCGAAATCGCATAATACGCGACGGGGATAAAGAAGCTCGGTCTGCGCCACACCGCCAGCAGACCGAGCCCGACCGCCGGCCACCATGCCAGGTCCACATAGGACGCGGCGGCGGCATGCGCGGGATTGGCCAGGGTCAATACCGGCGGGTCGACGACCAGGAAGGCGACGATCGCCAGGCCGCAGCCCCGCGTAATCGTGGCCAGCGGCCCCGCCAGCGCACGGTAGTCGACCCGATAGAAGGCGGCGGCCAGCACGGTCGTCGTGGCGAACACGACCCAGGCGGCGTTCGGGTAGCGGTGGAGAAAGGCGACGTACCCGTCGCGCAGAATGAAGAACAGCACGGCCGCGCCGACCACGCCAACGAGCGTCACGAGGCCGTCCCAGGCCGCGCCTGTCGCCTCGTCCGTTGCCACAACCGGCCGCCGTCCGGTCGCCGCGCCCAGGGTCATGGCACCCTACGGCGGCGCGCCGGCCGCCCAGAAGCTGGAAAGGGATGGCACAACGCATTGTTTCGATTGATCAACGGGGTCCTCGATCAACGAATTGGCGCTTCCCGGCCAGATGGGCGTCGATTTTGGGGCGCCAGCCCCGTTATCACACTGAACTTCTATGGCAATACTATGACGGAAGCCGCCCGCCAAACCCGGCCTCCCGCCCCGCCTTGACTCCCCCGCAACCCTCGTGTTGTGTCGAATTGGCAAAAATCGCACGAACACGCCCTTCAATGCGGCGGTAACGCGGTCAAGACGGGAGAGCAGGCGCCATGGCAATCAACAGCAAGAATCCGGAAACACAGGTTCTGCACGCGGGATACCGGGCCGACCCCGCCACCGGCTCGGTCGCGGTGCCGATCTACCAGACGACCTCCTATCAGTTCCGCGACACCGAGCATGCGGCGAACCTGTTCGCCCTCAAGGAGCTCGGCAACATCTACACCCGGATCATGAACCCGACCTGCGACGTGCTGGAACAGCGCGTGGCGGCGCTGGAGGGCGGCGCGGCCGCGCTCGCCGTCTCCTCGGGCCAGGCGGCCTCCGCCTTTTCGATCCAGAACATCGCCCAGGCCGGCGACAACATCGTCAGCGCCACCGACCTCTACGGCGGCACCTGGAACCTGTTCAACAACACGCTCAAGACCATGGGCATCGAGACGCGTTTCGTCGACCCGTCCGACCCGGAGGGCTTCCGCCGCGCGACCGACGCCAAGACCCGCGCGTATTACGCCGAGACGCTGCCCAACCCGAAGCTCGCCGTCTTCCCGATCAAGGAAGTCGCC
>CAZPFL010000033.1:0-31129 GCA_964585785.1 uncultured Rhodospirillaceae bacterium
ATGATGCCGACGAAGGCGTAGAGGCTGAGCGGCTCGTTGAACAGCATCAGCGTCAGCAGTGCGCCGAGACCCGCCGCCGGCAATCCCGAGAGAATGGTGAGCGGGTGGATGAAGCTCTCGTAAAGGATGCCCAGCACGATGTAGACGACCAGGATTGCCATCACCAGCAGCAGTCCCAGGCCGCGCATCGATTCTTCGAAAGCCTGCGCCGTTCCCTGGAAGCTGGTCGTCAATGTCGCTGGAACCTGCATGTCGGCCTGCAGCGCGCGAATGCGGTCGATCGCCGTGCCGATCGACACGTTGGGCGCGAGGTTGAAAGAGATCGTGACGCTCGGCAGCTGGCCCTGGTGGTTCACCGTCAGTGGCGCGACGCCGTAGCTCAAGCTCGCCACCGCCTGCAGCGGGACAAGGCGACCGCTGGGCGAGCGGATATAGAGCTTCGAGAGCGCCGCGGGATTGCGCTGGAAGCGCGGCTCGACTTCGAGGATCACCTCATTCTGGTCGGACGAGGTGTAAATGGTGGAAACCTGCCGCGAGCCATAGGCGCTCGCCAGAGCCGTTTCGATCTGGTTGGCCGTGATGCCCATCGTTCCGGCCTTGTCGCGGTTGATCTTGACCACGACCGTCGGGCTGGAAATGCGCAGGTCGCTGGTGACGTCCTGGAAGCCGGGCAGCTGGGCCATCCTTTTCGTCAGCTTGTCGGCCCACTCGTACAACACGTCGAGGTCGAGATCCTGCAGGGTGTATTGGTATTCGGCGTTGGACAGATGGCCGCCGACCCGGATCGCCGGCGGATTGCGCACGAAGACCTTGATGCCCGGAACCGTGTTCAGCTTGCGGCGCAGGTTCTGGACAACCTTGTTGATATTGGGCTCCGGCCGGTCGGACGCGGGCTTGAGACGCATGAAGATGAGACCGGCATTGCTGGTCAGTCGGCTGCCGGACGCGCCGACCCGCGACATCACCATCTCGACATTCGGGTCCGCGGAGGCGATCTTGGCGACAGCCTGCTGGTAAGTCTTCATTGCCTCGAACGAGATATCCTGGCCGCCCTCGGCGTAAGCGATGAGGCGGCCGGTATCCTCGGCCGGAATGAAGTCCTTCTGAATCGTCTTGTAGAGATAGCCCGTCGCCAGGATGGTCAGCACAAAAACGCCCATGACGGTCAGGCGATGCACCAGGCACCAGCGCAGCGTGCGCTCGTAATACTTGTGCATGCCGTTGAAGAACCGCTCCATGAAATTATAGGCGCGGCCGTGTCCCTCGCTATGAAGGTGGCCCAGGAGCCGGCTGCACAACAGCGGCGTGAGTGTGAGCGACACCATGCCCGAGACGATGATCGCGATGCTGATGGTGATCGCGAACTCATTGAGCAGCCGGCCCAGCATGCCGCCCATGAAGATGACGGGGATGAAGACCGCGACGAGCGAGATCGTGATCGAGATGATCGTGAAGCCGATTTCGCGCGATCCCTTCAGCGCGGCCTGAAGCACCGGCTCGCCCTTTTCCCGGTGACGCACGATGTTCTCGAGCATGACGATCGCATCGTCGACCACGAATCCGACCGCCAGCGTCAAGGCCATCAGCGACAGGTTGTTGAGGCTGAAGCCCAGCATGTACATGACGGAAAAGGTGCCAATAACCGAGATCGGCAGGGCCAGGCTCGCGATCAGCGTTGCCGCCAGGTTCCTGAGGAACAGGAAGATCACCAAGATTACGAGGCCGGCGGCCAGCGTCAGGGTGAACTGCATTTCATCGATCGAGGCGTTGATCGACTGCGCGCGGTCGTACATCACATCGAGATCGACCGATTCCGGAAGCTGCGCGCGGATCGTCGGCAGTATCGACTTGATCTGGTCGACGATGTCGATGGTGTTCGACCCGGGCTGGCGGTAGACGGCGAGTATCAGGCCCTGGGCGTCGCCGAAATACGTCGCCGTCTTGTCATTTTCCACGCTGTCGACGGCGCGACCGATTTCGCGCAGGCGGACGGGCGCCCCGTTGCGGTATGCGACGATCTGATTGTTGTACGCCGCCGCCGTGCTCATCTTGCCGGTCGTCTTGAGCGTCCGCATCTGGTGCGGGCCGCTTATTGACCCGGTCGGCATGTTGGGATTGCCGCTGCGCACCGCGGCGGCGACTTCGTCGATTCCGATTCCGCGCGCGGCGAGCGCATCGGGATCGACGCGGACGCGCACCGCGTATTTCTGCTGCCCCCAGATCATCACCTGTGCGACGCCGCTGACCATCGACAGGCGCGGGGCGATCAGTGTTTCCGCGTACTCGTCCACCGTCGAGACCGGAAGCGTCTTGGATCGGAGGCCGAGATAGAAAATCGCGAAATCCGCCGGATTTATCTTGCGGAAAGACGGCGGCGTGGTCATGTCCTCCGGCAGCCTGCGCATGGCCCCTGAAATGGCGGACTGAACATCAAGCGCGGCGGCATCGATGTTGCGGTTGAGCTTGAATTCAAGGGTGAGGCGGCTCTGGCCGTCGCCGCTGACCGACGACATGGCCGTGATGCCGGGAATACGCGAAAATTGCCCCTCGAGTACCGTCGCGACCGAGGAAGCCATGGTCTCGGCGCTCGCACCGGGCAAAGTCGCCGTCACCTCGATGATGGGATAGTCGACATTCGGCAGCTCTGCGACCGGCAAGACGCGGTAGGCGATGATGCCGAACAGCACGAGTCCGGCCATGATCAGCGTGGTCATGACGGGTCGGCGGATGCAGAGCTCCGGCAGCGTCATGACACGGACTCGCTGCGCTTGCGCGATTTCTTTGTCGGCAGGTCGCCCGGCTCGTTGGCGCCCTTGATCAGCACCTTGGCGCCGGGATAGAGCCGGAGCTGGCCGTCTGTCACGACCGTCTCGCCCAGCTTGAGCCCTTTCGTGATGGCCGTGACGTCACCCGATTGCGGGCCGACGCTGACCGGCTGCATCGCGACCGTGTTGTTCTCCTTCACCACGAAGACGAAGGACCCGTTCTGGTTCACCTGGACCGTGCGGGTGGGGACGACGAGGGCATTTGGAATATCGGACAGCGTCATGGTGACGTTGACGAACTGACCCGGGGTCAGCCGTTCGTCCGCGTTATCGAAGGTCGCCTTGAGCTGGATCGTGCCGGTCGAGACGTCGACCTTATTGTCGATGAAGGTCACGTAGCCTTTGATCGCCGCCCCCTTGTCCTCGGGAATCGATACGCTGACCGGAAGCTTCCCCGTCGCGACGCGGCGCTTGATCTCGGCGATGTGCTGTTCGGGAACGGAAAAGGCGACGTGGATCGGCTGGATCTCGTTGATCGTGACGAGCGGCGGGTCTTTGTTCGCCTCGACGAGGTTGCCTGGGTAAACCAGCATGCTGCCGACGCGCCCGGTGACCGGGGCCTTGATCGTGGCGAATTCCAGGTTCAGGCGCGCGATCTCGACGGCCTGCTCGTCGGCCTGGATCGACGCGGTGAACATACCGACCGCGGCACGTGCCTCCTCGAAGCGTTGCTGCGAGGAAAATCCCTTGTCGGACAAGGCAGAGTAGCGCTTGAGGTCGGACCTGGCCTTTTGCAGCTGCGCCTGATCGCGTGCGAGGTTGGCCTCGGCCTGTTTCAGCTGCGCCTCGAAAGTGCGGGGATCGATCTGGAACAGCGTCTCGCCCTTCTTGACGATCTGCCCTTCCTTGAAGCCCGCGCTCATGATCTGGCCGTCAACGCGGGACTTGATCTGAACGACGGAATTCGCCTGGACCGTGCCGATGGCGTCCACCTGGACCGGTATGGTCTTTTGGGTGACGTGGGCGACCCGGACCGGCGCGGCAGGGCGGCCCCGCGACGCCGGCTTGGCTTCCTTGGCGGTCTCTTCATGCGTCGCGGCGTAATAAATGCCGCTGGCCGCCACTAAGGCGATAACCAGCAGCCCGGTACGGACCAGGTTTCTACGGCCCATTTCGTCATGCCCGACAGTAAGTTGGCGCTCAAGCCTTCGTCGCAAGTGTCCCGTCGCGCGGAGTATAGATGATCCGCGCAATCGGCCCTACTAGATTCAAGGGTTAGCTTATCACAAGTCACGGCGCGCCGCGGACCGTTCCCGGCCCGCGCGGCGGCCGGTCCGGGGCGACGGTTCATTGATCGGGGCAGCTCGGCGAAATTCGCTCTCCAACCGGCCGCGCCGACGAACTATATAGACCCCGTGAGCCGTGGATCCGCTCGCCAAAGAAACAATATCACAGCCTGCTGAGAAATAATGCACGGTGCCGACGCCGCAACGGACCAAGAGCTGTCTGCCGCCAAGCCGCGGCGGGGGGCGCCGGCGCATGCCTACCAGGGCCTTGCCGGCGACGGCGACCATAGCGTCACCAACGATATAGAAATCCTTTGGCGGATCATCCGCTTGGCGGCGCACTATCGGTTGCAGCTCACGATCGCCATGGTGGCCGCGCTTGGCGCGGCGGTGTTCCAGCTGGTCATCCCGCGACTGCTCGGCAAGGCCGTGGACAGCGCCCTCGGCCTGCTCGGGCAGGCGGCGGTCACGCCCGAATCCGCCCGGGGCGCGCTGGTGCAGGTCGCCCTGCTCCTGCTCGGGGCGTCGATTTTGCGAGGCTTGTTCACCCTAGTGCACAACTACACCGGGGAAGCGATCGGGCATTGCGTCGCCTATGACCTGCGTCGCGCTTTCTACGGCAAGCTCCAGACCCTGAGCTCGTCTTTCCACGACCGGGTGCATACCGGAGACCTCATCACTCGCGGCATGCTGGACCTGGAAGGCGTCCGTATGTTCGTCAACACGGGCCTGCTGCGGCTGGTCCTGCTGACGGTCCTGCTCGGGGTCGGCGCGACCATGCTGCTGTCGACCGACTGGGCGCTCGGCCTGCTCAGCCTGAGCTTCGTCCCCTTTGTCGCCTGGCGCTCCGCCACGGCGCGGCTCAAGCTTCGGGCGCTCTGGCTGGCGCTGCAGGAAAAGATGGCCGTTATCAGCCGCGTCATGGAGGAGAACCTGACCGGCATCCGGGTGGTCCGGGCTTTCGGCGCGGAAGCCTATGAGCTCGGCAAGTTCGACCTCGCGTCGGACGACGCGATGGCCTTGTCGGACGAGCGGATCCGGACCCGTGTGTCGTCGACCAGCATGATGACCTTCGCCTATTTCACCGCGATGGCGCTCGTTCTGTGGGTCGGCGGATCGCGCGTGATCGAGGGGTCGATGACGGTCGGCACCCTGACCCAGTTCCTGACCTTCATGACCATCCTGCAGGCCCCGGTGCGTCAGCTCGGGCTGCTCGTCAACTCGATCGCCCGCGCCTCGACCTGCGGGGCGCGGCTGTTCGCGGTGCTCGACCTGGAGCCGGCGATCCGCGACCGCGCGGACGCCGAGCCGCTGAAGATCACCCAGGGTCTGGTGCGCTTCGAGGATGTTTCCTTCGCCTATGGCGGGCCGGGCTCGCCGCCGGCGCTGCGCGGCGTGTCCTTCGAGGTCGGCCGCGGTAAGTCGCTCGGCATCATTGGCCCGCCGGGCAGCGGCAAATCGACGATTGTGCATCTTCTGACGCGCTTCTATGACGTCTCCGGCGGCCGCATCACGCTGGACGGTCAGGATATTCGCGATGTCACGCTCGAATCGCTGCGCCGGCACGTGTGCGCGGTGCCGCAGGATCCATTTCTGTTCATGACGTCGCTACAGAACAACATCGCCTATGGCGATCCCTGGGCGGAAGAGGAATCCATCCATGGCGCGGCGCAGCTCGCCCAGATCGACGGCTTCGTCGGCCAGCTGCCGGAAGGATACGAGACGCTGGTCGGCGAGCGCGGCGTCTCGCTCTCCGGCGGCCAGCGGCAGCGGGTGGCGATCGCCCGGACCGCGATGCTGCGTCCCGCCGTGCTCATTCTCGATGATTCCACCGCGGCGATCGACGCGGGGACCGAGCAGCAGATCCGTCGGCTGCTGAAATCGCACATGGATTCGCGGGCGACGATCATCATCTCCCACCGGCTCGGCTCGCTGCGCCATGCCGACGAGATCCTTTTTCTCGAGGAGGGCTGCGTCGTCGAGCGGGGGACGCATGACAGCCTCGTCGCGCTCGGCGGCCGCTACGCGGCGCTGTACGCGCTTCAGACACGACAGGACGGCGATTCGGACCCTGCCAAGCCCGGAACCGGGACGGTGGCGCCATGACCTGGGCGATCGGCGAACCGCAGGAACGGGAGCAGCGCGAACGGCCGCCGCGCGCGGTCGTCGGCTCCCAGATCAGCCGCGACGAGGAAATGTTCGGTGCGCTGTTCGACCGCGCGGTCGTGCGGCGCTTCATCACCTATGTCCTGCCGTATCGCCGGCGGGTGCTTGTTTCCATCGCGGCCGTGCTCGTCGCCACCGGCGCCCAGCTGGCGATCCCGCTCGTGGTCCGTTACGGCATCGACAACGCCCTTCTCGGCAAAGGGGGAAGCACGCTTCTGCTGGCGGGCGCGGTCGCGGTTTTCGCGGCGGTGATCGTCGTCAATTATGCCGCGACGTGGCTGCAGGACCGGATGATCGCCGTCACCGGGGAAGAGGTGATCTTCGACCTGCGGCGCGCGATGTTCGCCCATCTGCAGCATGTCGCGCTGTCCTTCATGGACAAGACCGAGGTCGGGCGCATGATGTCGCGGCTTCAGGGCGACGTAAATTCCCTGCAGGAATTCCTCGAGAACTCGATCACCGTGATGGGCGATCTGGTGCTGCTGTTCGGCATCATCGCGATCATGCTGGCGCTCAATTTCCGGCTCGGCGTCGTCACGCTGTCCGTTGTGCCGACGCTGCTGATCCTGCGCGTGATCTGGCTGCCCCGCGCCCGCCGGGCATTTCGCCGGGCGCGTGAGACCAACGCGATCGCCAACGGTGCGCTCGCCGAAGGCATTCATGCGGTGCGCACGGTGCAGGGCATGCGCCGCGAGGCGGTAAACTTCGACCTCTATGACGACAAGGCGCGCGAAAACCTGAAGGCGCACCTCGCGGCGGCGAAGTTCGCGCAGATCATGGTGCCGGCGGTCGATACCCTGACCGGCGCGGCCATGGGAATCGTCGTCGTCATCGGCGGCACGCAGGTGCTCGACCATGCCCTCGACGTCGGCGTGATGGTCGCCTTCCTGTTCTACGTGCAGCGCTTCTTCGACCCGATCCGTTCGCTCACCATCCAATACAGCGTGATGCAGCGCGCGATGGCGTCGGGCAAGCGCATCTTCGAAGTGCTCGACGTTCCCTTGGCGATTGCGGATCGGCCGGACGCGGTCAATCCCGACACGATCCAGGGCGCGATCGAGTTCCGCAATGTGATGTTCGGCTATGCGAAAAATCATCCGATTCTCAAGGATGTAAGCTTCACTGTCGCGCCCGGCGAGACGGTGGCGCTGGTCGGGCCGACCGGCTCGGGCAAGACCAGCATCACCGCGCTGCTGCACCGCTTCTACGACGTCTCCTCGGGCTCGGTGATGATCGACGGGCGGGATGTGCGCGACTACGCCAAGGCGGCGCTCGGCCGGCATATCGCGATGGTGCTGCAGGAGCCGTTCCTCTTCACGGGAACGGTGTTCGAGAATATCCGCTACCGGACGACCGATGCGACGGCGGCCGATGTGGAACGCGCCGCGAAGGCCGTCGGTGCCCATGAATTCATCGTCCAGCTGCCGGATGGCTATCAGACCGTGCTGGACCAGCAGGGGCGGAACCTGTCGCTGGGTCAGCGCCAGCTGCTCAGCTTCGCCCGCGCGCTGGTCGCGGATGCGCGCATTCTCATCCTCGACGAGGCGACCGCCAACATCGACAGCTATACCGAGCGGCAGATCCAGCACGCGCTGGCCCGACTGCTCGAGGGGCGCACCGGGATCGTCATCGCGCACCGGCTGGCGACGATCCGCAATGCCGACCGCATCATCGTGCTTCAGGAAGGACGTGTTGTCGAAACCGGCACGCATGCCGCGCTGCTGGCCCGGAATGGCCTTTACGCCAAGCTACATACGCTCAATTATGCATCTTTCGACGATCTGCCGGACGGCCTGGAAACCATTGCCGCCAGGACATGAGGGCGCGCAAGGCGCCGCCGAACGCGGCAACGGCGACCTTCCTGCGTTGACGCAGGTCATATCGGGGGAGAGTCGGGCGGCTCAGAGTATTGTCGAGGCGGACGGCGGACAGCCGAAGGCTTCAGGGCGAACAGAACCAGGGAATCCAATAATGCTTAAGTATCCCGCACGATGGGCGATCTCCTTCGTGATCATTGCAGGACTGGTGGCGACGGCAGGGTGCGCCCAGCAGGATCAATATGGTCCGAAGCAGGGCGTGGGGACGCTGGGCGGCGCGGCGCTGGGCGGCTTGCTCGGATCGCAGTTCGGCTCCGGCCGGGGCAAGCTCGTGACGACGGCCGTCGGCGTCCTGATCGGCGCGCTGGCCGGAAGCGAGGTCGGAAAGTCGCTCGATCGCGCCGACAAGGCCTATGCCGACCGGGCCGTCAGCCGCGCGCATGCGGCGCCGATCGGCGAGACGATCAAATGGAACAACCCGAAGAGCGGCAACTACGGTGCGATCACGCCGGTCCGCGAAGGCAGGTCGGATGACGGCAAGTATTGTCGGGAATTCCAGCAGAGCATCACCGTCGCCGGCAAGACCCAGCAGGGTTACGGCATCGCCTGCCGCCAGCCGGACGGCACCTGGCATATCGTGAACCGGGACTACTGATTGCGGCAAATCCGCCACGCTGGCGAACTTTCGCGGCCCCGCCGGGCGTTAAACGCGCCGCCGGCCTTGTCATGCTTGTGTAACGGTGTGTTAGCATTCCCTTGAGATCGATACGGCTTATGCGAGGAGAGGCGCTCAGTCGTTCGGCCTGCCGCGCGGAATCCGTGATCTCATCGGAACGGGGAAGGATGGTCATGCGTTGATCAAGACCATCCGGACGGGAGCAGTGGCAGGTTCTTGATGCAAAATTCTCTTTTAATCGTGACGCTGTCGGCCACGAGAGGCCGGCTGTGGGGACCGGGCCGGCCATGACGGCGCATGATGAAAGCGCCCGTGCCCGGCGGGTCCGTGGATTGCGGCGGCTGACGACGGCGGCCTGCCTCGACACCTATGAGCGCATCGCGCCGCTCTACGATCTGATGGAGTCCTTCTGGGAAATCAGCTGGAAGAAGCGGCTCCGGCGGATGCTGTTCGACAAGCTGCACGGACGCGTCCTCGATGCGGGGGTCGGTACCGGGCTGAACATTCCGTACGCCCCGCCCGACGTGGAACTGGTCGGCGTCGACCTCAGCCCGAAGATGCTGACTTATGCTGCGGCGCGGGCGCGCAAATACGGCAAGACGGTCAGCCTGGAGAGCATGGATCTCCGGAAGATCGATTTCCCCGACGATCATTTTAACGCCATCGTGTCGGCCTTCGTCTTTTGCACGCTGTCGGACCAGGACAGGCTGGCGGCCCTGCGCGAGCTCGGCCGCATCTGCCGGCCGGACGGCACGATCCGCATCCTCGACTACAGCATGTCGCAGCGCCCGGTGATGCGTTTCGTCATGCGTTGCTGCGAGACTTGGTTCCGTTGGATGTTCAACGCGACCTATCAGGTGCGGTTCGAGGAGTTTGCCGGCCTGGCGGGCCTCGAATTGGTTGGCAGCACCTTCGTGGTCGGTGACTTCGTGAAGATTTCGGAGTTCCGTCCCCGCGTGAAACGGCCGGACGGAATGGACGAGGCGCAAGAGGACCTTTCCGTGGCAGGGGCTGCGGCGACCTGATCTTCGAGGCTGAGGCCGGGAATACCCGCGGTCCGCTAGCCCGGCGGCGGCAGCGTTAGCGCACGGACGGCGTCCCGAAGCCCGTCGGCGATGCGCTGCTCGCGGGTGGCGCCCCGGCCGCGCTGCTCCAGCGCTTCGACGGACAGCGGCTTCCCGATCACGATCCGGACGGGCCGTCGCCGCGGGAACCGGCGGCCGATCGGCATGGCCTCGTAGGTGCCGGATATCAGCAACGGCACGACCGGTGTCGGCCGATGCTCCAGCAGCAAGGAAATCCCCGTCCGGAAGGTCTGAAGCGCACCGTCGCGCGATCGCCCGCCCTCCGGGAACCAGATCAGATTCTTGTCCCGCTGCAGCATGGTGAGGCTCATGGCGAGGCTTGAGAAGGCCGCGCGATCCTGTTCGATTGGTAGGACCTGGGCGAGCCGGCTGACGAAGCGGAACAGCCTGTTGGCGAAGGCCATGCCGGTCCAGCCGGCCCAATAGGTTTGCCGCAGCCGGTCGAAGTCGATCGCGGCGGCGACGGCGAGCGGGTCGAGCACGCTTGCATGGTTGGGCACGCAGATGAAATTGCCGTTCGTGGGCAGGTTTTCGGCGCCCACGACATCCAGGCGGAAAAACACGCGCATGGTGAAGCGGTTGAGCCGATAGAGCAGCCGCGCGCTGATTTCCTCGATCGGCGAGAGCGGACGCAGCCAGCGCGCCTGGGCCGGGCTGATGAAGCGTTCCGGATCCTGCGCCAGGAAATCCGCTGTCTCGGCCAGCGCGCCGCGTTCCGCCACCACGCCTTCGTTGAGAAGATCCCGCACCGTCTCGATCTGCGCGGTCGCGGCTTCCGAGATCTCGATGCCGGTGTGCGCGCGGATGTCGAGCGTCATGTTGATCCACTCCAGCGAATCGACGCCGAGATCGAGCGACAGGCTCGTGTCGGGGCTCAGCGCCCGGTCCGGGAACCGCTCGCCCAGCCATTGCCAGAGCGCCTGGGCGGCCGGCTCGTCGAGCAAGGCCTTGTCTTCATCCGACATCGTCGCCGGGCCCTGCGCCGCTGCCGCCGGACCGGCGGCGTCGATGTCTTCGAAGCGCCGCCGCAGCTCCTGCCGGCGGATCTTGCCGAGCCGCGTGCGCGGCAGGGCGTCACGGCTGAGGACGTAGCGTGCCAGGCGCTGATGGCTCGGCAGGCGCTGGCCGGACTCAACGATCGCCTGGCGGACGACGTTCTCGGGTTGCTCGGCGCCGCGCCGGCGGAGCGCCTTGTAGTCGGGCACGACCACGCCGACGAGCGTTCCACCCTGCTGCAGGACGCCGATTTCACGGATGGCGGGGTCGGCTGCGAAATGCGCCTCGAGCGTTTCCGGCTGGATGTGCTCGCCCGCTGCGGTGACGATGAGCGTGCTGTGCCGGCCGAGCACGTGGAGATAGCCTTCTCGATCGAAATAGCCGAGGTCGCCGGTTCGGAACCAGCCATCAGCGGTGAAGGCCGCGGCCGTCTTGTCGGGCAGACGATGATAGCCCGCGAAGACGCCGGGCCCGCGCGCCTGGACCTCGCCGGCGTCTCGGTCCGGCGCTGCGTGGCCGATATCGCCGGGTTGCGGCTCCATCGGGACGATCCGGATGTCGACGCCCGGGACGGGTTTCCCGACGCTGGAAAAATGCGTGTCGCCGGGCGGCAGAAGCGTGAGCAGGGGCGCGGTCTCCGTCAGGCCGTATCCGGTGGCGACGGTCCAGCCAAGCGTATCCATGGTCCAGGCAAGCGTCTCGTCCAAGGCGGCGCCGCCCGAGACGACCAGCCAGATCGACCCGCCGAGCGCGCCAAGCTGACGGCGGAACAGGAGCGGACCGATGCGGATGCCGAAGGTCCGCCGGCAGGCGACGCTCGCGTGCAGGAGCACCCGGAAGACGGCGGCGCCTACCCGGCCGAGGTTCCGGGCCCGCGCCATCATGCCCGAGACGAAGACCTCGTAGAGACGCGGCACGCCGACGATCGCCGTGACCTTGCATTCCCGCAGCGCGCCCAGGATTTCGGGGCCGGTCAAGGCGCGTGGAATGACGACGGCGGCGCCGAGCGCGAGCGCCCCCAGGAGCCCGATGCTGAACGGATAGACATGGTGCAGGGGCAAGGCGAGGAGGACGCGCTCGTTGTCCTCGACAACGCCGAAATGCCGCAAGGTTTCCGCCTGGAAGACGATGTTTCGGTGGCTGAGCGGCACGCCTTTGGGGAGCCCGGTGGTGCCGGATGTATAGAACATGACCGCTTCGTCGTCGGGTCCGACCGCGGCGGGCGGGCGCGCCTTGGCGGCCGCGAGGCCGTGCCAGGAGGTCGGATCATTCGGCGGCGCATCAAGCCGGGCGGTTCGGACCGGCGCGCCTACGCGCTCGCGGAGGCGCGGCTCCGTCTGCGATGAGACGAACCAGAATGTGGCGGCGCAATCTCCGACGATGTGGGAAAGGGTCCGCGGATCGCATTGCGGGTCGATCGGCGCCAGCGTGGCGCCCGCGTATAGCGTGGCCAGGGCGGCGATGACCCACGCCGCGCTATGGGGGGCGAGGAGCGCGACCCGAGTGCCGGGGCCCACGCCGGCCTCGGCCAGTCCACCGGCCACGCGCGCGACGAGGCCGCCGAGTTCCGCACAGGACCACTCGGTGACGCCCTCCTTCTGGAGCGCCAGGACGGCGGGGCGGGCGCCGGCCTGGCCAAGCGCGACGATGACATCGCACAGCGTTCGATCCGCTGCGTTCATCCCATGCAGCTTTCCCCGCTTTGCCGGCCTGGTCTCCCTCGGTTGCGTGGGACACAGGACGGCGCGCCATGCGCTTGTCTAGCGCGGCCGGGCGAGCTCGCGGTTGATGTGGCTCAACCTGGATTCGGCCAGACTGCGCTAATTTTAATGCGATAAGAGCACAAGAATCGACGGAGGAGACCATGCGCGCAGATGACATCATGAGCATGGACGTCGTTACGGTTTCCCCTGATACGCATGTCCAGGTGGTCGCGCAAAAGCTGCTGGATCGCGGCGTGAGCGCGGTGCCGGTCGTCGACGATCAGGGACATATTTTGGGCATCATCAGCGAAGGCGACCTCATGCGCCGTCGCGAGACGGGCGGTGAGCGCCGGCCGAGTTGGTGGCTGAGCCTGATCAGCACGACGAAGACAAATGCCGAGGCTTACGTGAAGGCGCATGGCCTGCATGCAAAGGACGTCATGACGCGGAATGTTATCACCGTGTCGGAAAGCACGCCGGTCAACGAAATCGCCGAAATTCTCGAAAAGCACCGGATCAAACGCGTTCCCGTGGTGCACCAGGGCAAGATCGTCGGCATCGTCAGCCGGGCGAATTTGCTGCATGGGCTGGTCGTGCAAAAGCTGGAGCCGGCAACCCGGGACGATGCCAGTATGCGAAAGTCGGTGATCAAGGAATTGCGTGAAACGGGCGCGGACACGATGGTCGACGTGGTGGTTTCGAACGGTATTGTCCACCTATGGGGCGCCGTCGGATCCACCACGGAAAAGGAGGCCCTGCAGGTCGCGGCGGAAAATGTCGCCGGGGTCGGTTCCGTCATCAGTCACGTCGGCATCTTCCCGCAGATCGTGCAAGGAAGCGTCTGCTGACGCGGCGTGGGCCGCTGATCCCGGCTAACCGCCTTCGATGGCGGGGATGAAGCAGACCTCGCTGTCCGGCTTGACCGGCTCGTGTTCGGCGTCCTGGTAGATCAGGCTGTCGATCGCGACGGCCATGTCGGTGCGGAGAACCGCGCCGATCCCGGGATATTGTGCGTCGAGCGCGTTGATCAGCGCCCGGATCGTGTCGCCCTCCACCGTGAGCCTGCTTTCCCCGTTCGTATAACGGCGGGCAATCTCGTGATTGAGGACGACGTCCGGCATCAACCCGCTTTGGCCTTGTCGATCGCGGCAAGGACGCGCGGCGGCGACATCGGCAGGTCGGTCATGCGGATGCCGATGGCGTCCTCGATCGCGTTCGCGATCGCTGCCATGACCGGCACGATCGGCACTTCGCCGACGCCGCGCACGCCGTAGGGGTGGCTCGGGTTTGGCACCTCGACGATGACGGTGTCGATCATCGGCAGGTCCGAGGCCACCGGCATGCGGTAGTCGAGGAAGCCCGGATTCTGCAGGCGCCCGTTCTTGTCGTAGATGTATTCCTCGTTGAGCGCCCAGCCGATGCCCTGCACCGCGCCGCCCTGAATCTGCCCCTCGACATAGCCGGGATGGATCGCGCGGCCGGCATCCTGGATCGCGGTATAGCGCAGGATCCTGACGGCGCCCGTCTCCTTGTCGACCTCGACATCGACGATATGCGTGCCGAAGCCGGCGCCCGGCGCCTGGGCGTTGAGCGAGCGGCGCGCGTTGATCGGGCCGCCCGTCGTGTTGCTCTTGCCCGCGATCTGCTTGAGGGTGAGCGGCTCGAAGTTGCCGGCGTTCGGCCCGGCCGGGTAGGCCTTGCCGTCTTCCCATCGCACCGCTTCCGGATCGTCGATGCCCCAGATCTTCGCGGCGCGTTCGCGCAGCTGCCGGACGACATCCTTGGTCGCGTCCACCACCGCCATGCCGGCGGCGAAGGTCACACGGCTGCCGCCGGTATGCCGGTTGAAGCCGAGCGAGCTGGTGTCGGCGATGATGGCGCGGATCTGGTTGACGTCGATGCCGAGCTCTTCCGCCGCCATGATGACGAGCGACGCGCGCGAGCCGCCGATGTCGGGCGTCCCCGAGGTTACCACCGCCGTGCCGTCTTCGAGGATGCTGACGGCGCAGCTCGTCTCGCCGCCGACGTTGAACCAATAGCCGGACGCCATGCCGCGGCCCTGGCTGGGGCCGAGCGGCGCCTTGTAGTGGGGGTGGTTCTTGGCGGCGGCAAGCGTCTGCTTGAAGCCGACGACACCGAGCGTCGGTCCGTAGACCGTGCGCGTGCCCTGCTGGGCCGCGTTCTTCTCGCGCAGCGCGATCGGGTCGATCTTGAGCTTGCGGGCGAGCTGATCGAGGGTGCTTTCCACGCCGTAGGCCGCGATCGGCGCGCCTGGCGCGCGATAGGCGGTCGCCTTCGGCCGGTTGACGACGACGTCGTAGCCGATCGTCTCCGCATTCTCGAGGTCATAGGGCGCGAAGGCGCACATCGAGCCCTGGTTGACCGGTGAGCCCGGGAAAGCGCCTGCCTGATACTTCAAGAGGGCGCGCGCGCCGGTGATGCGGCCGTCCTTGCGGGCGCCGATCTTGATCGTCATCGCCGCACCCGAGGTCGGGCCCGTCGCGCGGAACACCTCCTCGCGCGTCATCGTCATCTTGACCGGGCGGCCCGCCTTCTTCGACAGCAGGACCGCTACCGGCTCCAGCCACACCGTGGTCTTGCCGCCGAAGCCGCCGCCGATCTCCGCCGGGGTGACCCGGATGTCGGCGGCGTTCATGTTCAGCAGGCCGGCGGTGTACTGCCGGATCATGAACTGACCCTGGCTGCTCGCCCAGATCGTCGTCTGCCCGTCGCCGCCGACGCTGGCGACGACCGCATGCGGCTCGATGTAACCCTGGTGCACCGGCTTGGTCGTGTAGCTTTGCTCGACGACGACGTCGGCCTCGGCAAAGCCCTTCTCGGCATCGCCTTTGGTGAAGGTGACCCGCTTGACCACATTCGACGGCTTCTTCGGCTTCGGCTCCACGCCGGTGGTGAAGATATCGTCGTGCAGCACCGGCGCGCCGGGCTTCATCGCCTCTTCCACGTCGATGACGTGCGGCAGCACCTCGTATTTGACCTTGATCAGCTTCAGCGCCTGTTTGGCGATGGCGGCGCTCGTCGCCGCGACGGCGGCGACCGCGTGTCCGTCATAGAGCGCTTTCTTCCGCGCCATCAGATTTTCCGACAGATGCCGGAAATTGGGCGGCGCGGTGCCCTTGGTCGCCTCGCTCGGCGGAATTTCCGGGAAATCGGCCGCGGTCACGACCGATTTCACCCCGGGAAGGGCCTCCGCCTTCCGCGTGTCGATCGACAGGATCCGGGCATGCGCGTGCGGGCTTCGCAAAATCTTGCCCACGAGCATGCCCGGAAGCGCGTAATCGGCGCCGAAGGCGGCGCGGCCGGTTACCTTATCGACCCCATCGGGACGGATCGTGCGCTTACCGATCCATTTGAACGCCTTGAGGTCGTCAGGCATGGCTATCCCTTTCTCATTTCAGCGGCCACATCGAGAACGGAGCGGATGATCTTGTCGTAACCGGTGCAGCGGCACAGGTTGCCGGCGAGCCAGTAACGCACTTCCGTTTCCGTTGGATTGGGATTCTTTTGCAGCAGCGCCCGGGCGGCGATCAGGAAGCCCGGCGTGCAGATGCCGCATTGCAGGGCGGCCTCTTCCAGGAACTTCTGCTGCAGCGGGTGCAGGTGGTCCCCGTCGGCCATGCCCTCGATCGTGTCGACGGTGCTGCCGTCGACTTCGGCGCCCAGCACGAGGCAGGAGCAGACGAGACGGTCGTCGACCATGACGCTGCACGCGCCGCAGTCACCCGACGCGCAGCCTTCCTTGCTGCCGGTCAGCCCGAGCTCGTCGCGCAGCACGTCGAGCAGGGTCTGCTCCGGCTCGCACAGAAACTCGACCGGATCGCCGTTGATGGTCGTCGATACGTGAATTTTCGCCATTATTTCCCCCTGGCACGGTCTAGTGCGATTTGCGCCGCGCGGCGTGCCATCACGCCGGCGACCTTGATGCGGTATTCCTTAGTGCCGCGCTTGTCGTCGATCGGGCGGCAGGCTGCGCTTGCCGCCGCGGCGAGCTTGTCCAGCGCTTCCTCGTCGACCGTCGTGCCGATCAGCGCCTTCGCGGCGGCGGGCACGAGGACCACGGTCGGCGCCACGGCGCCCAGCGCCACCCGGGCCGCCGTGCAAACGCCTTTTCGGTCGAGCGTCAGGCTGACGCCCGCGCCGACCACGGCGATGTCCATTTCCGTGCGCGGGATGAAGCGGAGATACGCGTCGCCCGATTTCGGCGGCCGCTTCGGCAGGAAGATCGACGTGATGATCTCGCCCTTGGCGAGCGTCGTCTTGCCGGGACCGGCGGGAATCTTTTCGACCGGAACCGTGCGCTTGCGCTTCGGCCCGGTGATGGCCACCGTGGCGCCCGCCGCAACCAGAGCTGGCACACTGTCGGCGGCCGGCGATGCATTGCAGAGATTGCCCACCATGGTGCAGCGGCCTTGGATCTGCGTCGATCCGATCAGGTCGAATGCCTCCATGACGCCGGGCCACACCTTCGCGAATCTCGGATGCTCGCTGAGCTCGGCGCCGGAAACGCCGGCGCCGATGCGGAACCCACCCTTCTCGGTGGTAATCTTCCGCATAGCGGGAATCTTTTTGATGTCGACGACGAGGTCGGGTTCGATGATGTCGCTGCGCATCTGGACAAGGAGATCGGTCCCGCCCGCCAGGACGCGGCCCAATCCTTTCGTACCGGCAAGCAGCTTTACGGCTGCTTGGACTGTTTCCGGAGCCTCATACCGCATTACGTTTCCGTTCCCTTTTCTCAAATCCGTTTCCGGGGTAAGGCGCCGAACGGCGCCCGCTGCTAAAGAGACTAAAATCACCGCCGGGATGTTCATGCATCCCGGTCAATCCACCACTACAGTATCGCTGATACGACCGTAAGGCGAATCTTGCCGGATTCTCGGCGGCGGAGCAACGGTTCGCATGCTGGCCTCGGCTGCTTGCACACTCAGAAATGCCGAAACCGGCGGCGAGCCCATTGCGCGCGCACCGGAGCGGTTGCACGATGGCCCGAGACACGGGATTGGTCAAGGGATGAGCGACAAATCGACCGGTGCGGTGCCGATCACCGCGGACGCGCTGATCTACTTGCGAACGCACAGCCCGTTGGCGCGCCGGCTCGGAATCAACTGCCC
Organism: uncultured Rhodospirillaceae bacterium; assembly: GCA_964585785.1. Taxonomy (GTDB): domain Bacteria; phylum Pseudomonadota; class Alphaproteobacteria; order UBA8366; family UBA8366; genus WHUA01. The sequence continues at coordinate 17,627 of CAZPFL010000033.1, forward strand.
CTATGACCATCTCTTTCTGACCGACGCGGGCGGCGACCTGGCGAAGATGGCGCTCGCGCTCGACCCCGTCTACGAGCAGTTCAATCTGGTGCGCTACGCGTGGTTTGCCGAGACGATGTCGGCCCACGCCGCCCGTTACCCGCAGTTGGTGATTCTCGGATCGGGCTATGACACGCGCAGCCTGACCCTGCCGGCGCTGCAGCGCGGCCGCTGTCGCGTGTTCGAGGTGGACCTGCCCGCCGTGTTGACGACGAAACGCCGCGTTCTTGCCGATCACGGCGTGGCGCTGCCCAAGACCGTGCAATTCGTCTCCTGCGACCTGAATGTTGACGACCTGCGCGGCCGGCTCGCGGCGGCGGGGTTCGATGCGGGAGAACCGGCTGCCGTCGTGATGGAGGGCGTGTACTTCTTTCTTAGCGGGGACCGTAAGGCCGCATTGCTTGAACCCGCCGTCCTCGGTCTCGCGCGGGGCAGCGCGCTGACCTTCGATGCCTGGACCGCGCGACGCGTAGAGACATTGAACGCCAAGATCATCGCGAGGACCGGACGCCCGCTGTTCGGAGCTCCGACACTGGGCGACAGCGCCGCTTCGGCGGAAGCGGCTGTTCGACGCCTGGGCTACGGCGAGGTCCGGGTCACGACTCTCGATGCGATGTGCCGGCAATTGGGCGTCGACGCGGTCGCGGATCCGCTCGCGGAGTCGTGGCTTCTTATTGAAGCGCGGGTGACGTGACGTCACCCGGCCGCTCTTCGATGAGCGCGGGCAGCTCGGGAACCATGCCGGGCCATGCGCTGCCGGCCAGCATGCCGCGCACGACCGCGACCAAGCGCTCGCCGAGCAGGCGGGCGGCGCGCGATACGGGACGATCGGCCGGGTAGGCCAGCACCACGCGGCGGGGGATCACGGGCGCGGTAATCGGCGCCGCGGACAAGCGCCCGTCGCGGACTTCGGCGGCGACCGAAGCGAAGGGCAGCACGGAATAGCCGAGGCCGCGCGCGGCCAGCTCTTTCTGAATCCGTGTCGAATCCGCCTCGATCTCCACCTGCAGCGCGACGTCATGCCGGGCGGCGTGGCGCTCCAGGAGGCCGCGCAGGCCGTGCCCGGGGCTCGGCAGGATGAGCGGGTGACGCGCCAGCGCGGCCAACGGGACCGGCCGCGACGGATCGAGCCCCGCGCCGGCGTCGGCGAAGAGATAAAGGTCTTCGCGCCAGAGCGGCGTGGTCTCGAGATGCCGGCTCGGACCGGGCTGATAGAGGACGCCCACGTCGAGCCGGCCGCCCAGCATCCATTCATGAACATAGGCGCCGACGCCTTCGATGATCTTGAGCCTGACCTTGGGACAGGTCCGCCGGAAGTCCTCGGCGAGCGGCCCCGCGAGGACGAAGCCGACGGATGGCGGCATGCCGAACGACACCTGGCCGGTCACCTCCCCGGCTTCGGCGGCGATGTCGGCGCGGGCCTGCTCGATCTGGCGCAGGATGCCGGCCGCCCGGTCGAGGAACACGGCGCCGGCGCCGGTCAGGGTCACCCCGCGGCCGTGACGCACGAGAAGATCTGTCTTCAGCTCCGCCTCGAGCAGCCTGATCTGGCGGCTGAGCGCCGGCTGGGCGATGTGAAGCCGGTCGGCGGCCTTGCTGAAGCTGCCGAGCTCGGCGACATGCACGAAGGTACGAAGCTGGCGGATATCCATGCCGAAAGGTTAGCACGGAATTCTATCGCTGATCAGCCAACTCTCAAATTATTGTCTAGATAGGCGCGGAGCCGCGGCGACGCGTCAGGCGAGCAGGTCGGCCAGCTCGGTCATGCTCGTCACCACGATGTCCGGCGTGTGCTGGGTCTGCCCGAAGGGGCGGTCGCGCCGGTCGATAAAGGCGGCGCGCATGCCGGCTGCCTTGCCGCCGATGCAGTCGAAAGCGTGGTTGGCGACGTGCATCACCTGCAGGCAGGAAAGGCCGAGGATCTTGGCCGCTGTCTCGTAGGTGCGGCGATGCGGCTTGAAGCAGCCTGCCTCCTGTACCGAGATCGTCTCCGCGAACTCGAAGCCGAGATAGGGCTTCGCCGCTTCCAGCATGTCGCGATCGCCGTTCGACAGGATGGCGAGCTTGTATTTCTTCGCCAGCCGCGCCAGCGCCGCCGGCACCTCTGGAAAGGGCCGGAGCCGCTCGATCGCCGCGACCAGTTCCTCGACCTCGGCGCTGGTGTGCGGGATCTCGGCGCGCGTCAGTGTGTAATCGACGGCGCGGTGGCCGATCTCGCGATAGGGCGTATGGCCGCGCTCGCAGAGCGAATCGATCATCGAGTTCTCGAAATGCGTGCGCCGCCACCAGGTGACGAAGCTGTTGGGGTTGCCCGTCCAACCCTTCTTCTTGAGATAGGGCGTCGCCACCTCGACCAGACCGCCTTGCATGTCGACGATGGTGCCGTACTGGTCGAAGGTGAGGACCTTGACCTCGCGCTTCAGCAGATCGACGTCGATCATGGTCGCCTCCAATTAGGTCCCGAACAGGGCTTCGGGCAAACATCTACCGGCCCGTTGCCCAGACAGCAATTATAGAGAGGCTCTATCAGATATGCCGTCATGGTCGAGCTTGGGGCTGTTGCCGCGGAATTCGCCATAATCCGGGTGGCGCGGTAGAATAGAGCGTCGCCGAATCCCGTTGAAGATGCGTCGAGGGACACGCCATGGCCGTCACCATCCGTCAGATCCATCCCGTTTTCGTGGGCGAGGTCGAAGGCGTTGACCTGCGCCGTCCGCTGAGCGCCGAGGAGGCCGCCGCGATCGACGCGGGGATGGACCGCTACGCGGTGCTGGTGTTCCACGGCCAGGACATCACCGATGAGCAGCAGATCGCCTTCAGCAGCAATTTCGGCGAGCTCGAACAGCCGGGCAAGCAGTCCAATATCACCAAGGACGACCAGCGCCGGCTCGGCGCGCTCATGGCGGACATCTCGAACCTGGACAAGGACAGCAGGCTGTTCGCGCGGGACGACCGCCGGCGCATGTTCAACCTCGGCAACCTGCTCTGGCATTCGGACAGTTCGTACCGGGCGGTGCCGGCGAAGTATTCGCTGCTGTCCGCGCGGCGGATTCCGTCGGCCGGCGGCAATACCGAGCTCGCCGACATGCGCGCCGCCTACGACGCGCTCGACGACCGGACCAAGGCAGAGGTGGCAAACCTGGTCTGCGAGCATTCGCTGATCTACTCGCGCGGCCAGCTCGGCTTCACCGAGCTCAGCGAGGAAGAGAAAGCGAATTTCAAGCCGGTGCGCCAGAGCCTGGTCCGCGTCCACCCGGTGACCGGACGGAAGTCGCTCTTCCTGTCGTCCCACATCGGCACCATCGTCGGCTGGCCGGTGCCCGAGGCTCGCGCCTTCATCCGCGACCTGATCGAGCACGCAACGCAGCGCGAATTCGTCTATTCGCACAAATGGCGCCCGCACGACCTCGTCATCTGGGACAATCGGCAGACAATGCATCGCGCCCGGCGTTACGACGATACGCGCGAGGTCCGCGACATGCGCCGCACCACGGTCCGCGGCGAAGCGATGACCGCGCAACAGGCGGCCTGACCCTTCCGCTTAATAGCCCGCCGCCAGCTCGCGCGAGATCAGGATCTTCTGCACCTCGTTGGTGCCGTCGTAGAGCTGGAACACGCGGGCGTCGCGGTAAAACTTCTCGACCGCATAGCCGTTGACGAAGCCGTAGCCGCCGTGGATCTGGATCGCCTTCGAACACACCCGCTCGCTCATCTGGGACGCGAAGAGCTTCGAGATCGACGCCTGCTTGATGCAGCGCACCCCCGACTGCTTGAGACTGGCGGTGTGGTGACACATCTGGCGCGCGACCTCGATGTCCGTCGCCATCTCGGCGAGGTGAAAGGCGACCGCCTGATGGTCGAAGATCTTCTTGCCGAAGGCCTCGCGTTCCTGCGCGTAGGCGAGCGCGGCATCGAAGGCGGCGCGCGCGACGCCGATGCCTTGCGCGGCCACCGCGACGCGGCCGCTGTCCAGCCCCGATAGCGCGATCTTCAGCCCCTCATCCGGACGGCCCAGCATGTTCTCGGCCGGCACTTCCAGATTCTCCAGCGCGATCTGGCAGGTGTCGTTGGTGCGGTGGCCCAGCTTCTTCTCGACGCGCAGCACCTTGTAGCCGGGCCAGTCGGTGCGGACGAGGAAGGCGGAAATGCCGCGCTTGCCCGCCGCCGGGTCGGTGACCGCGAGCACGCAGGCGACGTCCGCCGACCGGCCTGACGTGATCAGGGTCTTCATGCCGTTGATGACGAATGTGTCGCCGTGCCGCTCCGCGCGGGTGCGCAGGTTGCCGGCGTCCGAGCCCGCCTGCGGCTCGGTCAGCAGCATGCAGCCGATCTCCTTGCCGCTGGCGACCGGCTTGAGGAACGCCTCCTTCTGTTCGGGCGTGCCATAGTCGCGGACCTTGAAGCCGTAGGAATTGGTTGCGCAGACCATGTTGCAGACGCCGGCGTCGCCATAGGCCAGCTCTTCCACCGCGAGCACGTAGGACAGGAAATCGGCGCCGGCGCCGCCCCATTCCTGCGGCATGGTCACGCCGAACAGCCCGAGCGCGCCGATGCGGTAGACGGTGTCCAGCGGCACGGTCTCGGTGCGGTCCCATTCCGCGGCGAAGGGCGTGATCTCCTTGGCCACGAAATCGCGCGTCATGTCGCGGATGGCGACTTGCTCTTCGGTCAGTCCGGACATGGTCGGCGTCAGTCGATCGGCACGAAGATCGAATGCCTGATCTGGCCGAGCGACTCCGACAGGTGCCCCTTGCCCTTGATGTCCTCGACCAGGACGATCTCGCCCGCGCCGATGACGCGGCTTTCGCCGTCGCTCGCGGTCAGCTTCACGCCGGCGTCCAGGTTGATGATGTATTGCCGCCGCGGCGCGGGATGCCAGTCGAGGTCGTAGTCCGCCTTCGTCTCACGGAAGATGATGCCCGTCGCCGGCAGCCGCTTCGAGTACTTGCTGTGCGGGCGCTCGACATCCCATTCGACCTCGATGTCGCGGAAATGCGATACGCCGTTTTCGTCTTCATAGAGATTATGAATACGCATTGCTTGGCCCTCCCTGGGTTCGGCTTTTTTTTGAGGCCGGGCCGTCCTGCCGTCAGGTCAGGGCGGCGCAAGCCTGCTGAATAAGGTCGCCGCCTTCGATGATGTCCTTCTCCGGCGCGACGAAGCTGGCGCGGAAATAGGGCGACAGGCCGTAGGCATCGCCCTGCACCACCGCGACGCCGACCGTGTCGAGCAGGTACATCGTGAAGTCGGTATCGGTCTCGATCACCCGGCCGTCCGGCGCTTTCTTGCCGATGGTCCCGGCGCAGGAGCAGAAGATATACATCGCGCCTTCCGGCTTGTCGCAGCTCAGCCCTTTCGCGGCGCTCAGCTTGTCGTACAGCATGTCGCGGCGGTGCTGCAGGTTGGCGGTGCGCTCCTTGATGAATTCCTGCGGCCCGGTGATCGCGGCGATTGCCGCGGCCTGCGCCACCGCGCTGACGCCGGACGTGCTTTGTGATTGCATCTTCGACATGTTGGCAATGATCTCCTTCGGCCCGCCGGCGAAGCCAAGGCGCCAGCCGGTCATCGAATACGCTTTCGATACGCCGTTGCAGGTGACCGTGCGGTCGTAGAGCTTCGGTTCGATCTGGGCAAAGGTCGAGAACTCGCGCCCGTCGAAGATCAGATGCTCGTAAACATCGTCGGTGATGATGTGGACGTGCGGATGCTTCAGCAGCACCTCGGCCAGCGCCTTCAGCTCGTCCTTCGTATAGGTCGCGCCCGTGGGATTGCTGGGCGAGCTGAACATCAGCCACTTGGTCTTGGGGGTGATCGCTTCGTCGAGCTGTTCGGGACGCATCTTGAACTGATTGTTCTGGCCGCAGCGCACGATGACCGGCGTGCCGCCGGCGAGCAGCACCATGTCCGGATAGGAGGCCCAGTAAGGCGCGGGGATGATGACTTCGTCGCCCTGGCCCACCGTCGCCATCAGGCAGTTGAACAGGACCTGCTTTGTCCCGGCCCCTGCCGTGATCTGGTCCAGCCCATAGTCGAGCCCGTTGTCGCGCTTGAACTTGAGCTGCGCGGCCTTGCGCATCTCCAGCGTGCCGTTGATCGGCGTGTACCAGATCTCGTTCCGGTTCATCAGGTCGATCACCGCCTGCTTGGCGTGATCGGGCGTGGGGAAATCGGGCTCGCCGGAGGTGAGCTTGATGATTTTCCGTCCTTCGGCCTGAAGCTCGCGCACGCGCGCGGCGGCAATTTGGCTCGGCGACGGCTTGAACCGGCTCATTCGCGGGGCGAAGAAGTCCATTCTGGCAGGCTCCATTCCGAATAAGGCTACCGTCCCGGTGCCGGATGGCGATGGACGGGCTCAGGTGAGTATAGAGACGGACGCTATTCTTCCGTCAATTTGTCGCGGCGTCGAGAGGCCGTTGCGCGGAGGCGCGGTTATCGGCCGGCCGTGGCGCCCGGCGGCGGCCGGAAGGCGTGGAGGCGCGGCCCGACGATGTTGAGGCTTTCCAGCAGGGCATAGTCGATCGTCCCGGTCGGCTCGAGCCCGCGATCCGCCTGGAATTTGCGGATCGCCTGCTGGGTCTGGTGGCCGGCGCGGCCATTGGCGGCGCCCGGCTCGTACCCGCGCGCGGCAAGCGCCTGCTGTACCGAACGAACGATCTCGCCGACCGCATTGACGTCCGTCGGCGCCGGCTTGGCGGCGGCAGGCTTATGCGCGACCGGCTGTTTCGCCGGCGTCGGCGTCGGCGTCGGCTGCGGCGCTGCGTTGCGGGGGTGCGCGGCGGGCTTCGGGTCCGTGATGGCCACTCCGGCGCGTTCGTCGGTTCCCGAGGGGGGCGCCGGCGTGGTGCGGGCGACGCGCACGTCCCGGACGGGCGCCAGTTTCGGCGACTCCGCCTTCGGTGCGGGCACCGAGTCGGCCGACGTGGCAATGGTGCGCTCGAGCGTTTCGGCCTTTGGCGCGGCGGGCGGCTGCGGCGCGGCTGCCTGTTTGGCGGACGGGTCGGGCGCCGGATCGGCCTGCGGTGCGGGCTTCGCCGGCGATGCGTCGGCTTGCGCCTGCGCCGTCTGTCGCTTATCGGCCGGCGGCGTGGCGTCACGCCGGATCGTCACCTTGACCTCAGGGGGCGGCGCCGGCGTTGCCGTCGGCGACGGGATCGGCGCCCGCTCGACGGATGACAGTTGCTGCGCCGGTGCGGCCTCCTTGTCAGTGCCGTGGTCCGCTGGCATCGCACCGCCGTTCAAGGCAGCCATTAACGGATATTGTCCTGTTGTTACAATTTGATAGGCGGCAATCCCGATGATGGCGACGGCGAATGACCCGGCCGCCCACAGCAGCAGCGGCCACGGCGAATCCCAGCGGCTGGGCGCCCGCCGGGGCGTCTCGGCGAAGTGGGGGCGCCGCGTGTCACGCAGCAGCATCGCGTGGACGAGGGCGATCGGGCCGAGCACGACGCCGTACACCCACCATACGAAGAAGTTGCGGCCCTTGCCATGCGCAATCATGCCGGGTGCGAATCCCAGCAACACGGCGAGGACCAGAAGCAAAGGCGTCACGTCTTCCTCATGCCTTCCATTGTGTCTCGACGTCGGCCGATCACGGGCCTCCAGTCTATTGACGCCTCAAAGGGGCTAAGAATTCCCAGGCAATGTATTAACCATAGCGGGCGCATTCGGCAATTCCGAACACACAGGATCGCCGGCGGGTTCCCGCGCTACGCCCGGAGCGACCCCACCGCGTTTCGACAAGGGGAGGTTTGGGAGCGGCTCTACAACCGTGGTCAGGCGGCGCTGTGGCGCAGCCCGCGTTCGCGCTCGACCGAGTTCATCTCATCCGACACCGTGGTGCGGTGAAGAACCCGCCGCACCTTCATCTCGTCATAAGGCGTGGCGCGGTGCATGGTGCAGCGGTTGTCCCACACGACGAGATCGCCTTCGCGCCAGTGGTGGCGGTGGACGAATTGCGGCTGAGTGGCGAAGTCGAGCAGCTCCTCGATCAGCTTGCGCCCCTTTTCGACGGGCCAGCCGACGACATGGGAGGCGTGGGAGGCGATATAAAGCGCCTTGCGGCCGGTCTCCGGATGCGTGCGGACCAACACCTGCTGGACCGGCGGCAGCTCGGTGCGTGCGCCGGCAGTATAGCTGGTGTAGCCCATCTTTTCGCGCGAATGGAAGATGCTGTGCTCGACGACGAGGTCGTCGATCTCGCGCTTGCGCGCTTCCGGCAGGGCATCATAGGCGGCGCGCATGTCGGCATATTCGGTGTCGCCTTCGGATGCCGGAATTTCCCGCGCCGACAGCAGCGAGCAACGTGCCGGGACGTGCTTGAAGGTGTTGTCGGTGTGCCAGAGCTGGTTGGCGCGCGCATGCATGCGCCGCTCGTCGTCCTCGGCGAGGATCCGGCCGTCATGCCCGATATTCGAAATGTCGGACATCTCGCCGCGCAGCCGGCGCTTCTCGTCGGTACGATGGTAATTCGTCGCCGTGAAGACCGGCCCGAACAAGGCGCTGAAGGCGACCTGTTGCTCGTCCGTGATCGGCTGGTCGCGGAACAGCAGCACGGCATGCTCGTTGAAGGCCGCCTCGATCTCGGCAAAGAGGTCGGGCGGCACCCGCTGGCGGAGGTCAACGCCTTTCACCTCGGCGAAGAAAAGCGGATGCAGGCGGGTCACGCTGATGGCCATGGCTGTCTCCTGACGCGGCTATTAGCGCCAGTATAGAGCCAGGGAGGTCTCGGAGCGAAATGCGCCTAGCGAAAGGCGGGCATGACCTCCTTCGCGAACCACTCCAGCTGCTCGACCATGACGGTTTGCGGGGTTCCCATCGCGGACTGGACGTTGACCGCTTCCAGCCCGGGGAATTTCTCTTCGAGGTCACGCAGATACGCGATAAAGCCCTCGGCCGGGCCGCAATACCAGGCGCCGTGATCGCAGGCGTCCTCCAGCGTCGGGATGCCGGACGCGGTGACGCCGCCGCGCTGGGCGAGGGCGATGAGCTGCTCCTTCTTAAGCTTACCCAGAAAACCGAGCGGGCCGAACATCTTGGCGTGCTCTTCATAATAGGGGCGGGCCTGGCGGATCGCCTCCTCGCGGGTCTTCGCGAGGTGGAAGGAGATGCCGAAGCAGAGGTTCTCGCCGAGCTGGGTCTCGACCCCCGCGCGCGCGTGCGCCTCCTGGAAGGCATGGATCGAGCTTTCCGCCAGCAGCGCCGAGCCGCCGCCGATCACGCCCTTGATGCCGTGCTTGACCATGAAGTCGAGCCCGCGCGGCGTTGCGCTGACGACCGGTTGCCAGCATTCGACCGGGCGGCGGAGCGGGCGCGGCACCAGCGTCAGCTCCTTCAACGTGTAGCCGCGGTATGGGACCTCGGGCGGCAGCGTGTAGTGCTTGCCCTTGTGCGAGAAGGATTCTTCGTTGAAGGCCTTGAACAGGATCTCGACCTGCTCCTCGAAGACCTCGCGGTTGGCGTCCGCGTCCAGCATCGGGCCGCCGAGCGTCTCGACCTCGCGGGTGTGGTAGCCGCGGCCGACACCGAAGATCATCCGTCCCTTGGTCAGGATGTCGGCGACGGCGAAATCCTCCGCTAGGCGGAGCGGATGCCACATCGGCGTGATGTTGAAGCCGCAGCCGAAGCGCAGCTTCCGGGTGAGATGCGACAGGTGCACGCCCAGCATCATGATGTTGGGGATGACCTCGTAACCCTCGTGCTGGAAATGATGCTCGGCGAACCAGAGAGTGTCGTAGCCGTTCCTGTCCATGCAGAGCGCCAGCGCCTCGCTCTTGGTGAAGACGCTTGCAAGGTGCTCGTTCGAATAACGCCGCTCGTTCGCGGGCGTCTCGTCCTCACCCATGTCGCCGAGATCGACGTGGCCGGCGAACAGCGAGTTGAAGCGTTTGATCATATCGGGCGCTCCTTGACTGTGGCGGTTGTTCCGGACTGACGGACCGGTGTTTCCGAAGTGTAACGCGATTCCACGCAATCGTCGCAAACGGTCTCAAGACCGGTCGCCGCGTTACATCCATATGCTAATTTGTGGCAAACCTGGGAGGGGGCTCCGCGGCTGCCACACCATGTCTTTCCGACGGCCCCGGACCCCACCGGTCGCACATGGAAGTAATTGCCTTTCACGTTGCCAACGTCGTGGCGCCGATCCTGCTCTGCGTCCTGGTCGGATACGCGTTTGCCAGGCTGGACCTTCCCTTTGACAACAAGATGGTCGGTGCGCTGGTGTCGAATGTCGGCTATCCGGCGCTGATCCTGTCCCATCTGTCGGCGCAGCATGTCGCCGTCGGGCCGTTCCTCCATATGATGTTCGTCGCCGTGCTGGTGGTCGCCTTGTTCGGCGCGATCGCCTATGTGTATCTACGGCTGATGCGGTTGCCGGTCCGCGCCTTCCTGTCGCCGATGACATTAAACAATGTCGGCAATGTGGGGCTGCCGGTTTGCAGCCTTGCCCTCGGCGACGCTGGCCTCGCCTACGGGCTGGCTTTTGTCGTCGTCGTCTTGGTGGGCACCTTCACCTTCGGCACCTGGCTGCCGCAAGGGAAGGTTACCGGCAGCGACCTGTATCGGAAGCCAGTGATTTATGCGATCGTCGTGGCCATCGCCCTGATGGCGACCGGCACGCGCCTGCCCCTGCCGTTCGATCACGCCGTGTCAATCCTGGGCGGACTCACCATCCCGCTGATGCTGCTGACGCTGGGCCATACGCTGGCGACACTCAAGGTCGGGGCGTTGTGGCGCGGTCTGTCCCTCTCGCTTTTTCATCTCGCCCTGGGGGTCGGCGTTGCCTTTGCTCTCCTCCATGTCTTCGCCTACCACGGGACGGAGCGCGGCGTTCTCATCCTGATGTGCCTGATGCCGGTTTCCGTTTCGACCTATCTTTGGGTCGAGATGTACGATCTGGAGGATGCGCCGGACGTCGCGGGGCTCATCCTTCTCTCGACTGTGCTCACCGTCTTCGTTTTGCCGCTGGCTCTCGCCTTCTGGGTTTGAGCGGCTCGACGCCGATGCGGATTGGCGGCACAGTGTCTGCGACGGCACGAACAAGATCAAAGAGGAACACGCATGACCTGGAAACGCATGGTGCTGGAGATCGGGATGGGCACGGACATTCGCGGCGGCGACTACACGAAGGCTGCAGTGCGCGCTCTGAGGGACGCGCTTTGGCACAACTCGTTGAGCGTCGCGAAGGCGCTCGGCCAGCCGACGGACTCGATGCGCGTCGAGGTCAAGATCGGCGTGCCCAAGCCGGACAAGGTCGACAAGGAAGCCGTGCTGGCGGTCCTGCCGCATGGCACCGGAACGGTCGAGGTCTTCGAGGGTGGCCTCGAGATCCCCAATGATGCGGGGACGGACTGCACCGTGATCGCCAACGCCGCTGCGGTCGTGCGGCTCGACCTGCCGTAGGAGGCCCGGACCATGCCAGCAAGACGCGTGATTTTGGAAATGGGAACGGGCAACGACCTGCACGGCGGCGATTACACGAAAGCGGCGCTGCGCGCGGTGCAGGACGCCATCCACCACAGCTCGCTCTCGATGATCCGCTCGCTCGGGGTCGATTCGAAGACCATGCAGGTGGACGTGACGATCGGCGTGCAGCAGCCGGCCAAGGTGGACGCCGAAAAGGTGAAGGCGTCGCTGCCGCACGGTACGGTCTCGGTGAAGGTGGTCAAGGGCGGGCTCGACGTGCCGGACGATAGCGGCCGGGACACGGCGGTGATCGCGAGCGCCGCCGTCGAAGTGCGGCTCGATCTGCCGTAGCCGCCAGGCTCATGGGAGGGAACAATGAACAAGCTGAAGCCGGAAACGCGTGAAAAGCTCCGTGGCGTCAGCACGGCGACGATCAGCACCGCCTTGTTCAAGCGCGGTTTCCGCAACCAGTGTATCCAGGACGTGCAGCCGCTCAATCCGAGCCTCGGCACGATGGTCGGCGAGGCCTTCACGCTGCGTTACATTCCGGCGCGCGAGGATCTGAACCCGATCACCGTGTTCCAGGACCGCACGCATCCACAGCGCAAGGGAATCGAGGAATGCCCGCCGGGCGCGGTCTTCGTGGTCGACAGCCGCAAGGACCCGCGCGCCGCGTCGGCTGGCGCCATCCTGGTGTCACGGCTGATGGTGCGCGGCGTGGAGGGCTTCGTGACCGACGGCGGCCTGCGCGACGCGTCCGAGATCGCGAAGCTCAAGATCCACGCGTTCCACAAGCGGCCCTCCGCCCCGACCAACCTGACCTGTCATCAGGCGATCGACACGAATGTACCGATCGCCTGCGGCGACGCGCCGGTTTTTCCGGGCGACGTGATCGTCGGCGACGGCGATGGGGTGCTCGTCATTCCCGCCCACCTGGTCCAGGAGATCACCGAAGAGGCGGTCGAGATGACCGCCTTCGAGGACTTCGTCGCCGAAAAGGTGCTGGAGGGACGGTCGATCATGGGCCTTTATCCGCCGACCGCCGAGCAGACGCGCGCCGACTTCGCCGTCTGGCGTAAGGAGAAGGGCCGCTGACCCTTGAGTCGAAACGAGGCGCCGCGGGGCGCCTCGTGAAAGCTCGATGCCGGGAAAGCCCGCTCAATCGCGCCGGCGGCTGATCACCTGGCGGCGGAACCGCTCATAGAGACTCGGCTGCGCGTGACGGCACCGCATGATGACGTCGATGTGGTCCATCGGCTTGTGATCCGGCAACGTATTGATCGTCTTCATTGAAAAACGTCCTATCCAACGGGAATGCGCGCGCCGGCTGGCGACGTCGCGCGACGGATAGATGCGCTCGCGGCCGGCGGAATCCAATCGAAATTGCTGCAGCGCAGCAATGCATAAAACGCATGGCTAGGAACATGTCCGGACTAATTTTGCATGGCTAGTCGCCGTGCGGGTCAGGCGTTCGCCGCGGCGAGGATCATGTCCGAGCCCTTTTCCCCGCAGACGATCGACGGGATGTTGGTGTTCGACGACGGGATGGTCGGGAAGATTCCGGAGTCGACGACCCGGAGATTCTGGATGCCATGCACCCGCAGCTGCGGGTCGACGACGGCGTCCGCGTCGAGGCCCATCTTGGTCGTGCCGATCATGTGCCAGCTCGTCTGGATCGTGTCCTTCATGTAAGCGATCAGTCCCGCATCGTCCTGCACCTCCGGCCCCGGGCGCGTCTCGCGCACGATCAGGGGACGCAGCGCCGGCATCTCCGCCACCTTGCGCGCCGTCTTGATGCCGTCGAGGAAGGTCCCTACGTCCGCCGGGTCCGACAGGTATCTCGGGTCCATGCTCGCCTGCTCCAACGGGTCGCGTGAGCGGATGTGCACGTGACCGATCGACTTCGGCTGCAGCACGGTGATGCCGAAGGTGAAGCCGGAATAGGGGTCGAGGCCGGCCTGCGGCGTGCGCGCATAACGGTCGACGCCCGACAGCGGCAGCAAGCGCAGCACGAGGTTGGCCTGGTTCACCTCCGGCCCGCTGCGGTAGTTCATCTGC
>CAZPFL010000034.1:0-30497 GCA_964585785.1 uncultured Rhodospirillaceae bacterium
TCTGGCTCGACCCGGACCGCATGGCGGCGCGCGGCATCACGCCCGCCGACGTCCGTGCGGCGCTCGCGGCGAACAACTTCACCAGCGCCGCGGGGCAGATCAAGGGCGATTACATCCAGACCAGCATCAATGCGCTGACCTCGCTCGACAGCGCCAAGGCCTTTGGCCAGCTCGTCGTCGCCACCCGCGGCGACTCGCTGATCCGGCTCGGCAACATCGCCCGCATCGAGCTCGGGCCCCAGTCGGTCGATTCCTCCTCCGTGTTCGACGGGCTCAAGGCCGTGTTCATCGGCATCTACGGCACGCCGTCGGCCAACCCGCTGAACGTCATCTCGGGTGTCCGCAAGGTCATGCCGGAAATTCAGCGCGTGCTGCCGGTCGGGCTGAAGGCGGGGATCGCGTATGACTCGACCGAGTTCATCCGGGCGTCGATCCGCGAGGTGGTGAAGACGCTGGCGGAAGCGGCGGTGATCGTCATCGTCGTGATCTTCCTGTTCCTCGGCAACCTGCGCTCCACGGTCATTCCCATCGTCACCATCCCGCTGTCGCTGATCGGCGTGATGCTGCTGCTGCTGGCGCTCGGCTATTCGATCAACCTGCTGACCTTGCTGGCGCTCGTGCTGGCGATCGGACTGGTCGTCGACGATGCGATCGTCGTGGTCGAGAACATTCACCGCCACATCGAAGACGGCATGTCGCCCTTCGACGCGGCGCTGCAGGGCGCGCGGGAGATCGCGCTGCCGATCATCGCCATGACCATCACGCTGGCGGCGGTCTATGCGCCGATCGGCTTCGTCTCCGGCCTGACCGGGGCGCTGTTCCGCGAATTCGCCTTCACGCTCGCGGGAGCGGTCATCGTGTCCGGCATCATCGCGCTCACGCTCTCGCCGATGATGTGCTCGCGGCTGCTCACGCACTACAGGTCGGACAAAGGGCTGGCGGCCTTCCTCGACCGGGCGTTCGAGCGGCTCAAGGCGCGCTATCAGCGATGGCTGCACCGGACGCTGAATTTCCGCGCGCTCACCGTGGTCATCCTGGCGGGCGTGATGGCGCTGGTGGCCATCCTCTACCTGTCGACGCCCTCGGAGCTGGCGCCGGAAGAGGATCAGGGCATCCTGTTCACCCAGGTCAAGGCGCCGCAATACGCCAACCTCGACTATCTCGAGCATTCCACCCAGCGCCTGTACAGGGTTTTCAAGACGGTGCCCGAGCAGGCGCATGTCTTCGCGATCAACGGCCGGGGCGATGTGCACACGGGCTTCGCCGGCATCCTGTTCAAGCCATGGGACCAGCGCAAGCGCAACGCGAAGCAGATCCTGAAGGAGCTGCAGCCCAAGCTTGCGACCATCCCGGGCGCGCAGGTGATCGCCTTCTCGCCGCCGGCGCTGCCGGGATCGACCGGCGGGCCGCCGGTGCAGTTCGTGATTACGTCCATCGGCTCGTTCGAGCAGCTCGCCAAGGTGGCCGATGAAATGCAGCAGGCAGCGCGCAAGAGCGGCCTGTTCATTTTCACGGACCTCGACCTGCGCTTCGACACCCCGCAGCTCGAATTCAAGATCGACAGCGACAAGGCGAACCGGCTGGGCATCCGCATGGACGACATCGGTAATGCGCTGGCGACCTTCCTTGGCGGCAATTACGTCAATCGTTTCAACCTCTACGGCCGCAGCTATGAAGTGATCCCGCAGGCGCCGCGCGACTATCGGCTGACCGCGGATTGGCTGACGCGCTACCAGGTGCGGACCTCGGCGGGCCAGCTGGTGCCGCTGTCCACCGTGGCGACGGTTTCGCAGACGGTCCAGCCCAACGCGTTGACCAGCTTCCAGCAGCTCAACGCGGCCACCCTCTCGGGCGTGCCGTTCCCCGGCCATACGATCGGCGAGGCGCTGGATTTCTTGAAGCAGAAGGCGGACGGGATCCTGCCCGAGGGCTACAGCTACGACTTCCAGGGCGAAAGCCGGCAATACGTCCAGGAAGGCAGCACGCTCGTCTACACCTTCATCTTCGCGCTGATCGTGATCTATCTCGTGCTCGCCGCGCAGTATGAGAGCTTCCGCGACCCGTTCATCATTCTGATCGCGTTGCCGACGTCGATCTTCGGCGCGCTGCTGCCGCTCAACATCGGCGGCTTCCTGGGCGCGACCAGCATCAATATCTACACCCAGATCGGCCTCGTCACCCTGATCGGGCTGATCTCCAAGCACGGCATCCTGATGGTCGATTTCGCCAACAATTTGCAGGCGGAGGGGCTGTCGCGCCGCGAAGCGATCGAGCGCGCGGCCGGCGTGCGCCTGCGTCCGATCCTGATGACCACCGCGGCGATGGTGATGGGCATGGTGCCGCTGCTGATCGCCGCCGGCGCGGGCGCCGCCAGCCGCTTCGACATCGGCCTCGTGATCGCCGCCGGCATGACCATCGGCACGATGTTCACGCTGTTCGTGACGCCGGCGATCTACACGCTGATCGCCCGCGACCATTCGAAGGGGCGGGCGCCCGAGACGTCGGCTTCGCCGTCGCCGTCGCCAGCCGAGTGAGGGCACCCGCGTATGCGCGCGAAGATCGAGGCTTTCTACGGACCGTCTTCGCCCTGGGCTTATCTCGGGGCGCCGCGCCTGTACGAGATCGCGGACCGGCATGGCTGCGCGCTGGTGCTGCGGCCGATCCACGTGATCGAGGAAAACGGCGGCATCCTGTTGCGCTCGCGTCCGCAGGCCCGTCAGGGCTATCACGCGGTCGAGCTCGACCGCTGGCGGCGTTATCTGGGGAGGCCGCTCAATCTGCGCCCGAAATACTACCCGTGTCGGTCGATTCTGCCCGCGGCCTACACGATGATCGCCGCCCAGCGTGCCGGCCTCGACGCGCGCCGGCTCAGCTTCGCCATCCAGCGGGCGCTATGGGCGGAGGACCGCGATGTCGCTGACCTCGCCACGCTCCGGTCGATCGCCACCGAACAGGAGATTCCCGATCCCGACGGCCTGATCGTCGAGGACTGGCCCAAGGCCATCATCGACGAATGGGAGGGCAACCTTGCCGAGGCCGTCCGGATCGGCATTTTCGGGACGCCGACCTATGTCTTCGACGGGACGCTGTATTGGGGGCAGGACCGGCTCGACTTCCTGGAGCGCGACCTGGCAGGCGCGTGACGCGGCGCGCGTGGGTTGTTGGGGAAGCCACTCAGTCCGCGACCCGTCGGGCCGGGAGCGGGCCGCCGCTCGCAATGTAGACGCCCCCCGAAATCAGCAGCATGGCGATCCAGTCACGCGTCGCCGGCCATTCGCCGAGGATTGGAATGGCCAGGATCGCGGTTATCGCGGGCGCGAGGGCCGCGAAGGCCGAGCCGTTCGACGCGCCAAGAATGCTGACCGCGCGTCCGATGCACAGGAACGAGATCACGGCCACCAGAACGCCATGGACAAAGGCTTGCAAGGCGAGGTCATGCCACGGCGCGTTGAACAGACGGGTCCCGAATAGGATGGCGTACGCCGGCACGTAAGCGACCAATGACCCGACCGCGGCAATCGCAGCGGCATGCAGCCCACCCAATCGTGCTTTCCGCATGGCGACGACGTAGCAGGCCCACAACAGGCCGGCGCCGATGAACAGGACGTGGCCGATGTTCTGACGCGATCCGATTGTGCCGCCCGCGCCCCAGACGATGCCGAGGACACCCGTGACGATCAGGACGAGCCCGATCCGTTTCGCGACGGTGAAGGCCTCGCCGAGCACGACGGCGGCAACGATCGACACATAGAGGGGGATGAGGGCGGTAAACAGCGATGCCGCATGGGCGGCCGGCGCGAAGAGCAGACCACCGTAGGAAACCAACACCATCGGCGCCCCGCCGCCCAGCAGGATCGCGGCCAGTCCCTCCCACCCAAGGCGGTCCAAGGCGAGGCCCTTCTTCAGCAGATACGGCAGCAGGATCAGTCCGGCGACAGCGAACCGAATGGCCACGATGTCCCAGGGTTCGAGGCTGGTCCTGATCCCAAGCCGCACGGCCAGGATCCATGACGCCCAGATGCCCACGGCCGCAAGACCGTAAAGCGCGCCGCGTATGTATTCGGCGGTTGTTGGCTTCGACAAGGGAAAACCTTTCCAACCGTGCCATCGGCGGAAACCGATCGCGTCTGCAACGCCCGCCCATCGATGTCGCTGGGGATAGCCAAAGCCTACCGAGGCGATCTAACCGGCTGCAAAGCGAACGATATATCCCGGTAAATAGTTCGCCAAGCAAAATATCTCATGGGATATCTCGTTAGGACAGCGGAGCGACCCATACTTCAAGAGGGATCGCGCATCCTGTATACTGCCCGTTACGCCCTTGGCGCGGATCATTGGACATGACACGGCTCACGCTTCGCATCGACTTCGAGAACGGCAGCCAAATCGGCCACGGCAAAATCCGCCTGTTGGAGCTGATCGCCCAGCACGGCTCGATCAGCCGCGCGGCGAAGGAAATGAACATGTCCTACCGGCGCGCCTGGCTGCTCGCGGATGAGTTGAACCGGATGTTTTGCAAGCCCGTGTTGGAGACGCAGCACGGCGGTTCGGGGGGCGGCTCTGCCCGGCTGACGTCGTGCGGCCATGCCGTGATCGGTCACTATCGCGCCATCGAAGCCCAGTCGGCGAAGTTGGCCTCGAAGCAGCTTGACGAGCTCGAGCAAAGCTTGAGTGCGTAACGCCATCCGGCCGCTTGTCGAAATTCCCGTTCGACGTCGCCGACTGCCGCATCTGATCGGGGACAGTCTGAAAAGCGATCGCGCTAGCCGAATATATCGCCAGCGTTTGACGTGCCATTCAGACAGGCATGCCCGTGGTCTCCGTCCGGCATCACGGCTTCAGGATGATCTTGCCCAAATGCGCGTTGGCGCCCATATGCGCCTGCGCGGCGGCCGCCTCGCCGAGCGGGAAAACCTTGTCAATCGGCATGTGCAGCGTGCCGTCCTCGACCGCGGGCCACAGATCCGCCTTCATGCGGCGCACGATCTCGCGCACCTCCTCGACCGAGCGGGTGCGGAAGGTGACGCCGACATAGGTGATGCGCTTGGAGGCGTGCAGGTCGAAGTCGAACTCGCCCTTGAAGCCGCCGAGCCGCCCGACATTGACGATACGGCCGAGGATGCGCACCGCCTTCATGTTCTGGTTCATCACGCCGTTCGATACCTGATCGACGATCAGGTCGGCGCCCTTGCCGCCGGTCGCCTCGATCACCGCGTCGGGCCAGGCGGGATCGCTCGAATCGAGCGCCATGTCGGCGCCGAACTCGGTCAGCCGCGCCCGCCGGCCGGCGTTGGTCGAGGTGCCGATCACCAGGCCGGCGCCCATGAATTTCGCGATCTGCAGCCCCATCAGGCCGACGCCCGAGCTGGCGCCCTGGATCACCACGCTCTGGCCCTTCTTGAGCTGGCCGTTGGTCACCACCGCGTCGTGCATGGTCTGCAGGCCGACCGGCAGCGTCGCCGCCGTCTCGAAGGACATGTTGCTGTCGGGGATGAGGACGGTGCGGCCGAGATCGCTCACCGCATATTCCGCGTAGCCGCCGCGCCCGGTGCACATCACGCGGTCGCCCGGCTTGACGTGGCTGACCTCGGCGCCGGTCTCGACGACCTCGCCGGCCCATTCGCTGCCCGCGACGGTGAGGCCGCCCGCCGGCGCGCCGGGGCGGTGGCCGGCCGCCATCATCAGGTCGGCGCGGTTGAGCGCGGCGGCGCGGACGCGCACCAGGACCTCGCTCGGCTTCGGTTTCGGCGGATCGATCTCGCGGACGTCCAGGCCAGTTCCGGTCACGATCACGGCTTTCATGGAAGGCTCCTCCCGATTGGTTCGTCGCGTGCGCGGTTCAGCGGCCTTGCGTCGGGTCGTCCGACACTTCGACCACGACCTTGCCGAAATTCTCGCCCTTGAGCAGGCCGATCAGCGTGGCGGGCGCGTTTTCCAGTCCCTTGACGCGGTGCTCGCGGTATTTGACCCGGCCGTCGCGCACCCATTGTCCCATGTCGCGCAGGAAATCTGCCTGCTGATCGGCGAAGTCGCTGACGATAAAGCCCTGGATGCGCACCCGGTTGGACAGCACCGCGCGCATCAGCTGCGGCAGGCGGTTGGGGCCGTCGGGCAGCGTCGTCATGTTGTAATGCGCGATCTGGCCGCAGACCGGCATGCGCGAGAAGAAGGTGAGCAGCGGAATCACGGCTTCGAGCACCCGGCCGCCGACATTCTCGAAATAGATGTCGATGCCCTTGGGACAGGCGGCCGCGAGCTGCGCCTCGAAATCCTCCGCGCGATGGTCGATGCAGGCGTCGAAGCCGAGAGCGTCCGCGACGTAGCGGCATTTCTCCGGCCTGCCCGCAACGCCGACGACGCGGCAGCCCTTGATCTTGCCGATCTGGCCGACCGCGCTGCCGACCGCGCCGGAGGCGGCGGCAACGACCAGCGTCTCGCCCGCCTTGGGTTGGCCGATGGTGAGCAGCCCGGTATAGGCGGTCATGCCGGGCATGCCGAGCACGCCGACCGCGGTCGAGATCGGGCCCGCCGCCGGGTCGACCTTGCGCAGCCCCGCGGCGTCGGAAACCGCGTAGTCCTGCCAGCCGGTGCGGCCGACGACGATGTCGCCCACCGCCAGCCCTTCGGCCTTCGAGGCTTCGACCACGCTGACCGCGCCGCCTTCCATCACGCCGCCGATCGGCACGGGGGCGGCGTAGGATTTCTCCGCGTTCATGCGGCCCCGCATGTAGGGATCGAGCGAGAGATAAACCGTCCGCGTCAGCACCTGGCCGGCGCCGGGCGTCGGCACCGGAACGCGGGCAAGCTCGAAATCGCCGGCCATCGGCGCGCCCCGGGGCCGCCGGGCGAGGCGTATCTGTCGGCATGTCTCTGGCATGGTCGCCGTCCTCCCTGGTCTTTTTCCGCCGTGCTGTCCGGCCATTCTAGCGCGACTCGCCACGACACGTCGCTTCGGCGACGCCCGTAACAACGTGCAAGACAAAAAGAGACAGCCCCCCGTGTTGGCGGGGGGCTGTCCGGATTGCTCTGACCCCGTGTGGGGTCGGAAGTTGGTCTCAGCGAATTATTTCTTCTTCGCTTTGGCCTTCTTCAAGCATGCCTCTTTCTTCGCCTTGTCGGTGATCTTCGCGCACTTCTTTGCGGCGTCGCTCGCGGCGAACGCAGGACCAGCGATAAAGGACGCAATGATAAGAACAGGCAGTACTTTCTTCAGCATGATTGGGATCCTCCCTGACCCCGAGAGACACCCGCTACCCGGCGGGTACGGCGATATTCGTTCACGAAATTGTAACTTGGTCAATTGAGATCGCATGGTCCCGGCGCAGCGCCTCTCGGAGTAGCTTGAAAGTGTTATCGGTCAGGTGTCCTGTCCTGTCTCTTTCATTGGTGTTTCCCGGCCTTCGGGCGTTAGACTCGGCTCTCGGATCAGCGACTCGACAAGGAGAGACCCGCCCGCCATGGCCAAGACCGCACCCACCGGCTACCCCATCCTGACCCATATCGCGGAGCGCTGGAGCCCGCGCGCCTTCGACGACCGCCCGGTCGCGCCCGACGACCTGATGGCGCTGTTCGAAGCCGCCCGCTGGGCCGCGTCCTGCTTCAACGCGCAGCCCTGGCGCTTCGTCTACGCCAACCGGGGCGAGCCGGGCTTCGCGACGCTGCTGTCCTGCCTGCGGGACACCAACGCGAGCTGGGCGCAGCACGCCGCGGTGCTGGTCATCGCCGCCGCCAAGGCGACCCACGAGGACGGCAGCCCGAACGGGCACGCCATCTACGACCTGGGCCAGGCGATGGCGACGCTGACGCTCGAGGCGACGGCGCGCGGCCTCCATGTCCACCAGATGGCCGGCTTCTATCCCGACAAGGCGCGCGAGCTGTTGGGCATTCCGGACGGCTTCGAGCCCAAGACGGCGGTGGCGATCGGCTACCTCGGCGACCCGGCACGGCTGCCGGACAAGCTGCGCGAGCGCGAGCACCAGCCGCGCCAGCGCAAGGCGCTCAAAGAGCTCGTCTTCAACGGCGCCTGGCCGAAAGGGTAGGGCGGCCGCCGGGGCGTCAGGCGCCTCGACCGCCTCAGCCGCCTCAACCGCCAAGGAACTCCTTGGTCCAGCGCTTGAAGTCGGCGTCGCGCGTGACCTGTTTCATCAGCTCGGGCGAGGCGACGCCCTTCAGGTCGCGCGGCGCCGTTCCTTCGCGGAGCGCCTTCAGCGTCTCATAGGTCGCGCGGATCGCCGCCATGACCGGCTGATGGCCTTGCAGCGCAATGCGCACGCCGGTCGCGGACAGATAGTCCTTGTCGGCAAGCTCGGGTCCGATGCTGCCCAGGAAGATCGGGAGCTTCACCTCGGCGGCGACCGTCTCCAGCTCCGGGCGCGTCTTGATGCCGGTGAAGAACATCGCGTCCACGCCGGCCGCCTGGTAGGCCTTGGCGCGCTTGATCGCGTCCTCGATGCCGGTCACCTGCACCGCGCTGGTGCGGCCCGCGATGATCAGGTTCTTGTCCTGGCGGCCGGCGAGCGCCGCCTTCATCTTGCCGACGCCTTCCTCGAGGCTGATCAGCTGCGTGTTGCCGACCTCGCCATAGGGCTGCGGCAGCACGGTATCCTCGATGGTGAGCGCGGAGACGCCCGCGGTCTCGAGCTCCTCGACCGTGCGCTTCACGTTGAGCGCGTTGCCGTAGCCGTGGTCGGCATCGACCATGAGCGAGAGGTTGCCCGCGCGGCAGATGCGGTACGCCTGGGCGGCGAACTCGGTCAGCGTGAGCGTGATCAGGTCGGGCGCGCCGAGGACGGAGAGCGAGCCGATCGAGCCGGCGAACATGCCGACCTCGAACCCGAGATCCTCGGCGATGCGGGCCGAGACCGCGTCATAGACAGAGCCGGGATGGACGCAGCGGTCACCGGCGAGGAGGGCGCGCATTCGTTCGCGACGTTCGGTCCAATACATGGGCGGGCTTTCCTTGTTGCTTGGGGGATGGGGATGGGCGTTGGCCCGAGACTCAACGCTAATGGCGGATGGGTTCGGCCGCAACCTCAGCTGCTCCGTCGTGGAACGCGCGAAGCGGTCCGGGTGCACCATAGGCCGATGATATTCTCTGATAAGTAGTGTTGCGTCCGGCTGCCTGTCCAGCCGGCCTGTTCGGCGCTGTCCGAGCCTTGCTATTCCGGGTTAGCTAAAAAGGTTTATTTCCCTTGGAAGATGCATAAAAACAATCGCGTAGATGAAAGGGCGGCGGTCCGGGAAATGGCTGGACGCCGCGCCATAATGGGGCTGCGTCGAAACCTTAATCGCTCGTTAACGATTGTTTCCAATACTGGCGGTCAACCTTATTCGTCTCCAGGGTGCAGGCACGGGTAACCGGCTGCGTGGCCGGGCCGTGCGGGCCTGACTTCCGGCATCATGAAAGACAGGCCCGGCCCGAAAGGACGGGAGCGTGGCGGCGTATTGACGCCGGATTTCATTGGCGGGGGCAGCCGTTGGACAGGATCGTCGAAAATTCGCTGGATACGGATCTGGTGCGGAGCCGTTTCCGTGCCGTCCTCGACGGCGGGGTTGCCTACAGCCAGGCGCACAGCCAGCTTTCGCTCGATGAGATGCTGAAGCGGGAAGTCGATCCCGACGGCGGCGGGCCGACGGCGATCCGGACGCTGTTCGACTATTGGCAAGGGCTGCGCGGCGCTAAGCCGCCTCTGGCCGCGGCTTTCGACCCCAAAGGCAGCTTCACGCCCGAACAATTCCGCTGGATCTCTTGGGTCGACGTACGCGCGGCCGACCCGATGAATTTCATCTTCCGGCACCATCCGGGCTACCTGTTCGGCGACTGGTCGGGCAAGTCGCTGCGCGAGTACCCCAACCCGATCCACGCGCACAGCCTGGCGCTGGAATACCTGACCAGCAAGATGATCGGCCAGCCGTCCTACTACGAAATCAGCCAGGCGATCGGGCCGGTGCGGCGCACCTATATGCGGCTGCTGCTGCCCGTCAGCGACCGCCGCCAGTCGATTTCCCGCCTGTACTACGCGACGCGCTACGTCAGCATCGAGACCGGCGCCGCCTGATCCCGCCGTCCGCGGCCTTGCCGGCGGGACAGTGGCATCTCATTTCGCTAAAGTGCGGCCGAAAACGCCAAGCGGAGGAATGCCATGCCGGGACCGTTGCACGGGTATCGCGTCATCGACCTGACGACGATGATCGCCGGGCCGCTGGCGACCATGATCCTCGCCGACCAGGGCGCCGACGTGATCAAGGTCGAGCCCCGGGGCCGGGGCGACCAGACCCGGGCCGCCGGCAACAAGAGCGGCGGCCTTTCCGCCAGCTTCCTCAACAACAACCGTAACAAGCGCTCGATCTCCATCGACCTGAAGCGGCCCGAGGGGCGGGAGGCGCTGCTGCGTCTCGCCGCCACGGCCGACGTGTTCATCCAGAACTTCCGCCCGGGCGTGGTCGACCGCCTCGGCATCGGCGAGCCCGCGGTGCGCGCGGTCGCCCCCGCGATCGTCTATGTCTCGATGTCCGGCTTCGGCGAGACCGGGCCCTACGTGAAGAAGCCGACCTACGACCCGATCATCCAGGCGGTCTCGGGCCTCGCCAGCATCCAGGGCGGCTCGGATCAGAGCCGGCCGCGGCTGGTGCGGACCATCGTGCCCGACAAGACGACGGCGCTGACCGCGGCGCAGGCGGTCACGGCGGCGCTGCTGGCGCGCGCGAAGACGGGCGAGGGGCAGCATGTTCGCCTCTCGATGCTGGACGCCGTGCTCGCCTTCCTCTGGTCCTCGGACATGGGCGGCCAGACCTATGTCGGCCGCGAGGTGACGCAGCAGCGCGCGGCCAGCTTCATCGACCTGATCTACGAGACCCGGGACGGCCATATGAGCGTGTCGGTGATGTCGGACGCGCAATGGGCCGCGCTCGCGCACGCGGCGGGCAAGCCCGAGTGGCTCGACGATCCGCGCTTCAAGACCATGGCGCTGCGTGATCTCAACATCGACGACCGCCTGGCGCTGATCCAAAGCGTGCTCGAGACCCGCACGACGGCGGAATGGCTCGCCGTCCTGGAGCCGGCGGGCGTGCCCTGCGCGCCGGTGCTGACCCGGAACGCGGTGATCGAGCACCCCCAGACCCGGGCGAACGAGGTGTTGATCGAATACGACCACCCGGTGGCGGGCCGCCTGCGCCAGACGCGTCCGGCGGCGCGCTTCGAGGGGACCCCGACGGCGCATCGCTTCGGCGCACCGGCGCTGGGCCAGGATACCGACGCAATCCTGCGCGAAGCCGGGCTCGGCGACGATGACATCGCCGCGCTGCGCAAGGACGGCGTGGTCGGTGGCTGAGCGGCGGAGGCGGGCATGACGGCCTTCGTCGCCTTGCTGCGCGCCGTGAATGTCGGCGGCACCGGCAAGCTGCCGATGCGCGCGCTCAAGGCCCTGTGCGAAGGGCTCGGCTTCGGCCAGGTGCGGACCTATATCGCCAGTGGCAACGTCGTTTTCGCGAGCGGGCTGTCCGCACGGATCGTGAAGGCGTCGCTCGAGGACAGCATGCGGGACTATGCGGGCAAGCCGGTCGGCGTCTTCGTGCGAACGGGCGCCGAGATGTCTGCGATCGTCGCCGGCAATCCGTTTCCCGACGCGCCGCCGGCCCGGGTGGCCGCCATCTTTCTGGACGCGCGGCCGGCTGATGACGCGCTCGATCACGTAAGTGGGGCGGATGGCGAGCAAATCGCGCTCGGGCGGCGCGAGATCTATGTGCATTACATCAATGGGATGGGGCGCTCCCGGCTCAGGATCCCGGTGGCTGCCGACGGAACGGCGCGCAACATGAACACGGTTGCGAAACTTGCGGCGATGGCGGCCGAGCTCTGACGGCGGCCTGCGCGTTACCGCCCGGCGGTTTGCCGCACCGTCGTCTGCCGCCCCGTCGTCTGCCGCCCCGTCGTCTGCCGCCCGGTCGTTTGCCGCCCTGGCGCGTCATCCCGTAAACTCGCCGCCGAGCCCCTTAGCCGAACGAGGAGAGACCGCGATGGCCGTTACCGCCGCCCCGACGTTGAACGAAGCCGCGACCTATACGCCGCTGACGCCGCATATCGGCTGCCGGGTCGAGGGAATCGACATCGGCCAGCCGATGTCGGACGCCGCTTTCGCGCGGCTGCGCCGGGCGCTCGCCGACTATTCGCTCCTCGTGCTGCCCGACCAGACCATCACGCCCGAGCAGCACATCGCCTTCAGCCGCCGTTTCGGCCCGCTGGAGGATCACGTGCTGTCGGATTTCTGCCTGCCCGGGCATCCCGAGATCTTCGTCGTCTCGAACATTATCGAGAACGGACGCCACGTCGGCGCCTACGGCGGCTCCAAGCGCTATCATTCCGACCTGTCCTATCTCGACGAGCCGAGCCTGGGTTCGCTGTTCTATTGCCTCGAATGCCCGTCCGGCAGCGGCGAGACCGCGTTCGCCAGCATGCAGGCGGCCTTCGACGCGCTGCCGCAGGCGATGCAGGAGCGGCTGCGCGGCCTCAACGCGGTGCATGACTATGTCTGGAACTACGAGCGGGCGCATACGACGCGGTCGCCGCTGACGCCGGAGCAGAAGGCCAAGACGCCGCCGATCGTCCATCCGGCAGTGCGCAGCCACCCGGAAACGGGCCGTCCGTCGCTGTTCATCTCCGAAGTGTTCACCCGGACCTTCGAGGGCGAGGACGAGGCGGAGAGCCAGCGCCTGATCGCCGAGCTGATGGCCTTCGCCGAACGGCCGGAATTCGTCTATGTCCACGAATGGACGCCGGGCGACCTGATCATCTGGGACAACCGGAACTCGGTGCACAAGGCGATGCCCTTCGACGAGACGAATGCGCGCCGGCGCATGCACCGCACCACGGTGAAGGGCGACCGGCCTTTCCTGCGCACCTAGCCGGGCGGGACGCGAAAAAAGACACGGCCTCGCCCCGGGAAGAGGGCGAGGCCGCGCCGCCGTGCCTCGATACGAAGGGAAGGATCGGACCGCGAGGCGTTAGCTGCCGGCCGCCGCGTTGTTGGCGTCGTTCATCGTGTTGGCGACGTGGTTGAAGATGTCGCGCAGCGAGCTGCCCATCTGGGTAA
This sequence comes from uncultured Rhodospirillaceae bacterium, assembly GCA_964585785.1. Taxonomy (GTDB): domain Bacteria; phylum Pseudomonadota; class Alphaproteobacteria; order UBA8366; family UBA8366; genus WHUA01. The sequence goes on from CAZPFL010000034.1 coordinate 13,089, forward strand.
GGGCGGTAATCGCGGCGACCGACACCAGGGCGGCGATCAGGCCGTATTCGATCGCGGTCGCGCCGCTCTCATCGTTCATCAGCATCTTGAAGGCTTCAAGCGTTTTCATTGTCGTCACTCCGTTGGCTCTTAGGGGGCGTAAGGTCGTGCGTCGCCTGTCAGGCGGCGGCGCGCTCGATTTCCTGGCCGAAGCCGGTGTTGATCGCCCACAGCGCGGCCTGGGTCCGGTTGCGGACGCCGATCTTGCGGATCAGCGACTTCATGTGGATCTTCACGGTTGCTTCCGTGATGCCGAGGTCGCGGGCGATCTGCTTGTTCGATGCACCGGCGGTCAGGCAGTCCAGGATCTCGGCCTCGCGCCGGGTAAGGTCGCGCCCGGCGCTGCGGTCCGTGAGCGTCCGGCTGGCCGAGACGCCGCCGCTCATCCACGCCAGCGCGAGGCCGGACGGGAAGACCGTTTCACCCAAATTGATCAAGGTCAGCGAGTGGATCATCGCTTCCTTGGAAATGCTGCTGAGCAGGTAGCCGCGCGCGCCGGCCTTGAGGCAGCCCGCGAGCTCGTCGACCGACAGCTCGCCCGAGAGCACGACGATGCGCGCGTCCGCGAAGGCGTCGGCGAGGTCTTCGACCGCCTGGCGCGAGTCCTCGACGCTGCCGGCGGAGATGTAGACGATCAGCTCCGGCTCGTCGCCCGCACCCGCGGCGGCGACGCAAGCCTCGACCGTGTCATGCTCAGCGGCGATGACGAAATCGGTGTTGTGCAGGAAGCTGCCGAGGCCGCGCCGGAAGAGTCCGGTACCTCCCACCAGGAACAAGGACATCTGAGACATTATCTCTCCACCAAGTGCCGTAAGGGCGCCCCTCCCTTAAGCACTACCAATATAAGATATATCTTAGACAAAATCGAATAAAATTTTACATATATCCTCAATAAAAAGAGCTATTACTTTAGTTTTATAAATATAGTTAATAGTAATTCATAAATATTATTTTGAGAATCAACAAAAACCGACAGGGTATTGTTGCAATTAGACAATCCGCGCCGGCGATCGAAGCTGGCGGCCGGAGGAACGCCGCGGGTCGCCCGGGGACCGGGTCAGGGCAGGAGGTCGGGGGTGCGCTCGAGGTATTGACGCAGCCGGGTGGCCGTCGGGAAGCGCTTGACGATCAGGTCGCGCCGCATCCCCAGGCAAATCGACTTGATGCCGGGCGGTTGCTTGGCATAGGCGCTTGGGCCGCCAACCATGTAGTAAAGAATGCGGACGGCATCGACGATGTCATGTTTTTGATGGGTCCGGATGGGCCGTCCCCAATGATAGAAATCCAAAATCTTAATATCGAAATAGATTCCAATCGGTTTTATTAGAACATTTTCATCGTGAAGGTCGCCGTGATACTCACCGGCGGCATGTATTTGTTCCAATCCGCAAATAATCGTGTGGAGAATGTGGAGCGCCTCGAAGGCGGAAAGCCGCTTGCCGGGCCGCGCCGCGGCATAGTCGGAGAGCAGCATCCCATCGACATAGTCGCTCAGCAGGCAGGTGACGCGAGTGCCGTGGACGATCAGGGTCTCGGCGTTGTGATACTGGATCACCAGCGGGCAAGGCCGGAGATGCTCCAGCTTGCGGGCATAGGCGCGGGCGGCGCGGTCGCGCTCGTTGTGGCGCGGATAGAACAGCTTCGCGGCGCGGCTGATCTTGGTGCGCGTCTCCCGCACCTTGTAAACCTCGCCCTCGACGCCGCCGCCCAGAAACGCTTCGACCACGTATTTCCCGCCGAAGGACTGGCCCGGCTGGAGGTTAAAACGGTCGTTCTTGCGGGCTGCTCTTTTCATCGGCGGCTCATGCGCGATCCGACGCGCGGGGTGGAACGGGGATGGGACGGGGCGGTCGGCCGGGCCGCTGTCGCCGCCGATCAGGCCGGGACAACCTCTTCGCCCTGAAACTGGCTGCGCCACATGACTCGCCGCTGGGTCGGGTCGACCGGGTCCCGGTAATGCATGGCGCAGCGGTTGTCCCAGACCAGAAGGTCGCCGACCCTCCAGCTATGCGTCCATTTGAACTTTTCCTGTGTCGCGTGGGCCCAGAGCCGGTCGAGCAGCTTCTCGCTTTGCTCCTCGGGCAGGCCGACGACGTATTGCGACGGGTAGGCCCGCCGGCGGCCGAGATAGAGCGCGGGCTTGCCCGTCTCCGGATGGATGCGCACCAGCGGGTGATGCGGTCCCGGCACCTCCGAGGGCCGCTCCGGCAGCGTCACGCCCGGCCGCAGCACGCCCGCGCTGTTGCGGGTGGAGTCCTGGATCGACCGGCGGCCCTTGATCGCCTGCTTGAGGTCGGGGGGCAGCGTCTCATAGGCGCGATACTGGTTGTTGAACGAGGTGTTGCCGCTCTTGGCCGGCACCTCGAGGGCGTAGAGGCAGCTGCCCGCCGGCGGCTTCTCGATGTAGGAGTTGTCCGAATGCCAGACGACCTCCAGGCTGCCGAGGCCGGTGTTCCGCTCGGTCGGGTTGCCGTTGTCGTCGAGGTTCGACAGGATCGAGATCTCCGGCTGGGCCAGCGCGTAAACGCGCGACTTGAGGCCGGCCTTTTCATAGTATTTGCGGGCCCCGCCGATCTGCGGCGTACCGAAGATGCGGGCCGCTTCGAGATATTGCTCGGGGGTCAGCGTCTGGCCGCGGAACAGCACCACGAGATGGTCGAGCCAGGCCTGCCGTATGGCCCGCTTGACGTCGTCGGGGATGGGCAGCGACAGGTCGACGCCGCGGATTTCCGCGCCCAGGGCCTTGCCGGTCGGAATGATTTCCAGGGTCGCGAGCGAATTCGCCTGGCGTGGCAGCGCCATCGTGGATGCCTCGGTACTCATGTCCATCCCCCATCGCCGCTGTGTCCGGAGGGCACTTGTCGCCGCGCCCATGAATCTTCTCCGGCGTTGCGTCCCCGGCGTTCCGCGCGCGCCGGTCGCGCCGCCGCCGAACGGCTGGCCACGACGCCGCAGCCCGTAGCCGGGTCATAAAAACGCAACGCAGAAGTATACTGGTGTGATTAGGCGCGGAAAAGGCTGGTCTGCGCCGAGGCGCGGCGGAATGCCGTCCGTCAGCGGTCGCCGGTCTCCGCCGGCTCGCCGTGGTCTTCGGCGTCGCCGTCATGCGCGCCGGAAATCTTGATCGCCTCGTCCTCCGACACCTGCTTGATGACGGTGCGGCGCGCGCGCCGGCGATCTTCGGTCGGGGTGGTCTCCTGATTGCGCCGGCGCCGGTCCGGGCCGAAATACTGCGCCGAATCGACGAACGGGCGCGGCGTTTCCAGGATCGCCTTGATCTTGCTCTCGATGGCCTTGACCGTGATCGGCTTGGTCATGACCTCGGTGACGCCGGTGTCGCGCGCCCGCTGGATCAGGTCCATGTCGGTGTGCGCCGTGCAGAAAATGATCGGCACGAACGGGTTCTTGCTCTTCGCCGGGTCGCGCAGCTTGCGCACGAAGGTGAGGCCGTCCATCGGCTGCATCTGCCAGTCGCAGATGATCAGGTCCGCGCGCTTCTCCTGCAACGCCTTGAGCCCGGACGCGCCGTCTTCCGCCTCGTGGATGTTGCCCTGCTGGCAACCGAGACTTTGCAGCACTTCCTTGATCAGAAGTCGGGTAAAGGCGTGATCTTCGACGATCAGGACACGCAATTGAGGATACGGTATGGACATGGACGATCTGAGCGCGCGGTAAAAGACATTGCATGCCCGAAACGCGTCCCGGGCAGTCCCACTCTCGGGGAAAGCCGTTAAGATTTCGCTAACCACCCGCGGTCGAATCCGTGACAAAAGGCGGCGGCTGCGCCGGCCCGGCCACGGGTTTCGTGCGCCTTTTCCAGGGCCTCAGAAGGGCCGGTCGCCTTCGACGATGATGCGGTAGAGAAGCCGGCCCTCGGCCGGGTCGTAGTCGGCATGTGCTTGGTGGAGCGCCGCGCGGTTGTCGCAGACGATCAGGTCGCCGACCCGCCAGCGGTGGCGGTAGACGATCTCGGGGCGGATGATCCGCTCGAGCAGCGCGTCGATCAGGGCGATGCTCTCCGCGGGCTCCATGCCGACGAACCGCTCGGTCTTGGTCGGGTGGAAATAGAGCGCCTTGGTGCCGTTGTCGGGGTGCGTCCGGACGAGGGGATGGACGATTCCGACGTCGTATTTCGCCTTGTCCTCGGCGCGCGCGGTGTTGTGCCGGTCGAGGCGGTTGACGGTCTTCATCTCCGCGAAGCGCTGCTTGTCCGCCTCCGGCAGCGCGTCATAGGCCGCGCGCATGCTGGCGAAGCTCGTGTCGCCGCCCTTTGATGGCAATGCGAGTGCATAGAGGATCGTCGCCTTGGGCGGTCGCTCGCGGTTGGTGTGGTCGGTATGCCAGCATTCCGTGCCGCGCAGGATATAGGACCCGTCGGGGCGGCGGTCGGAGTCGCGGCTCGACAGCACGCCGATATCGGGGAAGTCGGGCATGTTGAACTGCGAGTAATGCTGCGGCATCGATGGCCCGAAGATGCCGCTGGCCGCCATGAACTGGTCCGGCGTCAGCTTTTGGTCGTGGATCACCAGCAGGCTGTAGTCGGCCAGCGCCTGGTTCAAGGCCTGCCGCGTCGCCGCGTCGACCGGGCCGGCGAGATCGACGCCGGCGACCGACGCGCCGATGGCGGGCGTAATCGGTTCGATCGTCATCGCGCGCATGCCGGCGCCTCCTCGCATGTTGTATCCGGCTTCATTCTAGCAACCGCGGCCCCGGCGATGAAATCGGGCGGCGCGGGGCGGTCTAAGCGTGGCCTAGTGCCGCGGGGCCATGAGGTCGCCGAAGGTCACTTTCTTGTATGCGGGCACCTGGAAAGCGGCGGACGGCAGGCTCGCGGTGCTGAGCGATTTCAGGGTCTGCGCCTTGCCGGAACCGTCCTTCATCTCGATCGGCAGGCCCTTGAGGTTTTCCGGGATTACCATCGCGGACGAAGTGACGGCGGTCGCCATGTTGCGCATCGTGTCGAACATCTTGAGCATCGTATTGTAGTCGGCCCGCGGCATCCCCGCATCCGTGCGCGACGCGACGCAAAACTCGTGCATCGCCTTGCCGTTGCGCAGGACCGACATCCGCTCGCAGGGGATGCCGTGCACCCTGGCGCTGCCGAGCGCCTTGGTCGTGAAGGTCGCCTTGGCCGCGGGGCTGGCTTGCATCAGGGAACCCATGCGCTGCTGGATCATCTGGCGCTGTTCCGGCGACATGTTCTGCATCCGCTTCTTGAGCTGCTCCAGCATCGGGGCCATCTGCGCCTGCATCGCGGCACGCTGCTGGCGCATCGTCTCGGGGTCCATCTCGGTGACGCGCTGTTGCTTGTCGTCGACCAGGATCATGGTCTTGCGCGTGCTGTCATAAAGCACATAGCGCCCGTCCTTCTTGAAGTCCGACGCCTCCCAGCGGACCATCGGCCCCTTTATCGAAAAGATAAGCGTGTCGCCGCCGTCGGTCGATTGATAGACCGCCTTGGTGTCGGCCGACGCGGCGGCCGGGGTGAGCAGGGCGAGGGCGGCGAGGATCGCCATGCGATAGTCGAGCGATACCATGGTCGATGGGGTCCTTCCTTGAGCTTGCGGTGCCGGAAATGCCGCGCAAATTTACACCCGCGGCACGCCGCTCGCCCAATACTATTGATGGTCAACTCGGATTTGGCGCGCCGGCGGCTCTGTGACGCTGGTCATTGGCGGTGTCCGGGGCCGCCGGTAAGAGAGGGACGGCCCGAGCGTTCGGGACCCGGCAACTTGGTATCAATTGGCGTTACGCACAGGTAACATCAGGCAAAGGAAAATAACCGCCGACGTCACCCGCGTCCTCGAACTGGGAAACCGCTGGCAAACAGCGCTGGCAGACCAGGAAGTTGGACAACGGGGCGACGGCCATTCCCGATCCTGCGAGACGGTGCCCGCCATGCTCAACATTTTCCGACCGTTGCCGTTCGTATTGGCCTCGACGAACCACGGAACGATGATCGTCAACCGGAACGATTATTTTATGACCGGCGAGGCTGCCGGCTACGGCGTCGGGTATCAGTTGCTGAACAACTCAAGTTTTGATCAAGAAGAAGTAGACCTTGCTCTCGCGTTACTGGAAAAGCGAAGAATAAATTTCGGAAATGGTGTGATCGCTATTGATTGTGGCGCAAATATTGGTGTCCATACCATTGAATGGGCAAGGTTCATGTATGGATGGGGAGAAGTAGTTTCATTTGAAGCACAAGAAAAGATTTTCTATGCGCTAGCCGGAAATATCGCCATCAACAATTGCTTAAATGTAACGGCTAAGCATTGTGCCGTTGGTTCTGAATGCTCTGTTATCGAAATACCTGAACCGAATTATCTAATTCCTTCGTCCTACGGAAGTCTTGAATTGAAGGAAAGTCCAAAGAACGAATACATTGGCCAGGAGATAGACTACAAGCGGACGAAGCCGGTGCCGCTCGTTTCGATCGATTCCCTGACGCTGGCGCGGCTGGACTTCATGAAAATCGATGTCGAAGGGATGGAGGAAGATGTCCTGGCCGGTGCTAGAGACTCGATCGCGAAGCATAAGCCAATAATAATCGTGGAAGCGATTAAATCAGATTCAAATAAGATCGAAGAAATTCTCCAGAAGGCCGGTTACAATATTTATCCCCTGGATATAAATATCCTCGCTATTCATAAGAATGACCCCATGGCGCAAAATATAAGGCTCGAGAAGGATGGCCTTTGGCTGAACTAAAAGAATGCGCGCTACGCAGACAGGATGAACGAAGAATACCCATGACCCCGCAAGATCGCCTCCGCCTTGTCCGTGCCGTCAACCCGCTCGTCCCGCCGGTTGGCGACAAGCCTCGCATCGAGGGCCTCGAAGCCCAGGTGGAGGACCTCAAATACACGTTGAGCAACGTGCTGCAATGCCTTGTCGCCACTATCGACGCGGCGCCCGACGGTCGGCATGCGGCGCTGGTCGATGACGCGCGCGCGGCGCTCCGCGCGGAGGTCGCCGACTATCTCGGCTGAGCGGCCCGCCGCCGGCCAACCGTCACCCGCCGCTGGACCGCGCGCGGCCGAATTTAGGGCTTGACGGTTCCGTCCCCCTGCCGAACTCATTGCGGTGAACAGGGGACGTCCCATGACCGAGGTCCTGTCCGATTACGACGTTGCCATCGTCGGCGCCGGCGCGGCCGGGCTCGCCGCCGCCCGCACGGCCTGCGACCTCGGCCTGCGGACGGTGGTGCTCGAGGCGAAAGACCGGGTCGGCGGGCGCGCGTACACCGAAAGCGCATCGCTCGGCGTGCCCTTCGACCATGGCTGCCGCTGGCTCCATTCGGCGAGCCGCAACCCCTTCGTCGGCATCGCGCGCGCCTTGGGATACGCGCCCTACCTCGAACAGCGGGTGCGCCAGGTGTTTCTCGGCGACCGCCGCGCCGATGCCGTGGAGATCGCGGAATGGACCGACTTCGCCCAGCGCAACTTCCGGGCGATGGAGACGGCGGGCGACGACGGCCGCGATGTGCCGGCCACAGAAGTGATCGAGCGCGGCGGGCGCTGGTCGGCGCTGTTCGACGCCTGGTGCGCGATGATGACCGCGTTCAACGCCGACGCGGTCTCGACCCTCGACTACGCGCGCTACGTCGACACCAAGGAGAACTGGGTCGTGCCGCAGGGTTTCGGCACGCTGATCGCGCGCTACGGCGCGGGGCTGCCGGTGACGCTCAATGCGCCGGTCAGCCGTATTTCCTGGGGCGGGCCGCGCCTCACGCTGACGACGCCGCAAGGCACGGTCGAGGCGCGCACGGCGATCGTCACCGCCTCGACGGCGGTGCTGGCGGGCGGCGCGATCCGCTTCGACCCGGCGCTGCCGGACTGGAAGCAGGCGGCGATCGAGGCGATGCCCGTGGGGGCGGCCAACAAGGTCGGCTTCGCCCTTCGCCGCGACGTGTTCGGGGAACCCGAGGGGCGCTTCTCGATCTTTTCCTCGGACACGGCCGACGCAATGCATTTCCACGTCCGGCCCTGCGGTGACCCGGTCGTCGGCGCCTATGTCGGCGGGCGGGTCTGCGACGCGCTCGAGAAGGACGGGCCCGCGGCGATGACGGCGCTGGCGCTGGAGCGGCTGAAGGCGATCTTCGGCGCCGACATCGAGAAAGAGATCGCCGGCTCGGTCGCCACCGGCTGGCGCGGCGATCCCTTCATCGGCGGCGCCTATTCGTTGGCGCGTCCGGGCCAGGCGCACCGCCGCGCCGACCTCGCCACGCCGCTCGCCGAGCGGCTGTTCTTCGCCGGCGAGGCGACGCATATCGACTTCTACTCGACCGCGCACGGCGCCTATCTCAGCGGCGTCGCCGCGGCGGAGAAGGCGGGGGCGGCGCTGGGGACGCGGTAGAGGCGTCGCCTTGCCTCGCCAAGCGCCGGAAGTCCCGGCATACTTACCGCGAGATAGGACGGGGAGAGCATGCCATGGCATTGACGGTCGTCGGCACGGGGTTCGGCAGGACAGGCACCAACTCGCTCAAGCTGGCGCTGGAGCAGCTCGGCTTCGGGCCGTGCTATCACATGTTCGAGCTGCGCGACCATCCCGAGCGGCTGCCCTACTGGCAAGCCGCGGCGCGCGGCGAGATGCCGGACTGGGACGCGGTCTTCGACGGTTACGCCGCCACCGTCGACTGGCCGGCGGCGCGCTACTGGCGTGAGATCACCGCCTTTTATCCGGACGCCAAGGTGCTGCATTCGGTGCGGCCCGCCGAAAGCTGGATCAAGAGCGTGCATGCGACGATCTACCCGTCGCTGCGCGACCGGGCGCTGCAGCCGCCGGGGCCGCGCCGCGAGCGCCAGGACATGAACTGGGAGATCGTCGTCCGGCAGATCTTCGACGGCCGTCTGGACGACCCGGAGCACGCGATGGCGGTCTACCGCGCGCACACGGAAGACGTGAAACGCGAAATCCCCGCCGACCGCCTGCTGGTCTATGACGTGGCCGAGGGCTGGGAGCCCTTGTGCCGCTTCCTCGAGGTGCCCGTGCCGGACACGCCCTTTCCCCACACCAACACGGCGGCGGAATTCCAGCAGCGGATCAAGACCGGCTGACCCGGCGACCTACGCCGCCGCCTTCTTCTGGAATTCCGGCGCGACCTTCTCCATGAAGAGGCGGATGCTGTTGGCGGCGACCTCGTAGGGCATGGGGCCGATGCGGAAGGTCAGGATCAGGCCGCCGACGCCGATCGCGTCGATCTTGGCGATTTCCTCGGCGACCGTCGCCGGCGAGCCGCAGAGCACGGCATATTGCGCCTCGCTGCGGGCCGGCGCGCTGCCGCTCTCCTTCTTGAGATAAAGACCCTGCTCCTTGTAGACCTTCTTGCGCATTGCCATGCGGAATTCGGTCTGGGTCTTGAAGGCGGGCAGCGCCAGGCGCTCCGCCTCGGCGTCCGTCTCAGCGACGAAGATGTTGCGCCAGACCCAGCTCTCCGCGACATTCTTGGCCACGCTCTCCTCGTCATAGCCGCTGTCGCGCAGGGTCTTGCGGTAGAGATCCATGCGGTGCTTGGTGACCTCGTTGGTCTGCACGTTCATCAGGAAGGGCCGCCCGGCGCGAGCCATCTCCAGCATCGATTCCTCGCCCGAGCAGGCGCGGATGACGTAGGGATGCGGCTTGGTGTAGGGCCGCGGGCGCAGCATCGGCAGCTGAATGTCCCAGTACTTGCCCTTGTGGCGGAAATTCTCCGTCGTCCAGGCCTTGATCATGATGTCTTCGGACTCGATCAGGCGTTCCTGGGCCTCGTTCGGATCGATGCCGTAGCCCTGGTAGTCGTAAATATTGTAGGCGGTGCCGCGGCCGAGTCCGACCACGAGCCGGCCGTGGCTGATGTTGTCGATCAGCGCCATCTGCTCGGCCATGCGGATCGGATGGTGCAGCGACATCTGCGCGACCGCGAAGCCGATCTGGATCTGCTTGGTGCAGGTGGCCAGCGCGGCGGCGAAGGAGACCGGATCGACATAGGCGCAGATGCCGTCGAAATGGTGCTCGGCGAGCCACAGCATCTCCATCCCCAGCTCGTCGCAGAGCCGCCCTTCGCGCAGCACCTCGTCGATGACCTGTCCGTCCTTCGCGGGATCCATCGAGGCCGGGAACATGAAGTTGCTGAAACGCATCGAGTATCCTTTCCGTGCCGTGGCCCGATCGAGGCGCGCGGCGTTAGGTGTCCGCTTTTTCCTGCGTGCTGAGGAACCGCCGCTTGCCGGCGAGCATGTGGCGCTCCAGCTCGGCGCCCGCGCGCGCCGGGTCGCGCGCCGTCAGCGCCGCGAGGATCTGCCGGTGCTCGCGGTTCGAGACATGCATGCCGCCGCCGCCGATCAGGCTGCGGTGGCGGAAGAGCCGCAGCTCCTTCGTCAGGCCCTCGCAGATCGCGCGCAGCCGGTCGTTTTCCGTGTAATCGACGATGCGGTCGTGGAACTCGACATTGAGCGCGTAATAGGTCGCGGGGTCGTCGCCGCGCTCGGCCGCATCCATGCGCTCGACCAGGTCGTTGAGCGTGGCGAGCTGCGCGTCGGAGATGCGGGGGGCGAGGGTCTCGCCGGCCAGGCGCATCAGGCTCGCCCGCACGTCGTAGACGTCGGCCGCCTCCTTTTCCGAGATCGCGCGAACGAAGAAGCCGCGGTTGACGATGGGCGTGAGCAGGCCACCTTCCACCAGCCCGCGGCACGCCTCGCGGATCGGGCCGCGGCTGATGCCGAGCTCATGCGCCAGCGCGTTCTCGTTGATCCGGTCGCCGGCCTTGTATTCGCCGAACAGGATGCGCCGCTCGATCTCGTCCTGCAGCGCGGCAGACAGCGAGCGCGAGCGCAGGAGATGCAGGGTGTCCTGAAATCGGGACAAGGCGGGTTCCATTTCGCGAGAGGCCGCCGCCGGACCGGCGGCATGGAAAATCAATCATCGCGGCGATAGGTGTAAATTGTCAACAATTGATCTGGCATCGTGCGCCCGCAACGGGTTAGACCGCGCCGGTGGGGTGGCTGCCGGGCAAAAACAAACCCCCGCTGCCAGGCCTCTTTCCGGGCGGCAGCGGGGGCGTCGCACGCTCTCCCCTCTCCAAGGGCGCTGAAACCTTGAATCGTCTGGCCGGTATTACGGCAGCGTCGTCGCCGGCGGACAACCATCCTCCGGTACGACGACCAATGGTTTAGGAGAAGGCGCGGCCATGCCACGCCCTGGAGCAACGGCGCCGGGCGCGGCTATTCGCGGCGACGCTTGTCCTCGGTCGCGGAAACCGTGCCGATGACCGCCAGGAAGGCGACAAACCAGAAAATGGACAAGGCAAGATAGGCGATTTCGCCGTCGGTCATGTCAGACCCTCCCGTTTTTTTATCCCCAAGTCGCCTGACTGCGGCTTTTGCGAGTTGCGTCCCGACAGGGATCGATTGGAGTTGCCGAACCAAAGCAAACCCTGCCGGGACGCTGGCGCATGTGGGATCTGTGAGGCATACAGTCCCAGTGCCACGCTACGATCGGGCGCCTCTCTCGGAATTGATCCAAGTCAAAAGCGGCGAAAAATCCGCAACTGTGACGCCGCAGGGCTATCGCATATATGTCTGTTGCTTTAGTGCCGTGCGTCCTTCGACAAGCTCAGGATGAGTTGAATTCTTAGTGGCATTGAGAAAATCCTCATGCCGAGCCTGTCGAAGCGCGCAGTGCGCCCGTCCCAATCGCCGATACATCGCCGAGTACGATCGCCCTGTGGAGCGATAAGGCTCAGCGGTCGCCGGTACCGCCCTGGATGATGTTCAGCCAGTTCCATTCGCCGATGTCGCAGGGCGGGCTCTGGCGCTTCTCTTCGGCGGCGGCGCGCCACAGTCGCCACGGCCCGGCGGCGGCCACGGCCCGGCCGCCGTCTTCCGGCGACCGGCCCGCGAGCTCGAGGACCAGCTTCTTGCGGATGGCGCCGGCGAAATCGCCGAAGCCGCGGGCAACGACGTAGAAGGCGCCGGGGCCTCCGATCACGCAGTCGCGGTAGAACAGGTCGAGATCGGGATTCGAGGGATAGCTGGTCCCGCTCGGATCGCCCATGATGGGCAGGCCGTTGATGGTGATGCCTTGCTTGATGGCGTCGTCGCGCGCTTCGGTGACGAGCCGGCCATAGTTGTTGGCGCCGTCACCCGAGATGTCGATCACCCGCCGCGTGCCGTCATACGCATTGGCCGCGAAAAGCGGCACGGAGAAGTCGATGGCTCCGCTGAGCGAGGTGCGGTGCGCCCTGGTGATGGGCTGGGCGGCGAGGCGGGCGACGAAGGCCTTGGCGCTCTCCAGCCCGTCGATCAGGGTCCAGTCCACCACGACCTTGTAGTATTCCATGCCGGCCCATTCGGCATAGGCGACGGCGATCCGCCCGGTGGCGCCGCCCTTGATGGCCCGGATCACTTCCTGGCTGACGAGCGCCTGCTGGTAGCCCTGACGCTGCAGCCGGGCCTCGTCGGGATCGATGCTGCCGGAGACGTCGACGGCAAGAATGAGCTCGAGATCGACCGGCTGGCCGGCAACCGCGCCGACGGTGAGGAAGGGCTGCAGGGCGAGCGCGGCCAGCGAGACGGCCGCCGCCAGCAGGGACCGGCGGCGCGCAGGCGACGACTTCCGCATGGCGAGGCGCGTCATGTCGACCATCGTCCTTCCTCGACTCGGGAGAGGATGAGCGACGGTAGCATGGCGGGCCGGCGGCTGCACGCGCAACGCGGAGACGCCGGGCCGCGCGCCGCCCGCCGCGTGGATTCCCCTTGATGCGAATCAATGTTAGACGGACCGACCGTGCCCTAGCATGCGCGGATGGCAGAAGGAGGGGTGTTGCAATGAATTCGAGGAAGGGCAGCGTGTCCCGCCGGCGCATCGGCCGGACGGCGTCGGTTGTGGCAATCTGCGCGGGCCTGTTGGTTTGCGCCGGCGTCAGCGGTGCGGGCGCGGCGTCACCGGCGAAGAAGACGGCGGCGGATGACGACGGCGGCCCGCGGCTCGTCGTGCCGATGCTCGACCCGGAAAAGGGCGAGCGCCTGTTCGTCTCGAAAGGCTGCGTCATCTGCCATTCGGTCAATAAGGTCGGCGGCGCGGCCGGGCCGGCGCTCGACGCGCCCGAGGGCGGGCGCTACCTCGACCTGACCGATTTCATGGCGCGCATGTGGCGCGGCGCTTTCGCGATGATCGATCTGCAGGGCATGGAACTCGGCTACCAGCTCGACTTCACGGGCGAGGAGCTCGGGAACATCGCGGCCTTCCTGTCGGATTCGGCCATGCAGAAGAAATTCACGGAGCACGACGTTCCCGACCTGATCCGCGACATGTTCATCCGCGAGCCCTACGACATGGGCGAGGGGTTGAAGATGCCCGGACAGAAATAGGCGCGGGAAGCACGGTCCCACTCGATCGGTGAGACGCTTTGCCCGGCCGCGCGCACCGCGCGGCCGCACCAGGGCGTGTCGTGCGCCTGATTTTCTCTCCCCGAAATATACTCATAGTAAAAATGGGAATAAAGGCTGGCCATTTCTTTGGTAAATAATTTATGATCTAAGATATTTATTCGATGAAATATATGGGGATTACGAGAATTTATCGTAAATGAAAAAAATTCATTATGTTTTTTCTATGTTTTATCTATCATTTTCCTGATGGGAGGGGAGCTTGAGCAAAGGGAGCGGATGTCTCAAGCGCCCGTGTTGCTAGTTGGTGGCAGCGATTTGTTTCGGCGTGGGCTGAGAGGGTTTCTCGAGGGTACGACGTTCGAGACGGTCGGTGAGTTTGCCAGGTACCAGGATTGTGTGGCCGCCGCCGCCGCCGGCGATGCGCCGGTGCCGGCGCTGATCGTCTATGTCTCGTCCGGGGTCATCGAGGAGACCGCCCGCGCGGTCGACGCATTGCTCGGCGCCTATGACGCGGCGCGCCTGCTGCTGCTGTCGGCCACGATGTCGGTGGAGGAGCTCGGCGCCTGTCTCAGGATGGGCGCGCGCGGCTACCTGCTGAACACGATCTCCAAAGACGCGCTGATCCACTCGCTCGCGCTCATCGGGCTGGGCGAGACGGTCTTTCCGTCCGATCTGGCCCATGCCCTGATGTCGGGCGGCGAGCCGCTCGCCGACACCGCCGAAGCGCGCAAGCTCGGGGACCTGACGCTGCGCGAAGGCGACATCCTGAAATGCCTGACCGAGGGGCTGTCCAACAAGCAGATCGCCCGGCGTCTCGGCATCCGGGAGGCGACCGTGAAGATCCACGTGAAGTCGCTGATCGGCAAGCTCGGCGTGGCCAACCGCACCCAGGCGGCGCTTTGGGGCGTCCGCGCGGGCGTCAGCGGGCGGTCGAACTCCGTCGCCTGACGACGTCACTCCGACGACGTGTCGCGCCGTCCGAAAGAGATAGCGCTAAATCCCTGATACTGCCTCTGGTTCGATTCTATCCCTCTGATACCTTACCCCATGCGGGCAATGATCCGGACGAATACCGGACGGCCGGCGGCGGGAGGGGCAAGGCACACCATTCCTGACGAACGGCGAAAAGCCCGGTGAGAGGGGCGGCGGCACGCGATGCCGCCGCAAGAACAAGACGAGTCAGGAGAGGTAGGATGGTCAAGGCTTCCATCATTCGCTTGCTTGGGGACCCTTCCGGCGCGGCAACGCTGGAATACGCCCTGTTCGCCATTCTGATCGGCATCGCAGCGATCACCGTGCTCGACACGCTGGGCAGCACCGTGAGCGATAGCATGTCGAACACCAACGACGGCTTGGTGTACGCCACCGACAGCATGAAAACCAACTGATGGGAGCGGCCGCCGGGCTTGGGCCGGCGGCGCTTCGGTGCGGGATGTTCCGCCCTCCCGGGGAGTGGTTGGGGGGTGCGGCGGGCGCCGGCGAGACTGAAGAGTAAGAAATAATGCAAGCGAGCGTAGCACGAAACGACGAGTGGGAGGCGCAGGCCGACGTGGCCCGCTACCGGGCGATCCTGAAGCAGCGCACCCGCTATTACCTGGCGCAGCGTGACGCGGGCGTTCCCGCGATCGGCGCCGCCATTCTCGACCTGATTATCCTCGGCAACCTCGAAGGCTGCTGCATGGATATGGAATCGCTGGCCGATGTTGTGGGGCTGTCCCGCACGACCGTGCGCCAGCAGGTGGTCGAGCTGATCAAGGACGGCTGGGTGGAAGTGGCGCAGTCCCGTGCCGGCGTCAGCCTGCACGCGACCGAGAAGGCGGCCGGCTTCGCCGAGCAGTGGATCGGCATCGCCGTCCCGGACTGACCACCGCGCGACGGCGCCGCCCGTGGCATCGGGCGGGATTGCCGGTCCGACCGGCCGAATTCAGGCGCAGGCCGGCTGCGCAGGCAGCGTGTATTAAGCAGCTATTTCTATGATCATTCTAAAATACATCGAAATTTACGAGTATTTATTGTTAACCTTAACAAAAATATCTTGTCATTTCATGGGCTTTACTTAAGGTGTAGATCGTAATTATACGTTGGATACTGAAGTCTCCGAGGTATTATTACTAGCCGGTTAAAATATAATTTGGGCTAACACGACCGGCGGGATGGCACGGGACAGGACTCGACGATGGTGAAGACAACCATTTGTTTGGCAGGTGGAGCGATATCGGAGCGCACGACCCTCGGGCGCGGACTGGCGGCGGGCGGCTTCGACGTCGTCGGCAGCTTCCCCGACGCGAAGGCCTGCGCGGATGCGGCCGGCGGCTTCGAAGAGCCGGAGATGGTCCTGATGTTGGCGCCCGCGCAGGGCGTGATCGGCGAGGCCGACGTGCTGAGCATCAAGCGGATGTATCCCGAGGCGAGCGCGGTCATCCTGGACGGTCGCGCCACCCGCGCCGAGCTCACTGCCTTCATCGAGGCTGGGCTGAACGGCTACCTGCCGGTGACGCTGGAGGCGAACGCGCTGCTGCAGTCGCTGCGCGTGATCCTGCTCGGCGAGCAGCTCTTCATCACCGGCACCAAGCCCGCGGCCGCCAAGGCCGCGCCGAGCGACCGGCGCGCGTCGCCGCGCAAGCGCACGCTCAAGCGGGCGTCCATCCTGATCGATGGCAAGCACGAGGTCATCGACGGCATGGTGCTCGATATTTCGGAGACCGGCGCCAAGATCCGTCCGGCGAACATCGCCCAGCTGCCCGCGCGCTTCGAGCTGCGCTGCGGCTTCGGCCGGTCCTATAGCTGCGAGATCGTGCGCCGCTCGGCCTTCTATCTGGGCGTGCAGTTTGTTGAGCCCACAACTGTTGCGTAGTGGCCGCACGCGCCCGATTTTTTTGCCGCAGGCCGGCCATGCCGCGGAGCCGTTTCAGGAAATCACGTAAAATCAATGCTTTGCGGCGGAGGATGACGGCCGCCATGGGGCAAGAAGTAAACAAGAATTAAGAAATTGGGCTTATAGACGATCGAAGGCGGTGAGCGTTGTGTTCGAGCCTGTGAGTGCTGAGGGGAAGGTCGTCATGAGCGAGTCAGTCGCTCGCATCGCATCGGTCCTGGAGTATGACGGACTCGGCGATCTGCTGCGCTATTGGCAGCTCGTCGGCCGGGGCGGCATGCCGTCGCGCGCCGACATCGACCCGGCCGACATCCCGAAGCTGCTCAGCAACGTTCTCCTGATCGACGTGCAGCGCGCGCCGATCCGCTTCCAGGTCCGCCTCTGCGGCACGGGGATCGACCGGTTGCTCGACCGCAATTACACCGGCTGCTTCCTCGACGACATGACCGTCGGCTATTTCGAGCGGGACATCCTGCTGGATTACGCCGAGGTCGTGCTGCACAAGCTGCCCAAGGTGACCCGCCGCAGCATCCTGACCGAGCGCGGCCACTGGCTGCACTACCAGCGCCTGCTGCTGCCGCTGTCCTCGGACGGCTGGAGCGTCGATAAGCTGCTCGGCGGCGTCTTCGGCGAAGCCGCGGCCGAGATCAACAGCGCGGCCTAGGCCGGTTTTTCCTTCCGTTTGGCGATCGCGCCAAGACATGGACTCCCCGAACAAGCCGGGGAGTGACGAATTATTATTTAATGTAAAATACTTACGTCATGCCACGGCTTGTCCGTGGCATCCATGGATGGCACGTAGGCCAATCGCTCACCCGCGGAACTGCGGCATCACCTTTTCGGCGAAGAGGCGGAGGCTCTTCCGCGCCTTCTCGGTGCCGTAATAGGGCGGGTAATGCAGCAGGAGGGAGTCCATCCCCGCCGTGTCGGCGAGCTGGCGCAGCTTCCGCGTCACGGTCTCGGGCGAGCCGTGCAGCAGGGTGGTCGCGACCAGCTCGTCGTAATTCAGCTCGGCGCTGCCTTTCTCCGATACGCTGCCGAGATAGCCCGCCGTCGACTTGCCCATGAAGTGGGCGAGGTGGCGGAGGATGCCGGCCTCGCTCTCGGCGCGCGCCTCGGCGTCGG